>JBKHHV010000094.1:0-13012 GCA_046539005.1 Phycisphaerae bacterium
CCGCCTCGCGGCAACTGCCCGTGGGTACGTGCAGTTGCTGGTCGAGTTGCTGGAGGGGCGCCTGCATCGCATAGAGTACCATCACGACGATCCATGCCAGCAGCGCCGCCAACGACGCCAGCGCGCCGGTTGCGGTCCATTTGCGGTCCATCATTTCCATTGTCTTCGGGTCGGCTTCCATTTCGTGCATGCCTATTTCCATCGTCGCGACTCCAGGGATTTCACGCTGAACAGGAGGAACGCCACCGTCAGGCTCACGAAGAAGATCACTCCGCGGGTGTCGAACACGCCCCGGGCAAACTCACGGAAGTAATTCACCGCGCTGAGCTTCGTGGCCAGGTTGCTCAGCAGCGGGGCGTGGAACGCCAGCCACTGCATGCCCACGGTGAACACCAGCAAAATCAGCGCTCCCACCACGAACGCCAGCGCCTGGTGGCGGGTGACCGTCGAAGAGAACAGCCCCACCGCCAGAAACGCCAGTCCCAGCAGGACCATGCCGAGGTAGCCCATCAGCACCACGCCGGTGTCGGGCTGCCCGTAAAAGATCATCAGCACCAGCAGAGCGGCGGTCGTCGCCAGGAAGACCAGGTAGAACACCGCCACGCCCAGGAACTTGCCCAGGATCACCTGCGTTTCGGTGACCGGGGCCGTCATGAGCGTTTCGACGGTCCCGGAGCGGTATTCATCGCTCATCAGCCGCATGGTCAGCAGCGGGGCGACCGGAATAAGAATGTAGGCCATGCCCTCAAACAGCGGGCGGAGGGTCGCCTCCTGGCCGGGCTGGAATATCGCCAGGAAGAACCACAGGCTGCTGCAGAACAGGAACGCGGCCCCCTCCACGTAGGCTTGGGGCGAGAAGAAAAGCCCCGCCAGCTCCCGTCGTGCCAACGTCAGCACTTTTCCCATGATGCAGGGTCCTTTCGTATGCGGTGGGGTCGGCGGTGCCCGCATGGAGGGGGCACGGCCAGGAACGTCGCTTCAGGCCGGGACGACCGGCTCCCCGGCGCCGACGTTCTGCTTGTAGGTGATTTCCACGAAGTAATCTTCCAGCGAACTGATCTCCCGTCGCAACGAACGCATCTGCCAGCGCTTCTCGGCGACGGTGCGATACACCTCGGCCCGCAGGTCTTCCCCGCCGGCCGTCTGGATCCATACCTCGGTCCAGTTGCCCGCAGGGGAATGGTCCACGCCCTTGACCTGCGGGATCGCCTTCATGGCACGCACGATCTCCCCGGCGTCGGCGCCCTTGATTTCGGCGATGATCCGCGAGGGGCTCACGACCTTGCGGCGGAGTTCGTCGGGCTTGCCCTGGGCGGCGATGCGACCCCCGGCGATGATGATGATCTGGTTGCAGGTCTGCTCCACCTCGGCGAGGATGTGGCTGGAGAGGATCACCGTGTGATCGTCGCCCAGTTCCTGGATGAGCCCGCGCATTGCGCGGATCTGCACCGGGTCCAGGCCCAGGGTGGGCTCGTCCAGCACCAGCACCGGCGGGTTGTGCAGCAGCACCTCCGCCAGCCCGACACGCTGGCGATACCCGCGCGACAGCTCGCCCACGCGGCGGCGCATCATGTCCTCGGGCTTGCTCAGCCAGCATCTCTCGGCGACGCGTTGGACGGCCGACCGTCGCTGGCGGGCGGGGATGTCCCGCAAAGCCGCCCGGAACATGAGGTACTCGTGGACCCGCATCTCGGGATACACCGGCACCGCCTCGGGCATGTACCCGATGTTCTGCCGCACCTGCAGCGATTCGCTGAGCACGTCGTGTCCGGCGACGGTCGCCTTGCCGCTGGTGGCGGGCAGGTAGCAGGTGAGGATCTTCAGCGTGGTGCTTTTGCCGGCTCCGTTGGGGCCAAGAAAGCCCACGATCCGCCCTTTGTCGATGTGGAACGAGATGCGGTCGACCGCCAGGATGTTCCCGTACCACTTCGTCAGGTTCTGTACGTCGATCATGCCCTCTCCTCTCGTGGCCTGATGCCCTGTGCCTGCGCCCCCGGCCAAGTGTAGACGTCCCGGGGACGTCTGTGTTCAACAACCGCGGCCGTCGCAAGTTGCGGGAAGTAGTATCAGTACACCCGGAAGGGGGAGATTGTCAAGACGGGATGAAGCGGAAGAACGAGGCCCGCCCGGTGGGCATGGGCGTCCCGGCGATGCAGGCCCGAGGGCAAGGGAGAACCGAGACGCGCAAGATGCCGCTCTCTCAGCAGCGGTGAACAGCGCTGAACGCCAAGGCGACCCGGCAGCGCCTGACGGAATCCGCAAGGGGCACGGAATTGGCGGTGCCGGGGGGGGGCAAAAACTCTTCCCCCGCCCTGGGGGAAGTGCCTGCGAAGCAGGCGATGGGGGCTGCCTGCGGAATAACCTTGTTCGCGGCCTGTCGGGTGCCATGCTTCTCCGTTCAGCGGAGAAGCATGCAGTTTCGCTGACGTAAGCTCGTGCCGCCCCGTTGGGGCTCGCTGTTTGGGGGGCGCCTGTTTCCGGGGGCTTACGCCGCCCGGCTATATGCCACCGCCCTTTCAGGGCGGGACAAGAAGCACCCATGATCGTTACCGTCTCTTCACGCCGGGACAACAGCTATGAGCCACATAGCCAATTGCCATTGGCGTGTGGATCTGACAAGGGTCGGGTGCCACGGGTGCCGCCGACACCCATGCTGTCTCGTACATCGCTGAACGCCAAGGCGACCCGCTGGCGTTTGGCGGAAACCGAGTGATAGCTGGAATTGACGCCACACCGCAAGCTGCCGGCCTCACTGTGTGTGCCGCGTGGTGGGTCGGGGTGCTGCAGGCCGTCACGGGATGGCCGTTATGCCTAGGGCTTGCCGCCTGCGGTGGCGAGGCGTTCCTGGGCGGCGTGCATCTGCTCGGCCGTCGGGGCCGAACCGCTTTCCATCATGTCGCGAAAGCAGTCAAACAGGTAGGTCGCATCGTGAGGACCGGGTGAGGCCTCGGGGTGGTATTGCACGCTGAACAGCGCCTTGTCCGGGTGCGTGAAGCCCTCGACGGTCTCGTCGTTGAGGTTCACGTGGGTGACGGTCGCCCCGGCGTTTTCCAGGCTGCCCGCGTCGGCGGCGAAACCGTGGTTCTGGGAGGTAATCTCCACCTTCCCGGTCGCCTGGTTCCGCACCGGCTGATTCGACCCGCGGTGCCCGAACTTGAGCTTGTAGGTCTTCCCGCCCACGGCCCAGGTCAGCAACTGGTGTCCCAGGCAGATGCCGAAGATCGGCACCCGTCCCACCAGGTTCTGCAGTGTCTGGATGGTGTACGTCACGGCCTCGGGGTCGCCCGGACCGTTGGAGATGAACACCCCCTCGGGCTTGTAGGCGAGGATCTCCTCGCTCGAGGCCGAGGCGGGCACCACGTGCACCCGGCAGCCGCATTCCACGAGATTGCGCAGGATGTTGGTCTTGGCACCGCAGTCGACGGCCACGACGTCGAAGGTCTTCTCGCCGTGCTCGCGATGGGCCTGGGCGAAGGAGCTGTTGTATCCGTCGGGCCAGTCGTACCCGGCCGTGGGGGCCACGACCTTGACGTAGTCCGACCCGCTCATGCTGGGAGCGCCCTTGGCGAGCTTCACCAACTCCACGTCGTCGAGCACTTCGGTGCTGAGGGCGCCGTTCATGGCCCCGGCCTGGCGGATGTGGCGGGTGACGGCGCGGGTGTCGAGGCCGGCGATTCCGATGATGCCTTCGTCGGCCAGGTACTGCTGCAGCGAGCGGTCGGCGCGGAAATTGCTCACGCAGGGCGAGAACTCCTTGACCACGAAACCGCGGACCTGGACGTTGCGGTTGTAGCTCTCAATGTCCTCGGTGTTTACGCCGTAGTTACCGATCTGCGGGTAGGTCATCGTGACGATCTGCCCGGCGTAGGACGGGTCGGTGAGGACTTCCTGGTAGCCGGTCATGCCGGTGTTGAAGACGACTTCGCCGGTGGTGGTGCCCTCGGCGCCGAAGGCGAATCCGCTGAATACCAGTCCGTCTTCCAGTGCGAGTTTACAGGTCTTGCGCTCGGTCATCTTTCACTCGTCAGGGGGTCAGGGGTCTCGTGTGGTCCACGTCGGCCGACCAAGGGTATACAAAAGGCGCAAAGAGGGCAATCTCCACGCCGGAATTCAGCCGTTTTGAGGCGGGCAACCGCCCGCCGGCGATCACGACTATAACGAAACGGAAGAAGGAAAGCTACTCGACTTCGTAGCGGCAGGTGTCCTCGCCGTTTGCACCGCAACACTTGCCGAACCGCAACCCGCTGTTACACGGGCACTTGTTCCACCAGTGGAGCTTGGCCGGCTGTTGGGTATCGTCGTCGTCTTTGCGCTGCGGGTCGAGTGCGGGAGTCTTTTGTTGATGTTGGCTCGAGTTCATGGGAGTCCGTCCTTTCCGGGTGTCTCCAGCGGTCTCACCGTTCAGAACGACCAGGCCCGTTCCCCCGTTCCTGTCGAACGCGGGCGTCGTTGTCCCCGGCGCGCGCGAAAGCCCCCGCCGGCCTTGCGCCGACGGGGGCCTGGGTTGCCTGTTTGCCTCACCGGGCCAGTCGCGAAGTGTTGGACCCGCCGGGCGAGGGGCTACTTCTCCACCTTCACCACTACCGAGTCGTGGGCACTGTTGCCCAGCTTGTCGGTCACCCGGACGGCGATGCGATGCGCGCCGGCCTCCAGGTCGGTTAGCTCGATGCGGAACATCTCGCTCAACTGGTCGCAGATGTTGTCGGTGGGCAGGGCAGTCTGCCACTCGCCGCTGTCCACGGCGTATTCGATGCTCGTAATGCGGCTGATCCGGTCGGTTGCCTGTCCGGTGAGGGTTACCTTTCCGTCGGCCCCGACTCGGCCGGCGAGCTTGGCGATCTGCGGGGCGGTGTTGTCCACCAGCACCGGCTCGCTCACCCTCGCTGCCGAGAGTCCGCGTTTGGGGGCATTGGACTTCTCGTCCGAGGCCTCGATCCGCAACTCATAGGCGCCGTCGCCGACGGTCTGGGTATTCCAGACGTACTGGGGCTTGTCCAGTTCGTCGGCCAACTCCGTCCAGAGCTTCTCGCCCACCTTGCGATAGGCAATGCGGTAGAGCAGCCTGTCGCCGTTTTCGTCGGCGGCCTTGACTTGCAGCACGCGGACCGGGCCGGTTCCGCCGCCCTTGGGGCCTACCTTCACCGTCACGGCCGAGATGCTCGGGGCCAGGTTGCCCACTTGGTGGACGATCTTGAGCCCGCGCAGGGTGGGGCTGGCGTGGCCGCCGGAACTCAGCGTGACCCGATACTGCAGAAATCGGCCGGCCGGGGTGGGGATCTTCACGAACCCGTCGCCGGCGGGAATCTCCTTTGACCACTCGCTCCAGGTGTTGTCGTCGGGTTCCGAGAGGTTGCCGCTTCGCGTGGCGATGGTCACCCGCGTGCCGTGTGGGGCGTCTGCCTGCAGCTTCACCGTGCCCCAGAGGGCGATCTGCTTGGCGTCCAGCGCCTTGCTTACCAGCGTGCCCTTGGGGGCGAAACTCTCGGCGACCTTCGCCACCGAGCCCTTGTTGGCGGTCGCGAAGACAATGGCACCCTTGCCGGCCGCCAGGGAGGTCACCTGGCTGCTCTCGACGTCCGCCAGCTTTACGATCAGGTCACCGTCGCTACGGACGGCGTAGACCGCTCCGCCGTTGCCGGTCGCCAGCAGCAGTTGCCCTTTGTGCATCGCCATGTCCAGCACGGTCACGGGCCGACGGAACACGGTTTCCACCACCCCGGTGGGGCGAACGTAGTACACGGCGTTTCCAGGCCCGGTTGCCTTCCCGCTGGCGGAGGTGGGCCTGCCGTTGGACGAAGAGGACGGCTGACTGGCGGCGCCGCTCGGGGTCGCGCGGGGCGATGCCTTGGCGGCCGGGGTCGCCTTGCCGTTGTCGGCGGGCTGTGTGGCTGCCTTGCGGGCTTTGCGCATGGCCTTGCGCACCCGGCGGGTGGGGCGTTTGCCCTCGGCCGACTCTTCCTTGGCGCCGTTTTCGGGTTTGCCCGTCTCGGCCGGGCTGTCTTCGGCTTTCGTGTCGGGCTTCTCGTCGGATTTGCCGGCGTTCTTGCGGACCGGAACGGCGTCGAGAGCTTCGTCGATCCTCTCGGCCTCTTCCTTCGATACGTCGGGCGCGGTCGAGGGTGGAACGGCCTTGCCTTCCTTCTCGGTGGAAGGCTCGACGTCCCCGTCGGCCTTGGCCTTGGAGGCGTCGGAAGTGGCGGCGTAGACCCCGCCGTGGGGGTCGGCCACCACCGCGGCGATTTCCTTTTCCGGGGCGTCGTAGAGCACGCGTCCTTTGCCGTTGTTGGTCTGGATCGCCAGGATCAGCCCGGCCTCGTCGGTTCCGGCGTAGAGGGTATCGTTCCCGGCGTCCAGCGCCAGGCAGAGGATATTCTTGGCGAGCTTGTCGATGCCGTAGAGCTTGCGCCCGCGGCCGTTCCTGTTCACGTGGTACACCCCGGCCTTGGTGCCGGTAGCGGCGTAGAAGCCGCCCTTGCCGTCGGGCACGATCGCCCAGACGTAGGTGACGTCCGGGTCGGTCCAGACCTTGCTGGTGCGTCCGCGACGGTTCACGCGGTAGACCCCGCCTCCGTCGCCGCCGGTGCCCACCAGCAGGTCGCGGCCGTTGGGGCGCAGGCAGGCGATCATGGTGCTGGGCACCTCGGCGAATTTCTCGCTCTTGCCGTCGGCGATGCGGTAGATGCCGTTGCCCGCCCCGTCGGCGGCGTATAGCGCTTTGGCGTGGGAGACCACGTCTGAGACCACCACCGGGGCATCTTCGGACTTCATCAGTACCTCGACCTTGCGGGCGAGTTTCACCTCGCCGTAGCTGGTGACCACCGCTGCGTCGAGCTTTCCGCCGCTGAAGTCGGCCTCGGTCTGGTGCTCCCAGGTCTGGGGGCTGACCGCCCAGGCGGCGGCCGTCAGAAGCAATACGATTCCAAGCGTGGTGCGGTAAGTCACTTATTGTTCTCCTGTTCGTGTATCGCGGTCTGTTCAGGGTTCTCGCGGACGGTCACCGTGGTGGACGTCGAGCCGCTGATGACGTAGTCGGTCCGCTGGGTCTGCTCGATCTGCCTCCCGAAGTCGCGGGCGTCGGGCAGGTTGGCCTCGTTGAGGATATTCGCTTTCGAGGCCGGCAGGTCCGGCAGTTCCTGTCGATGGATCGCCATGCCGCCGCCCGAGAGCGTCATGCGGAGGTACAGGTCGCGAGACTGGGGCTTGACGATTTCCTGGGCGACGCGGAACAGTTCCCGGGGCGTCTTGGCGGCGTACTTGTGGGGGTGCAGACGCTGCTGGGCCGAAAGGGCCTGCAGGAAGTCGCACGCCTGGAGCGTGTAGGAACCGTCCTCGATGTCCCTGGGCAGCTTGAACTTGACGGGGATCGTCGTCCGCGGCTTGCGGAAGCGGCGCACCAGCAGCTTGCCGGTCACCGTGTCGCCGGGCTTGTAGACCGACCCGTCCAGCGAAAGCTTCAGCAACTGGGCGTAGTTGGCTCCCTCGGCGATTGTGAGGCTCACGTCGATCCGCTTGGGATAGATCGGCTCGGCGTAGGGGTTCTCGGTCAGGGCGTAGATGACGCGCCCGGTGTCGGAGATCGCGTCCCACGCCATGTCATTGGACGAATGGTTGCGGGCGGTGTACTTGCCCAGCTTGTCGTAGGCGACGGTGATGCTGTAGTCGATGTGGTGCTGGGCCGGCGGACTGTGCCAGGCGTAGACGCTCTCGCCCACCAGGGCCCGCGCCAGGGCGGCCGTCATCCATTTGTGCTTGATGAGCTTGTAGCGGTACTGCTGTTTTCGTCCGGTCTTGGGGTGGGTGAGGGTGACGGTCATGGGGATCATCTTCGCCGACCTGCCGAGCTTGCCGGTCACGCCGGTGTACTCGTCGCGGTCGACCGCCCCGACGATCTTCACCGTGCTGGCGAGCTTGAAGCTACGGAGGATGCTCTTGACCACCGTGTGGACGTAGGCGGTCGCCATGGGGTAATCGATCTCGCCTTCGCCTTCCCAGGCGTGTCCGAACGCCAGCACCTGCCCGTCGATGACATCGGTCACGGTGCCCACGCCGTACCAGTCGGCGTCGCCGGTGACCATCGGCACCGAGATCGCCGAGCCTGCCTCCAGCTTGAGCTTCTCCAGCCCTTTCACGTCCGCGCCGCCCACCTTGCCCGCCTGCAGCGGGATCAGACCGGCCGCGGAGAACACCTTGCCGGCCCTCTCGGCGGTCCCACGGCTGAGCCCCGAGATCATCACCGGTGTGGCGAGGGGCACCAGGCGCGGCTCGCCGTCCTGGTCGTCGCTCTTGTTCTGCATCCGGTCGGAGGGCACGCCGTAGAGGGCGAAGTCCTGCTTCCTGGGCTTGATGACACGCCGGAGGAAGGTGTCCTCGTCCACGTGGCGGGCTTTGCCCCGGGCCTTGTCCCTGCGCCCGCGGCGGGGCGTGCTGTCGTTGTCGCCGTTTTTGTCGCCGGCTACCACGCCGCTGATCGCCAGCATCTGCGTGATGGGCTGTATGCCGCACAGCGGCTCGGCCTGGGCGCTCCAGCCGTAGGCCAGGGCGCCGATCATCTTGAACTTTCCGTCTTCGGGGTCCTGGAGGAACATCGGCGAGCCGCTCATGCCCGCGATGACCTTGGACTTCTCGAAATCGAACGTGTCGGAGGATATCTTCGCCAGCACCACGTCCTGGCCGATGTTGAAGTTGCGCAGAACCGAAACGACCTCGAGGTCGAACTTCTCGATCTTCGTGCCGCTGAGCACGCTGAGTCCGTAGCCCTTCATGCCCCGCTTGATGCGGCTGTGGTGCATGTAGCGGTCGGAGTTCTCCACGTATTTGCGGGCCGCGGCGAGGTTGTTGTCTTCCCCGGCCGCTGCGGGTAACGCGGCCGCGAGGACCGCTGCCAGCGCCAGACAGATCCCGAAAGCGGGCTTTGTCATCGAATACTCCCTTGTACTGAAGGCTGCAGGCTCAGGCAGCGTTGCCTGGACCGTTCCATGCGTAAGGCTCCTGCGGGAACACGGCCGGAGACCGCGGGCCCGGAACCCTCTGACTCATCGGAGCGAGGGGGGCGGTTCTTTCCGGCAAAGCCGCGGTCGGCGGCGATTCGCCCGGACCGAAAACCACGTGTCTGCGGACAGATAGACGACCGCAGTGCCGTTGTGTTCCAACCCCGCGCGATATTGAGGCATTGTACGCAGGCCAAACGGCGTTTGTTCATCGGCCGATGCCCCAGAGGCAAAGACCGGCACGGGGCCGGGCTGCGGAATCCTCGATCAGCCACCTGTTTTTTGCCGCGGTGTGAACTTGCCAGAATTGTCCGGGCAGGTTACCTTCTGTCCAGCCGATCATCAGGGGCGTTCTCGTCCCGCAACTTGTTGGGGAGTGTGAAGATGTCCGAGAAGATCTGTCCGCACTGCGATGCACCGAACGAAGACCAGGCCGCATTCTGTGCCTCCTGCGGTAAGGCACTGCCCACCGGTTCCGACCAGGGACCCAGGCTCGTTTCGAGCAGCGAAATGGCCGACACGTCGGTCGGCCGTCAGATGCAGATGCAGCAACTGTTCAAGACCGCCCGACGTTCGTCGATCGCGCTGATCGCGGTGGGCGTCCTGACGGGAATCTTCACGCTTATCCTGATGGCGAGCGGGGACCGCATGGGGATTCCATCCTCGGCGCTGCGCATGTTACTGGTGACCAACGGGGTGCTGACGGTAATCTACATCAGCCTGGGCATCTGGGCCCGCAGGAACCCGCTGCCGGCGTCGATCGTGGGGCTGGTGGTCTTTCTCTCTCTCCAGGTCTACAACGCCATGGCGGACCCGGCGAGCATCGCCCAGGGATGGCTGATCAAGCTGATTATCATCATCGTACTGGCAAGGGCGATCAAGGCGGGGCTCAACCATCGTCGGCTCGCCGAAAAGATGGACGCCCCGGCCCCCGGGGCCTGACGGAGCCGCCCGGTGAGCGAACGAGACTACAGCCTCTCCGGCTTCGGTGAGCCCTTCGAGGACGCGGCCGACGAGCCCGTTGCCGAGGAGTCCTCGGCCCAGACGCCCAACTTCTGCACCCGCTGCGGGGCGCCGTGGCAGCCGGACTGGGACCGCTGCCCCCATTGCTCCCCGCCTCCGCCTCCGCCTCTGCCGCCCCAGCCGGACGACCCTGTCGGGGCGGTTGTGCCACCGGTGCAGGCGGCGCCCGTGACCGCCCCTCCGCCGGCCGGCTCACCCGTTGCCCGGACGCTGTGGGTGTACTTCCTGTTCCTGGCGTCGTCGGGGGTCATGGCAATCATGATCCGCGCCGACGAGTCGGCGATCGTGACGGCCGAGTTCGTGGGGACGTTCCTCTACGCGTTGGTGGCATTTGTGGCGATGGCGGCCTGTTGGTCCACGGTGCGTCCCGCCCTGGCAGAAACGGGCCGCCTGCGGTGGTACCCGATCGTAATTGGCCTGGGCATACTGACTTTCGCGGGCGCCAACGTTCTGGTCGAGGCGATCAACTCCGTAATGGAAGCCCCGGAGTTCACCTACTCCGGCGACTTGCTGGAGGCCGGGTACGGCTGGGGGATGGTCCTGCTGCTGATCGCGGTGGGCCCGGCGATTTCCGAGGAGATCGCCTTCCGCGGAATCATTCAGCCGAGCCTTGGCCATATCCTCAAGCCCGGAGAGGCCCTGCTGGTAACGGCACTGCTGTTCGCCATACTCCACCTGCAATGGCTGGGTTTGCTGCACCTGTCGATCATGGGGCTGGTGCTGGGATGGGTCCGGATCAAGAGCGGCTCGCTGTACCCGTGCATGCTTCTTCATTTCGTTCATAACTCGTTGGTCGTACTGCAGGAATGGTGGGTGACCCAATGATCGTCGAGCATACCTTCGTGACTACGGTCGAGGACGAAGAGGCCCTCGCCCGCGCCCGGGATTACTGCCGGGAGGCCGGCTTCCTTGTCGACCGGAACGGACAGTCGCTCACCTGCACGCGGGGACGCAAGCGCCACCAGGCCGTGCGCAAAACGAAGTTCGAACAGAGCCTGCAGCTCGATTGCGACCGCGGGCGGGTGACCATCGTGGCCGGTCTTCAGCCGCCGGGCGGCAGAGAAAGCTCCAAACAGGGCGACTGCCTGCTGGCACTGGTGCGGGGTCTGCAGACCTGTGTCGATGACGGGGTGGTTCCGTCCCAGGCGGTATTGGACTACCGCGGCTTCGAAAGGAAGGGCGGCACGCTGAAATGGCTGCTGATCTTCCTGGGCATCCTGCTCGGGCTGGCCGCAATCATTGCCATCGCGAGCACGTGAACGCGTTCGCCGAGCCCCGGTCGTACAACGATGAGACGCTGTATTACCTTGCCGCCCCGCCCACCAAGGCCAAGCATGTTGCGGCCCAGCCACCCGGCGACCCTGTAAGGGACCGGATCGTCGCGGCGGCAATGCGAGGCTCATGAATCCTCAGTGTACGTTCGCGTGCAAACGACCTTGCCTTTGTACACGACCCGGACCCCAACCGGGAACTTCTCCTTGTCGTAGATCGTCCCCAGTAATGTGCGGCTTAGCGATAAGTGCCTGCGGATGTAACCAGCAGCGACACCGAACATCTCCTTGTCGGGGTCGGTGAACAGGCACTCCCCTGTCATGACAAGCCCCTTGTCCTTGGCATCGACATGCAGCCGCGTCAAGCCGACAACGCACTTCCCGCCTTTCACCAACATCCGCTGTTCCTCTCGCGTCAGCGGCTTGGCGTTGAACTTCAGCACCTCGTGCTCCAGCCTGGTCATCGAGACCTGTTCATTCATCTCTTTGCCCGCCCACGGGTACTTCAGCTTCTGCTCGGCCTTCTCGTCGTCGGCGAACACCAGACCCGCCACCAGCAACGTCGCCAGAATCCATACTGAACGCTTCATCGGTATCTCCTTTCGCTCGGCAGTATTATAGGCACAGGCTTTCCACGCGTCTTCGTCGAGATATCCCGTTAAATGCGGGTGCTGGCCGCAATCATTGCCATCGCGAGCACGTGAACGCGTTCGCCCAGCCCCGGTCGGACGTATTCGATCAGTCGCGGACCGCTCCGTCATGCAGGAAGCCGTGCCGAACCGCCGCGGTGACGGACTTGCCGTTCTCGTCGGTGAAGGTTACCTCGTCGGGGCCGAACCGGGCGGTCTTCACCCGCGAGAAGCTTTTGGGAATCGCCACGGCCCCCTCGATATACCGGATGACCGACGGCCTGCGCTTCGAGAGCGTGATCGTCGTGGGGAAGCCTGCCTCGTTGAGTTCGTTTTTCCGCGCCGAGTCGGCCAACCCTTCGGCGAAGTACGCACACACGTCCTCCAGCCCCAGGCAGCGGTTCCGCCCGTCCCAGGGAGCGCCGTGGCGGCCGCGGTTGGAAATCCAGAAGGCCGTGGTCGGCAGAACGGACGGGTCTTTCAGCGAGAACCACAGGTAGCCCTGCGAGGGGCACACGGCCGTCATCCACGCCGGGCTCTTGCCGGGCTTCTTCATCAGCGCCAGCAGGTCGGTGAAGCCCGCACGGCGGGGGAACGACGAGCAATCGGCCCAGCGGCAGTCCTTCCAGAGAGTGGGCACGCGGTCCAGCCGCCGGAATTTCGCGCCGATCGCCAGCGACTGGTACTCGCCCTCGGCGGGGTCGGAGAACAGTCCCGGGTTGGTCATACCCAGCGCGAAGGGGCTGGAACTGACCAGCAGCCCGCCTTCCTCGGGCGGGACGGCCAGGGTGGCATGATGCCCCAGACACATCTTCCCGCCGAAGCCTTCCAGCGTGTGTGCGGTGTAAATCACGTTCTGCCCGTCCACCAGCGTCAGTTCCTTGGTCACCCGTCCCGGACGGGCGGCGGTGTCCATGCGGGCGGAGAACCGGCGGACGCCGTCGTCGCATTGCAGGGCGGCATGTTTCCAGCGTGCGGTGGCGACCTCGCCGTGAGCGGGGTGGTCTTCGCCGCGCCAGGCGTTGTTGCCGCCGAAGGGCATGCAGAAGAAGTCGCCCCGCAGCGGGCGGAGCACCTCGGTGTCGAGGGTGCGTTTCTCCTC
>JBKHHV010000348.1:0-3223 GCA_046539005.1 Phycisphaerae bacterium
AGCGTTCCGCCGCCGAGTTGGAGGGTGTTCTGGGCCCCGCCGCTTCCCAAAGCCGAGATATTGGCGATGGACAGCGTGCCGCTGTTGATGGCCAGCTTGCCGGTGAAGGAGTTGGCGGTGCTGAAGGTGCTCGTGCCGCCGTGATTGATGACGACGTCGGCATCTCCCGAGATGTCACCGGAATAGGCCCCGCCGCCGGCGAGGGTGAGGGTAGAGCCGTTTGCCAGTTGCAGGTTCCCGCCTCCAGCCAGCCCGCCGAGGGTTTCGGACCCGCCCAGGGTCAACGTCGCGCCGGCATCGAGGTCGACGGTCGGGGTGCCGAGGAGCTGGTTGTCGGCCGAGGCCGTCACCAGCGTGCCCGTGCCGTCGATGTCCAGCGCCCCCGAGAGGCTGGTCCCGGAGAGGTTCAGCGTGCAGGCGTCGTAGACGGTGGTCGTGCCGGTGTAGGTGTTGTTTCGGCTGAGGGTCATGGTGCCCCCGGCGAGGGCGAACCCACCGGTGCCGTTGATGATGCCACCGAAGGTGTTGTTGTTGCCCACGATCACGCCCAGCCGCCCGGAACCGAGCTCCACGTTTCCGCCGTTGGGCCCGCCGCCGGTAAGTTGGCCTATGTCCTCGTCCTGGTCGGCAAGGTCGAGCATGGCGTTGGCGTTGTCGGCAAGGTCGACGATGCACGTCTGGCTCAGCACGTCGCCTGCTCCGGAGATCCGCACCGTACCTCCGACGATATCCACGTGCGTGGTGTTCGTGCATGCCGCGGCCAGGTCCAGTACGCCGGCGTTGACGATCGTCCTGCCTCCGTAGTTGGAGCTGTCGGAAATGCGCATCGTGCCGCCGCCGTTCTTGGTCAGGTTGTTGTTGCCGATGATGGAGTCGGCCTGCGAAAATGTCGCAGAACTGTCCACCGTGACGGTACCGTGGTCGTTGAGGACCAGCAGACCGCTGTTCTCGACGGTGTCGGAGCCGGTAACGTGGAAGTCTCCGCCGTCGAAGATGACCCCGCCACCCAGATGCATTGTGTTGGAGACCACCAGTGTGCCCTGGTCGATCTCGAAGTACCCGCCGAAGCCGGCGGCGTTGTTGCCGGTCAAGGTCAGGGTTCCGGGCCCTCGTGTGGCGACGGTGTTGTTGTCCCCGAAGAAGTGCCCGCTATAGGTGACGTCGTTGTCGCAGTGGATGTACTTGTTGCTTCCGGCGACCAGTTCGATATTGCGGTCGTAGGTGTCGCCGGCCCCGCTGAAACGCACAAAACCGCCCTCCATCACCACCTTGCTTCCGCCCATCGACTCGGCTGAGGCAAAGTTGACGTAGCCGCCCTTGATCGTCAGCACCCCGGTCAAGCCGCTGTTGTCGCCGCTGAGGATGGAGGTAAGCCCGGGCGTGTTGTACTCGATGTTGCCGTCGCCCGTGAGGTTGCCTGCGTAGTTGCCGGGCCCGGATACGACCAGTGTTTCATTGGCAGCGATCGAAACCACGCCCGTCGAGGCGCCCTCCAGGAGGCTGACGGTGTCGCTTCCCTGCAGGGTCAACGTGCCGTCTACGGTCATTTCCGGTGCGGCGGAGGAGTCCAGCAGGTGATCGGCCAAGGTGGTCAGTGCGGAATCACTGCTGACTGTATAGGCTTGGCTTGCCATTGTGCTTCCGATCTCCAGCGTGCCGGCCTGCACCGATGTGGCGCCGGTGTAACCGGCAGCGGCGGAGATAGCCAACTTGCCCGTCCCCTCCTTAAGCAGTCCGCAAACGTCGGCCTCGGTGACGTTGTCGTGCAGGGCCATGTCGCCGGACTGCAGGTCGAACGTGGTCCAGCCCCCGAAACCGTTGTTGAGGGTGATGCCGGCGTGGACGACTGTGTTGTGGGGGCTCTGGGAAGTGACGTATCCGCCAGCGTTGTTTCCGATCGTGATCGCGTCGATTCCTCCGATGGAAATGTCGGCCGAGATGTCCGAAGTGAACGTCAGCGACGTGATCCCGGCGGTGGGGGCATCCACGGCCATCCCGCTGGTGACGACTGAGTCGTCGATGACCACCTGTTCGCCCGCACCGGGCACCACCCCTCCGACCCAGTTGCCGGCGGTGTGCCAATCGTTGTTGGTGGCTCCGGTCCAGTTGACTTGGGCCAGGCAGACAGACGGCACAAACGCAGACAGACCGCAGGCGAGAACGAAGAGAGCCAAAGCTCGGGGGCGAGTTATCACTGCAGTACTCCCACTTCTGTAAGCGGCGGTTTACACTTGACATACACGGTGCGGCTCTGTGGCCGCGGCGGTGAAGATCCCCTGATGGTTTCGGCAATGGAGACAGGGCGCGCCCCGCCTCCTCGGTAGGGGGCTAGCCCTTATCTCGGCAGGGATAACCCCAGGCTGAAGTGATTTCCACGGAAGTGGTCTCGGCAACCGGCTTCAGGCAGGCAGGGGGCGGGCTACTTGCGGATACGGACCGCCAGGTCGAACCCGTTGCCCACCGTCACGGTGGCGCAGGTGAAGTCAGCCCGTTCGCGCAGGGACGCCAGGAATCCGCCCAGTTCGTCGGGGTGGGTGGTTACGTTGTCCACGGTCACGATGCACCGCTCGGAGAGTTTGCCCTCGAGGAGATCCCAGTAGGCGGCAGTTTCCGTCTTGGTGGCGTCGAGGAAGGCGAAGTCGATCCCGTCGGGCAGCTCGGCCAGCCTCTGGCGGGCATCGCCCAGATGAAGCTCGATCGAATCGCCCAGGCCCGCTGACTCGAAGTTCTTCGCCGCGTGCTCGTGCTTGCGGGGGTCGAGGTCGAACGTGTGCAGCCGGCCGCCGTTGGCCTGGGCGGCCGAGCCGAGGAACAGCCCACTGAAGCCGTAACTCGTCCCCACCTCGACCAGCAACCTGCAGCCGCCGGCGAGGACGATGTTGTGAAGGATCAGCCCCTCCTCGCGCGGGATGTTCCAGGAATCGTCGCGGTCTTTCTGAAAGGCCTCGAGCTTGTCGATGGCCTGCATTACTTTCGCGTTGATCATGCCTCTGCTGCTTTCCTGCCCCGTCAGAGCGTCCCGAAGAGCTCCTGTTTCAGATCGAGATAATACAGATAATCGTCCTGCTTGACGTTCGGCGGGCAACGGTGGTCGCAGAACGGGATGAACCCGCCGGATTCGACATGCCCGGCCAGCGATTCCACGTACGCCTTGATCGCCTCTTTGCCCTTGCCCAGCTGCATCTTGTCCACCCCGCCGAGGATCCGCAACTCGGGCCCGTAC
>JBKHHV010000349.1:0-3204 GCA_046539005.1 Phycisphaerae bacterium
GACCATTGTGGCCACCAGGAGTCCCATAGCGCTCCATCGCGAGAGTGAATGCATGCGTGCCTTCCTTTCCGTGTGCGAACGATGTCCCGTCTCAACGTAAAGTAGGCAAAAAGGTCGCTGCGTTAGGCACCGATGGAGAAAAATTCACGGCGCGCGAGCGGCCGGGGCGTGCAGGGCGCGATAGATCTCGGCGAGTATCACCGACTCGCGGCGGTGGTCGTAGCCGTACACCTGCCAGTCGTCGTCCTGCTCGGGGTCGATGGCGGCGTCCGTCTCGGCCGGCGTTCGGCCCGGTCGCCCCGAGTAGTTCTCGCGCTCCAGCACGCCGCGGTGGTAGACGTGTCCGCCCTTGCGCTCGATGGCGATCGAAAGGTGTACGACCACGCCGGAGTCCTGCCGCCGCAACCGCAGCGTGGCGACGTGCCGTGCAGGCGAGTCGCCCAGGAGGCGTTCGCCGGGCTCGTTGGCCGAGGCCGGGCGCGAGACGATCACCCCGGTGGCGGGATCTTCCTCGGCGATGGGAAAATGGGCGACGAACACCTCCCGCGCCGTCGTGTAGGCGTGCTCGTAGCTGACGTTGCCCAGGTCGCGTGAACGCCCCGGCGTGGTTTCCCACTCCGCACAGCCCCCTGCTGCCAGCAGGCACACCGCCAGCAGCACTCCCAGCTTCATCCTCTCAGACCCGGCCATTGCGAACTCCTTCTCTACGGCAGATGTTGTGGCCCTGCAGGATTATATCGACCAAGCCGCGGGGAATCGCCAGCTTACTCCTCGCGACGGTCGACGCCGAAGTAGTTGGGAGCCTCATGGGTGATGTTGATGTCGTGGGGGTGCGACTCGGCCAGCGTCGCCGAGGAAACCCGCAGGAACTTCCCGTCCCGCCGGAGTTCCTGGATGGTGGCCGTCCCGCAGTGGTCCATGCCGCTGCGGAGCCCGCCCATGAGCTGGTAGACGAAGTCCTCCAGCGAGCCGCGATAGGGAACCCGGCCTTCGACGCCCTCGGGCACCAGTCGGCGACGGTCGACCCCGGCCTGGTTGTACCGGTCGGCCGACCCGGCGAGCATGGCGTCCATCGAGCCCATGCCGCGGTAGCTCTTGAAGCGACGTCCGCGGTAGATGATCAGCTCACCCGGAGACTCATCCAGCCCGGCGAACAGGCTGCCCATCATCACCACGCTCGCCCCGGCGGCGATCGACTTGGCAATGTCGCCACTGTGGCGGACGCCCCCGTCGGCCATCACCGGAACGCCGTTGGCGTCCCCGACCCGGGAGCATTCGACCACGGCCGTCACCTGCGGCACGCCCACGCCGGCGACGATGCGGGTGGTGCAGATGGCCCCGGGCCCGATACCCACCCGGAGGCAGTCGGCACCGGCCTTGATGAGGTCCTCGGCCGCCGCGGCGGTGGCGATGTTACCGGCGACGACCTCGATGTCGTGCTGGGCCTTGATCTGCCGGACCGTCTCGCAGACGATCTCCTTGTGCCCGTGGGAGGTATCCACGCAGATCACGTCCACATCCCGGGCGACCAGCATGTCCACCCGTTCGTAGTCCAGCACCCCCACGGCCGCTCCCACGCGGAGTCGGCCTCGGGAGTCCTTGCAGCTCAGGGGGTTGTCTCGCATCTTGTCGACGTCCCGCATGGTGATGAGCCCGGCGAGCTTGTGGTTGTCGTCGACCAGCAGGAGCTTCTCGACCTTGGCGCGGTTGAGGATATGTTCGGCCTGGTCCAGCGAGGTGTCGGGCGAGGCGGTCACCAGGTTCTCGCTGGTCATCACGTCGCGGATCGAGGTGTCTTCCTGGAGGAACTTCATGTCGCGCCGGGTGATGATGCCCACCAGCTTGCCGCCGTCTTCCACGATGGGCACGCCGGAGATCTTGTTCTCGGCCATCAGTTGCCGGGCGGTGGCGGTGGAGTCCTGCGGGGTGAGGGTCTTGGGGTCGGTGATGATCCCGTTCTCGGACCGCTTGACCTTCTCGACCTCCAGGGCCTGGGCCTCTTTGGTGAGATTGCGGTGGATGAAGCCCACCCCGCCCTCCTCGGCCAGTGCAATCGCCAGGGCGGCCTCGGTGACGGTATCCATGGGGGCCGATACGATCGGCACGTTCATGCGGATATTGGGCGTCAACTGCGTGGAGAGGTCCACCTCGGAGGGGTTCACCCTGGAATAGGCGGGCACCAGCAGTACGTCGTCAAAGGTGATCCCCTCGGCGATGATCTTGTTTTCCATGCGTCCTCCCGGCTGGGTTCCTGGCGTCTGTCGGCGGATGGTTAATTGGGCGATGGTAAGCACCCCCCGCCCGACCTGCAAGCCCCCGGGAGCGAAGTTCCCAACATTTGATAGCCGTCTGCGCCATCGCAGACGAATGGCTGAAAACCGTAGGCCCCGCAACTCGCCTGCCGGCGAAAAACCGTAGGGCCCGCAACTCGCTTGCGGGCGGAACGGCCTCGGTTGACCCCGCAACTTGCCTGCCGGCGAAAAACCCGTAGGGCCCGCAACTTGTTGCGGGCGGAACGGCCCACGGTTGGCCCCCGCAACTCGCTTGCGGGCGGAACGGCCCTCGGTTGGCCCCGCAACTTGTTGCGGGCGGAACGGCCGCGCAAAACCGCAACGGAGGCGAAACGGTAGGGCCCGCAACTTGTTGCGGGCGGAACGGCCTCGGCTGGCCCCGCAACTCGCTTGCGGGCGGAACGGCCCACTCACTCGGGGAAGAAATACTCAACGCTGCCGGGAAGATCCATTCTTCCTGCCCAATCGGGCTCGTACCACCCCGCCTCGACATACCGATGGAAACTCGAGGTCCGCCAATCCCGCGCCCGCCTGACCAGGCCATGCTTCACCGGGTTCATGTGGATGTAATCGATATGCCTATGAAAATCCCGGGCGTCGCGGATTGTGTGCTCCCAGAACTTCCGCTGCCAGACACCTCTCCGTCGCTGCCTCTGTTGTCCTCGCGGAACGTCGGCCTCCTCACCGCCTCCCGCGAGGTACGCTCGCGTGAATCGGCGCTTGATCGAAGAAATCCGCCCCGAGTAATCCCTGTCACCATTCGGCATGCGCCACAGCATGTGCAAATGGTCAGGCATCAGAACAATCGCAACGGTTTCCCAAGGCCGTTCAATCCGCGTTCTACCCATGGCCGATGACAACCGCCTGCGGTTCGCCGCCGTCCGTGACATGCTGCACCTGTTCCCGGACCTGG
>JBKHHV010000350.1:0-3197 GCA_046539005.1 Phycisphaerae bacterium
CAACGAGTACGCCAACCAGCAGCGGGCCGCCAGCCGTGTGCTGGACGAGCAACTCGCCCTCGCCGAGATGCAGGCCCCCAAGGGCGATAGGGCGACGGAGGAAGCGAAGCGACTCGGCGATCCGACCCCTGCCCGCAGACCGAAGCCTGAATCTGATCTCAAGGACGAACACCCCGCGGACGCCGAGGCCGACCTCGAGCGGGACACGTTCTCCCAGGACGGCAAAGGCGTTCGACCGGTAGCCGAGCCGAAGCCGGGACAGGAAAGCCATCGCGGAATCGCGGCCGGAGGCAAGGCCGCGGCATCTGCCCCGGACGATGTCGCTGCCAGAAGCCGCACCCGTACCGGAATCGCTCCGCCCGAAGATAGCGGCCGACACGAGGAGAAGAAGGATCTCGACCCAGTCGGAGAAGCCCCGCCTGAAGTCACCTGCCATACGCTGAACGGAGATGAACTGCTGGCATTCGCGAAGAAACTGTCGGCCGACGAGGAACGCAAGGTAGTCGTAATCTCCGACGGCAACCACAGCACGCTGCTGGTAGGCGAACACCTCCGGAAGAACCCGAAGCTCAAGAGCGCCCCGGCCAAAAGCGGCAGGACGCCCCCCAGCGGCAAGCCGGACACGGACACCCGCCTCTCCGAGCGGGCGGCAAAGGCGGAAGATGCAGAAGGCGATGCCGACGATGCCGTTGACGGCAAACTCCGCAAACAGAACGGACAGGCAGTGACGTCGGCGCACCTGCTGGCCGAGCTTCGGGCCATTCACAAGGCGGTGACCGCCGCTTCCAGGCCCGCGATCGAGTACGTGGTCGGCCGGGACGGGCAGATTACCGTGACCGTCCGCGGGGCGGATTCGATGGTGAAGATGGAATACGCCGGGCGCGAGGACCTCGCCAAACGCAACCCCGACCTGCTCAAACGCTTCGACAGGGTAATGCGGAAGGCCCAGACCGCCGAGGAGTAACCCGGGACATACCTGTTGCCGCAAACCGGGCCCGGTGGCGTCTGCTGCCGGGCCTGTTCTGTTGGGTGGGGGGGTTCCGACACGCCGGCGGGGCTGTTTGGGCGTCGGGGGCGCTTGACCCCCTGCCGTCGTCACACTACCATTTCCCGCACGATTCCAGACCCCCAGCGGAGATGTCTTTTGAAGATCAGGCCGTACCGTCTTTCGCAGATCGACATGAGCGACTTCACCCTCGCCGGTTACAGCGTGGCCGGGGAGGAAACCGTGCTGATTGCGCCGGAACTGGACTGCTGTTTCGACATCGGGCGTTGCCCGCGTGAGGCACTGAACCCCAACCACGTGCTGCTCTCTCACGGGCATGCCGATCACGTCGCGGGCATCACCTACTACTTCGCCCAGCGCGACTTTCAGGGCATCGCCGGGGGCAAGGCGCTGGTGCCCGAGCCGCTGGTGGACCCGCTGGACCGGCTCATGAAGGCGTGGGGCCGCGTGGAGGGCAACACCCCGCCGTACGAATTCATCGGCATGCGGCCGGGCGATGACTTCGAAATCCGCCGCGGGCTGGTGGCTCGTGCCTTTGCCACGCGGCACGTCACCGCGTCGGTGGGTTTCTCGCTGGTGGACGTGCGGCACAAGCTCAAGGAGCAGTACCTCGACCTCAGCGGCCCGGAGATTGTGGAACTCAAGAACCAGGGCACCGAGATCACCCGGCGGGTGGAGGTGCCGCTGGTGGCGTACCTGGGCGACACCGCCAAGGCCAACTACTCCGACCTGCCGGAAGTCCGCGACGCCAGAGCGTTGCTGATCGAGTGTACCTTCTTCACCGACAAGCACACCACGCGGGCCCGGCACGGCAAGCATCTGCACGTGGACGACCTGCCGGAGGTGCTGGAAGGCATGAACAACGAGCGGATCATCATCGTGCACGTCACCCGCCGCACGAACATGGCCACCGCCCGCAAAATCCTTCGCAAAAAGCTCCGCAAGGATATCCTCGACCGCGTGACCTTCCTGATGAGCCGCCAGCACGTGGATGAGGACTGAGAGATTCGACCGGCCCGCGCGGCCTGCATCCTGTGAACCACTGGCGACCCGCGCGCTAATGACCTATGCTGGCGATACCAGGAAAGGAAGGCATCCCATGGGAGGCATTGGCAAGAACGTCATCTGTCAGGTCGCGCTGGTCGTGCGGGACATCATCGCAACGGCCGGTCACTATGCCCGCGTGTTCGGCGTGGAGGTCCCCGACGTCCGCGAAACCGAAGGTCACGACACCACCGGCTCGACCTACCGCGGCAAGCCCACCCAGGGCCGCGCGAAACTGGCATTCTTCGACATGGGCTCGGTGCAACTGGAGTTGATCGAGCCGATCGGCGGGCCCAGCACCTGGCAGGAACACCTCGACGCCCACGGGGAAGGCGTGCATCACCTCGCCTTCCGGGTCCAGGGCATGGACGACACCGTCCAGCGGCTGGAAAGCGAAGGCCTGGAACTGGTCCAGCACGGCAGCTTCCCCGGCGGTCGCTATGCTTACCTGGACGCCTCGGAGTCGCTGAAGGTGGTCATCGAACTGCTGGAAAGCACCGGCAAGTAACCGGCGGGTCGGCGAACGGTGCTTCCGAGTTGGTCCACCTCGTGGAACTGAAGAAGGGCCACAACGAGTTAACGAGTTCCTGATCCGCCTGGAGAACCGCCGGGGCACGAGCTGCTTCTCGCTGCTTTTTCGCGGAGACGAGCAGGGCTGGTCTACAGGTCGATCCAGTATCTCCGGTGCGGCTTGCCAGACTTGGGCGAGACGATGATATCCTGCAGGACGCCGCCGTTTTTCTCGATGACCCGGGCGCTGGCGCGGTTGTCGTCGTCGCAGGTCAGCAGCGCCCGGTCCAGACCGGCCTCGCGTGCGATGGGCAGCATCAGCGAGAGCATCCGCGTGGCGTGCCCCTTGCCCCATTCGCTGGGGCGCACATCGTAGCCGATGTGCCCCCCCTCCTGCCGCAGCCGTTCGTTGAGGGCGTGCCGCAGCCGGATGCGTCCAAGGATGCGGTCATCCCGCACATACCAGTAATGACTCTGGGGAACCCGCTCGTCCAGCCAGGGCCCGCCGCGGTTCGCCTTGACGCGCTGGAGGTACTCGTCCCAGCGGTCCCGCGTGGTTTCCAGAATGCCCTGCAGATCGGAGACGCCGCCGGCGACACACTCGGACCTCGTCGTCGGGGCCGCCGAGAGCGGCGTC
>JBKHHV010000095.1:0-12894 GCA_046539005.1 Phycisphaerae bacterium
TTGAGGGGCTGAAGCTGCAGCCCGGTGTAGGCGCGCTGGACCTTGACCGGCCACTTGTCGGGATTGACACCGTCGGCCCGGTTGCGCAGGCGTCCGATGACGTCCCGCACCACGTTGGAGGGAATGGAGAAGCCGATCCCGTCGGCCCACGTTCCCAGCGTGTTGATGCCGATGATCCATCCGTCGACGTCCACCAGGGGTCCGCCGGAATTGCCGGGGTTGATGGCGGCGTCGGTCTGGAACCACAGGTTGAAGCGGTGGTGCGACGAGAAGCCCAGGTACCGCTGCGTGTTGGACACGATGCCCTGGGAGATGCTGCGGGTGAAGCCGAACGGCGAACCCAGGGCCATTGCCAGGTCGCCCTCGCGCACCTTCGAGCTGTCGGCAAACACGGCGTAGGGCAGGGGGGGGTGGTCGTCGGGCAGCTTGAGCTTCAGCAGTGCCAGGTCGGTTTCGGGGTCCAGCCCGACCACGACCGCAGGGACCTGCTCCTTGTCGCCCAGCACGCAGTTGACCTCGATGGCGTTCTCGGCGACGTGATTGTTGGTCACCACGTATCCCTCGGGGTCGATAATCACCCCCGAGCCGTACACCTCGGCCCGCTCGCGCTCGCCGCCCTCGAAGACCTCCTGGATCGGCTTGACGAACACCAGCGCCGGGTACACCCGGCTCATCGCCACCGATCGGGCCTTCTCCTCGTTGACCTGCTTCGCTTGACCGTCACAGCCGACCGCCAGGAGCGTCGCCGCCCCCAGCGCCAACCACAGCGGCGCCGTGTTCCTGCATTCCATGCGATTCTCCTTGGCCGGGCCGGTCGGGCGGTCTGCCCGGGCGGCGTCCCCATCTCAGTCGTCGCCGGGCGTCAAGATGTTCCGCCGGGGACCCCCGCGATTATCACCGGCATCGCAACCTCGCAGCAAGGAAGAACTTGTCAACACGCCCCTCATCGGTACAATCCACGCGGGGAGAAACCATGAACGACGATCGGCATATCCGGGCGTGCCTGAAGCTCCACCTCGCCGACGGGGTGGGCGCACGCACGTTCCACCGCCTGGTCGAGGCCTTCGGCAGTGTCGAGGCGGTCGCCGAAGCGCCCGAGCCCCCCCTGCGGCGGGTTCAGGGGGTGGGGCCCAAGACCGCTAAGAGCATCCGCAAGATCGGCCAGAAGGAGATAGACGCCGAACTCGCCGCCGCCGACAAGCTGGCCGCCCGCATCCTGGTCTGCGACGCACCCGACTACCCCCGCCCGCTGCGGCATCTCCAGCAGGGGCGCCCGCCGCTGCTCTACGTCCGCGGACGCCTGACCCGCGAAGACGCCCTGGCGATCGGCATGGTCGGTTCGCGTCGCTGCACCCACTACGGAATGGAGCAGGCCCAGCGATTCGGCGAACTGCTCGGCCGCGCGGGCTTTACGGTGGTTTCCGGCGGAGCTCGGGGGATCGACACGGCCGCCCACCGCGGGGCGCTGGTCGCCGGCGGACGGACCGTGGCGGTGATGGGCTGCGGGCTCTCCCACACCTACCCGCGCGAGAACCGCGCCCTGTTCGAGCAGATCGTCGCCGAAGACCGCGGGGCGCTGATCAGCGAGCTGCCCATGCGGACGGCCGTGCTGGCCGGCAACTTCCCCACGCGGAACCGCATCATCTCCGGGCTCTCGCTGGGGGTGCTTGTGGTGGAGGCGTCGCGGCGAAGCGGGGCGCTGATTACCGCCCGCGACGCGGCCTCCCAGAACCGCTCGCTCTTCGCGCTGCCCGGCCGGGTCGACAGCCCCATGAGCCAGGGCACCAACGACCTGATCCGCAACCACGGGGCGACGCTCGTGCAGGACCTCGATGACATCCTCGAAGAACTCGGCGACGTGGGCGAGGCGATCCGTCCGGAGGTCGAGCAGGCCACGGCCGAACCGCCCCTGCCACCCGGGCTCAACGAGGTGGAGCGACGGCTGGTGGGGGCGCTGAAGGACGGCTCCCGCTCGCTGGATGAACTGGTCCGCGCGACCGACATCTCTACCGCCGAGGCGGCCGCGGCGATGACGCTGCTGGTGATCAAGGGGGCGGTGGAGCAACGCCCGGGCAATGTCTTCGCCCGCAAGCGGGGCCGGCCGAGTCGGCCGGAAGCCTGAGCCGTGCGGTCTTCAGCCGAGCACGTTCTCCAGCACCCAGCGGTACTCCAGGGTGATGCTCTCGGCAACGTCGGCAGGCCGGACGTCGTCGGGCAGGACGTCGAAGGTGTAGGTCTCGATTTCCAGGTGCCGGCTCGCCCCGTTCCGCAGGGCGGCCGCGAAGTCGCCGGTGAGTTCGCCGCGGGTCGAGCGCAGCACCTCGTCGCCACCCCAGTGCAGCGGTACGTGGAAGTGCACCCGCCAGGGGCTCACGGGATGGGCGCTTTGCATTTCCCCCAGTGCATCGGGCAGGTCGGGGCAGGATCGCAGCCCGGTTCCCGCCCCCGTGCTCTTGCTCTGGTGGAGGTATACCTCGTCGCAGAAGTCGGCCAATCGCTGCCGGGCGGCTTCGGTGGAGTCGGCCTCGATCGCCGCCGAGAGTTGCACCTTCGCTATCCGCACACCGGCCGCCATGGCCCTTCGCAGGCAGTCGGCGGGGCTCTCGAAGGCGACCGCGGCGTGGGCGGTGTCCAGGCAGAGCCCCACGTGCCGGGCCAGCAGGGCGTCGGCGTCCTCGGCAGGCAGCCCGAAGTTCAGCCCCAGATACTCGCGGCCGAACCTGCGTAGCGGACCGGTGAGGAAGTCGATCGTCTCGCCGACGGTCTCCATGTAGCAGTCGGGCTCGGGTTCGATCGCCAGGCAGATGTCGCGCCCGGTGGTGGTCTTCAGTTTCGCCAGGCGGGCGGCCACCTCGGCGAACCGCAGGCACATCTGCTCCACGTCGGCGTCGGTGGCGATCCATTCGCGGTAGGCCCCGGGCACCGTGGAGATGCTGCCCGGCGCCTGTTCGAGAAGCAGGGCGGCGAGGATGTCGGCGAGCTTCAGCGTGTAGTCGCGCCGCTCGACGCTTCGCCAGTCCGGCCGATAGACGTTCTGCTTGACCGGCTCGCCGTGGAACGTTCCGTACGGGAACCCGTTGATCGTGAAGACGTACATTCCCTCCGCGGCCAACAGGTCGCGGAAGCCATCCAGTGCATCGGGTTGCGTCAGTTCGCCTGCGGCGACGGCACTGAGGCGCAGGCCCAGCCCGAACGGCTGGTCGGGCGCTACCCGATCGCGCACGCGTGCGGCGTGGGTGGTGATGGCGATGAGGTTCTCGGCCCAACTCTCGCCGGGGTGGATGTTGAGGCAGTAGGTCAGGTGGATCGGCGGGACGTGCTGGATTCGCATGGTCAGGCTCGCGAGTCGGCTCGCTGCTTGAGGTAGGTGATCCCGTCCAGGACGGTCCCGGTGTCGATGTGGTGCACCTCGATCGCCCGGCCGATACCGTCCGGAAGGGTGACGGTAAGTTTCCCGCCGAGGTGCTCGCGGAATTGCTCGAGCCCTTCCAGCACGCGCGGCATTCCTTCGGCATCGCGGCCGTCCAGCAGGCGGCTCCACGTGGGCAGCCCGCAGGTCTCCATCGCCGTCAGCAGGCGCGTGAGTTCGTCGCCGTTCAGCAGCCCCTGCCGCATGGCGTAGTAGGCATCGAGGGCAATCCCCACCGCCACGGCTTGGCCGTGCCCCATGCGGTAGCCGCTGAGAATCTCCAGCTTGTGGCCCGCCCAGTGGCCGAAATCCAGCGGCCGGGCCGAACCGAACTCGAACGGATCGCCGCTGGTGCGGATGTGCTCGAGGTGCAGGATTGCGCAGCGGCGGACACACTCGGCCATCGTTTCCGTATCGCGACCGGCGAGGTCCCTGGCCCGGCGGGTGAGGAACTCGAAGAAGCCGGCGTCGCGGATGGTCGCCACCTTGAACGCCTCGGCCACGCCGCCGATCCAGTCGCGTTGGTCGAGAGTTTCCAGGAAGTCCACGTCGTTCAGCACGGCAAAGGGCGGCGCGAAGGTGCCCACGAAGTTCTTCTGGCCGTGCTCGTTCATGCCGTTCTTGACGCCCACGCCGGCGTCGTTCTGGGCGAGCGTGGTGGTGGGCACCCGGATCAGCCGCAGGCCGCGGTGAATGATGCTCGCGGCGAAGCCGACCATGTCCAGCACGCTGCCGCCTCCCACCGCGAGGATGTAGCTCTGGCGGTCCATGTGCAGGTTGCCCGCGGTCCACAGGATGTCCCGCACGGTGTCCCAGGCGTTCTTGGCTTCCTCGCCCCCGGGCACGGTCTGGGGCGGGGCGGCCAGTTCCAGGTCATCCGGGCGTGCGTGGAAGTACTCCTTGATCTGGTTCAGCAGCGTGGGGGTCGCCTCGGCGACGCCGCTGTCGACGTAGACCAGGGCCCGGTGACGGCGGTCCTCGCCCAGGCGGTCCATCGTGCGGGCGAGCAGGTCGTTGCGGGGGTGAAACACCCGGCGCGTGAAATGCACCGGATACTCGAACGGCACGGCGATCCGCTCGGCGTATTGCTCGGCGGTGAAGCGGCTGCCGGCGGGATGTTGCGGGTCTGCTTCGTTACGGCTGTCCATGCTGCTTTCCATTCTAACACGACGGATACGACAGAGGTTAGCGATTTCCGGTCCCGGGCGGGTTGTCCCGCTCGGGGGTTTGGACGCCCGGGAAAGCCGGCGGTTCGCCGGAGTGTCTGCCGCAGACGCCCTGGCCCAGCACCTCGGCCGCGGCGGCAAAGGCCTTGCGGGCGGCCCGGGCGGTGAGGTCCACGTCCTCCTCGGTGTGGGCCGCCGAGACGAAGATCGCCTCGAACTGGCTGGGGGGCAGGTACACCCCTTCTTCCAGCATGGTGCGGAAGTAGGCTCCGAAGGCGTCGGTGTCGGAGGCGGTGGCGTCGGTGTAGTTGCGGACCGGGCCCGGGCGGAAGAAACAGCACAGCATGCTGCCTGCCCGCTGGAAGCAGACCTTCTCTTCCAGCCCCGCCGCTTCGGCCCCGGCGACCAGCGCCCGCTCGACCGTGACGGCCGTCTTCTCCAGCCCGTCGTAGAAGCCCTCGGCGATGCACTCCTGCAGGGTTGCCAGCCCGGCTGCCATCGCCGCCGGATTGCCCGAAAGCGTACCGGCCTGGTACACCGGGCCTACCGGGGCCAGGTGGTCCATCCACTGGGCCGGACCGGCCACCGCGCCTACCGGCAGCCCCCCGCCGATCACCTTGCCCAACACCGTCAGGTCCGGCTGTACGTCGCAGAGCAATTGCGCCCCGCCCCAGTTCACGCGGAAACCGGTCATCACCTCGTCCAGCACCAGCAGGGCGCCGGCTTCGTCGCAGAGTGTGCGAAGCTCCTGGAGATACCCCTCGGCCGGCGGGATGACCCCCATGTTGCCGGCGATGGGTTCGACCAGGACGCAGGCGACCTCGCCGCTGTGTGTGGAGATCGCCTCGGCGACGGCCGCGGCGTCGTTGTATTCCACCAGCAGGGTATCGGCGGTGGCCCCGGTGGGCACACCCGGCGAACTGGGCACCCCGAGGGTTGTCGCGCCGCTCCCGGCCGAGACCAGCAGGGCGTCGCTGTGTCCGTGGTAGCAGCCGGTGGTCTTGATGACCTTGCTGCGACCGGTCGCGCCCCGCGCGAGGCGGATGGCCGTCATCGCGGCCTCGGTGCCGCTGGAGACGAATCGTACCTTCTCCACCGACGGGATCGCCGCGACGATCATTTCTCCCAGAAGCACTTCCGGCTCGGTGCTCGCCCCGAAACTGATGCCCTTGTGCACTGCCTTGGAGACGGCCGCCACGACCTTCTCCGGCGAATGTCCCAGGATCATCGGCCCATAGCTGCCGACGTAGTCGACGTATTCGTTACCGTCCACGTCCACGATGCGACCGGCTGAGCCCTTGGCGATGATCGGGGGGCGACGCCCACGGCCGAGTAGGCCCTCGCCGGGGAGTTCACCCCGCCCACCAGAACGCGGGACGCACGTTGGAAAAGCGTTTCGGACTTCTCGGTCGGACGGCTCATGAGGCGGTTTCCTCCCTGGGTTGCGTGGCGGGCTGGTTGGGATCGCGCGGGGCGCCCAGTTCGCGGCGGCGGACCACCGCCTCCTTGCGGGCGGCTTCCCAGTCGGCGACGAACTTCTCCCGCGAGACGCCGGGTTCCTGCAGGCGCCGCGTGAAGCGACGGATCATCTCGGCCGTCGCCCGGGTGACCAGGATGTGGTCGCGGATCAGGTCGGGCGTGATGTTGGACGCCCGCTGGTTGAGGATGTCTCCGGCACGGATCCTCCACTCGTCGCCGAAACGATCCATCCAGAACATGTGGATCTCGGTGGCGGTTTCGCAGCGGGCGCGGCCGTCCGGTTTCAGGCGGATGCGGACGCTCTCCCAGAACCGCACGTTGCGTGCGGGGATGCTCACGCGGGTGGGGCGTTCCTTCTGGAGTTCGCGCCAGGCATCGCGGCCGAAGCGGTGAATGTAGGCGTCCTGGAAGCGGAAGCTGACCTGCCACAACTCGAACAGTTCGCCGAGGAATTCCTTCTCCATCGGCGCCCCGTGGAAGAGAGTCAGGTACTCCTCGATGTCGTCGCCGACGATGGTCTCGTGCATGCGCAGCAGCACGTCGCGAACCTCGCTGCGGGCCTTGGCTTCGGCGGCCTTTTGCTGGGCACTCTTGCATCCTCCCAGCAGGACGGCGGCCGACAGCAGACACAGGGCCAGCCATCTTGCGGCCCGACGGGGTGTTGTGAGCGTTCGGTACGTCATGTCGGGCATTGTAGCACAAGGTCGGGGAGTTTCCACGGGGCCTGCCGCGCGAACCATAGGCCAGCGGTCTTCAGAGAGATCTGCCTCAAAGACAGGACTCGTTTGGACGGGAGGCGGCCGGCCACGACGCGCGGACGTTCTGGAGGGGCTCTGGGTGCTGCCGGTGGTTCGTTGGTGGTTGTTCCGGGGCTACCCCAGCAGGCGGATGATCTCGCGGGCGAGGTCGTCTTTGGGTCGCGTTGCCGGGGGCAGGGCGGTTCCGGTGGGGGTCAGGATGAAGGCCTCCGATTCGGTGGCGTCCATGGCGGCCGGGGGGTTCACCACGCAGAAATCAGCGTTCTTGGAGGCCATTTCGCGGCGGGCTTTCTGTTCCACCTGCTCGCGTCGGCCGTCTTCCACGGAGAAGGAGACGATCCGCTGGTCGGGGCGTTTGCGTTCGCCCAGCGAGGCGAGGATGTCCTCGGTGGGATACAGGCGTACGGTGATGGGCCCGTTGCGGCGGTGGAGCTTGGAGGGGTAGGTCCGCTCGGGGCGGAAGTCGCCCACGGCGGCCGCCATGACGAGAACGTCCGCGGCAGAGAAGTGCTCGTCCAGGGCTGCTTGCAGGTCGTCGCAGGAGACGAACGGCACCACGTGACAGCCATCGGGAACGGGCACGCTCACCGGGCCCAGGAGGAGGGTGACCTGGTGGCCGGCGTCGATGGCGGCGTGCGCGACGGCCGCCCCCATCCGCCCGCTGGAGGCGTTGGAGAGGAACCGCACCGTGTCGATGTATTCGCGCGTTGGCCCGGCGGTGATGAGAATGTTCATACCGTGCAGGGTAGCCATTGCCCGGCGTGGAGGCAATAGGGGGAGGGGGCGTCGACCGGGCAGGCCCGGCGGGTGTTCGGCGGGTTTACCGGGCGTTGAGCAGTTCGACGGCTTTGGCGAGTATCTCCGCCGGCTCGGCCATGCGTCCGGGGCCGGTGGTGTTGCACGCCAAGCGTCCCTCGCCGGGTCCCACGCGCTGGACGCCCCAGTCCTCCAGCGTGGCGATGTTGCGCTGGGTGGGGGGCGCCAGCCACATCCGCGTGTTCATGGCCGGTGCGAGCAGGATGGGGCACGCGCCGTGGGCGCTGAGGGCCAGGGAGCTGACGAGGTCGTCGGCGAGCCCGGTGACCATTTTCGCCAGCATGTTGGCGGTGGCGGGGGCGACGATCATCAACTCGGCCCGGTCGTTCAGCGAGAGGTGCTGGGAGCGGTAGTCCTCGCCGGACTGCCACAGGCTGGTGTAGACCTGCCGGGCGGTCAGCGTCTGAAAGGTCAGCGGCTGAACGAACCGCCCGGCAGCTTCGGTCATGGCGACGGTGACGCCCGCCCCGGACTGCACGAGCTTGCTGGTCAGGTCGGCGGCCTTGTAGCAGGCGATGCCTCCGGTGACGCACAGCAGGATCTCCCTGCCGGCAAGCGGTTGGGCGGGCTGGTCGGTCATGGTTACTTGGTGTCTTCGGGCTTCAGGACGTCGGAGTTCTCGTAATCGATGGCGATCTTGTCTTCCAGGATCTCCTGGATTGCCAGTTCCATGTCGGTCATGCCGCGTTTCCGCTCGACCATGGGGCGGGCGCCCTGCATGAGTTCCACCATGCGCCGCTGGATCAGTGCGGTGAGCTTGAACTGCCCGCCGACCTTGCGGATGATCTCTTCGCTCTTGAGTGCTTCGATCATGCTTCGGTTCTCTCCTATCCCTGGAGAATCGACACCACTTCCCGCGTGGCCGATTCCAGGTCATCGTTGACGACTACGTTTCGGTAAAACCCGCTCTCGCGGGCGGTCTGTACTTCCTGACGGGCGACGCCGAGACGCCGCTGGATCTGCTGCTGGCTGTCGGTGCCGCGGCCGGTAAGACGCCGGGCCAGTTCCTCGTCGCTGGGGGGCACGATCAGCACGAACGTGGCGTCGGGCTTCTTTTCGTGCACCTGGATGCCGCCCTGGACGTCCACGTCCAGCACGATCGTCTCCCCGCGGCCGACCGCTTCCATTACCGGCTGGGCGGGGGTGCCGTACAACTCCCCGTGCACTTCTGCATATTCCAGCATCTCCCCGTGAGCGATCATGTCCTCGAACGCCTCCCGCGAGACGAAGTGGTAATCCTCGCCCGGGGTTTCGCCCTCGCGCGGCGGGCGCGTGGTCGCCGAGACACTGAACCTCGCCCCGGTTCGCGGCAGGGCGCGGCGCAGTATGCTACTCTTGCCCACTCCGCTGGGGCCGGTGACGACGACGAGTTTCCCGGTGTTTGGCATAGTAGCAATAAGCGATAAGCAGTAAGCAACAAGCTGTAAGCTTCAGGCGGCAGGTGCCGGACAGCCGGCGAGGTTGCCCCCCCGGTTGTCGCAGATTGTTCGCGCCGGCTTACTCCGCGTTCTGCACCTGTTCCTTGATACGGTCGATGGCCGTCTTGATCTCCACCACCAGTCGCCCGATCTCGGCGTCATTGGCCTTGGAGGCGATGGTGTTCGCTTCGCGAAGCATCTCCTGGGCGATGAAGTCCAGCTTCCGACCGGCCGGCTCGGGGGAGTCGGTCGATTCGCGGAACTGATCAACGTGCCCGGTCAGGCGGTTGATCTCCTCGGCGATGTCGCTGCGGTCGGCAAACAGCGCCACCTCGCGGCTGAGGGCGTCGGGGTCCAGGTTCAGCTTCGCCTGGCGGGCCAGTTCTTCCACGCGCAGGCGCAGCTTCTCGTGGTAATCATCGACCACCCGAGGAGCCCGCTGGGCGATGATTGCCAGGTTCCGCTCGATCACTCCACAGTTCTCCAGCAGGTCGGTCTTGAGGGCCTCGCCCTCGGTCTGCCGCATGGTCAGCAGGTTCTCGACCGCCTGGTCGATGAGCCCGAAGAGCCCTTCGCGGGTGTTCTCTATGATCTCGGTCATGCTGGGCGGTTCCATGACGCCGGGAAGCTCCAGCAGTCCGGTCAGGTCGATCCGCATGGACGGGTCGCCGCCGGCCTCGATCTGCTTGAGCTGCTGGGCGTAGCTTTCCAGCACGCCGATGCGGATGGTGCAGGCGGCCTGCTCGTCGGGCACCTTCATCCGTACCGCCAGTGTCACGCTTCCGCGGCTCAGACGCCTGCGCAGGATCTGCTCAATGTCCGCCTCGGCGCCGGACCAACTGTCGGGCAGCTTGATGTTCGGCTTGAAGTAACGGTTATTGACCGACCGCACCTCGACGGAGTAGTCGACCCCGCCGATGCTTCCCGTCGCCGATCCGAAACCGGTCATCGAACGCAGCATGCGCGTGCTCCCGTGGTGCTGGTATGCCGGGGTTACCCGGCGGCGTTGGCGTCGGCCGAATCCAAGGCGTTGCCGTCGCCGTCGGCGGGCGCGTTGGCGTCGGCGGGGGGGGTATCCAGTGCGTTGGCGTCGGCCTCTTCAGATGGATAGGAGGCCACGGCCACCTTGCTGGGCTCCCAGCCGGCTCGGTAGGCGCGAGCCCGGATGGTGGTCCCGGGGCCGACGACGATCTTCCCGCCGTTGGGGATCTGCTTGTCGTCCTTGGTCGGCTCATCGCCGTCGAGGGTGTAATGGATGGTCGTCCCGCGGGTCTGGGTGCCGATGAACACGTCGGTCTCCTCGGTGATCGGGCCCGGGGAGGGGTCGAACATCGGGGTGGTGACCATGGCCGGGGCGGTTCGCATTGCCACCACGGTGCCCATCGCCAGCAGCAGGAACAGCCCCACCAGCACGATGGTTACCCAAGTCATGACATCGCCGGTCTTGGTGCCGAATGCGCTGGAGCCGGCCCCACCAAACGCGGCGCCCAGCCCGCCGCCGCGACCCTTCTGCAGCAGCACGATGCCGATCAGCAGCAGGCAGACGATTCCGAACAGAACGGCCAGAAACGTGGAAAGGAATCCAAGCATTGCCTTGTCTCTCTGGGCCCCGCCGCGGCGAGGCCGATCTTCTTGAACGCAGTTAATCTCCGATCCGCCGGGGTTATCTGCCCGGGCGGTCGACTTCTAGCAGCAGCTTACTTGCCGGCGGCGACGATCTCGGCGAACGAGTCGGCCTTGAGCGATGCTCCGCCGATCAGCCCGCCGTCGATGTCGGCCTGGGCGAGCAGTTCGGCGGCGTTGGCGGGCTTCATCGAGCCGCCGTACTGGATGCGCGTCGCCTCGGCGACCTCGTCGTCGTAGAGGTCGGCCAGAAGCTTCCGGACGGACGCCTGGGTATCCTGGGCCTGTTCGGGCGTGGCGGTGACGCCGGTGCCGATCGCCCAGACCGGTTCGTAGGCGATGGTCATGTTGGCCATGTCGGCCTTGGAGACGCCTTCGAGCCCGCGGCGGATCTGCCGGGTGTTGACCTCGTCGGTCTTGCCGGCTTCGCGCTCTTCCAGCAGCTCGCCGATCGCCAGAACGACCTTCAGCCCGTCGCCGAGGGCCTTGACGACCTTGCGGTTGATCAGTTCGTCGCTCTCGCCGATCACGTGGCGCCGCTCGCTGTGACCCAGCAGCACGGTGCTGCAGCCGATGTCCTTGAGCATCGCCGAGGAAATCTCCCCGGTGAAGGCGCCGTTGTCCTCGTAGAACATGTTCTGCGCGCCGACGTGGACGTTGGTGTCCTTGAGCACGTCGGCGACCGCGGCGAGGTACACGTAGGGCGGGAAGACGGTGACGTCGACGTCGGTTTCGTTTCCGAGTTTCTCGGCGATCCCCTTGGCGAGGGCGATTGCCTCGTCCATGGAGGTGTTCATCTTCCAGTTTCCGCCGATGGTCAGCTTACGGGCCATGAGTCTGTTCCTTCCTTATTCGTTTGAGTCGAGGTTCGCTCGTGTATGGTCTAAACGGGGTCAATTGACCTGGGATAGCTTCCCAGCAGGTGCAACTCGCCGCAGTGTTCGCGTGCTTCGTTGAGCGCCTGGGCGAAGTTGGGGTCCTCGGCGTGTCCCTCGGCATCGACGAAGAAGTAATACTCCCAGTTCCGCCGCCGCGAGGGGCGGGTGTCGATGTTGGTGAGGTTGATGCCGAAATTGCTGAAGATGTTCAGCACCTCCACCAGGGCACCGGCCCGGTGGGCGGTGGTAAACAGGATGGAGGTTTTGTCGTTGCCGGTGCGCCGCGCCGGGGTGCGCGAGATCACGAAAAACCGCGTCTGGTTCTGGGGGTTGTCCTCGATGTTGGCGAAGACGACCTTCAGGTTGTACAGGTCTGCCGCCAGGGTGCTGCCGATGGCGGCGAGTTGTTTCTCCGCCGAGGCCATCTCGGCCGCCCGTGCGCTGGAGGCCACCGGCACCAGTTCCACGCCCGACATGCTGGTGGAGAGCCATTTGCGGCACTGGGCGAAGACCTCCGGCTTGGAGGCGATTACGCGGATCTCTTCGGGGCGCGTGTTGGCCAGCAGGTTGTGATGAATCGCCACCACCACCTCGGCGCAGATGTGCACCGGCGTCTCGATGAAAGAATCCAGCGTGTCGATGATGCCGCCGCCGATGGTGTTCTCCACCGGAACCACGCCCAGGTCGCAGTGTCCGCGGGCGACTTCCTCGAAAACCGCGGAGATGTCCGGCAAGGGGCAATGCTCGATGCTCGCCCCGAACTTCCTCGCCGACGCCAGGTGCGAAAAGCTGCCCTTGGGACCCAGGAAGCCGATCCGCAGGGGCTTCTCGAGCGCGAACGAACCGCTCATCAGTTCGCGGTAGATCGCCTGCAGCGTCTCCGGGAGCAGGGGGCCTTCGTTGAGTTCCGAGATGCGGCGCAGCACGGCCTGCTCGCGGTCGGGCGCGTAGATCGGCGTTCCGTCGGTCTGCTTGACCTTTCCGACGTCCACGACCACCTTGGCGCGCTCGTTGAGCAGTTCCACGAGCCGGTGATCCAACTCGTCGATCCGCTTGCGCAGCGCCTCCAGGTCGGGCGCGGCCGGGTTGTTCTGTTCGTTACTTTCGGCCATTGCTGGCGTTCCTGCTCTGGGCGCACAGTCCTCCCGCCCATGAAACAGACCGACCTTTGTACCCGCGAGTGTCCGAACGGTCAAGGGAATTCGACGTGAGTGAACGGCCGCGAACACCGCGGATTCGGCCCGGCCGCTCAGTCGCCCCCGCGGCCATGGGAGAGTGCTCTGAGTGCGGCGCGGGCGGCGAGGCTTTTGCGGTCTCGGACCAGCCGCAGCACGCGGTGAGCCACCT
>JBKHHV010000351.1:0-3185 GCA_046539005.1 Phycisphaerae bacterium
GCCCCGGTCGGCGGCGCTGGCGGGCGCTGCGGAAATCAAGCCGCCGAAGGTCGCGGCGCGGGCGTCGCTGTCAACCTGGGAGGCAGTGTTGGCCGCCACCGATAACCAGCCCTCGCTGCAGGCGACCTACAACCTGAAGGACGTCGAGCCAGGCAAGACGGTGACCGTTGCGGCCCCCATTATCCCGGAGATCGCGGGGCTTCCCGTCCAACCCACCCGCGAGACGGTGGACGTGACGCTGAAGGTGAACGTGCGCGACCTGCCGGAGCGGCTGGAGCTCAAGGTGATCGTCCGCCTGCAGTCGCCCCACACCTGGGCGACCGACAACACCTGGCGCGACTACCAGTTACAGGCCAACGAGGACTTCTGGTGGCAGAAGACGGTGACGGTCTCCGGCCCGCGGAGCGAGATCGACAAGCTTCGGACGCGCCAGAAGGACGTCGACGCCTACATCGAGCTGCGCGACGACGACAAGGACAAGGGCTACATCTCCAAGACGGTTAACATCTACATCCCCGAAGACCTCGACGTGCAACTGTTGGGCTCCCGCCCGACGGTGCAGGTACGGCTGGTCAAACGCGACAGCGGAACCTGAGCCCGCCCGGGTCCCCCGCAGGCCCCCCGTCCGTGATCCTCGCAGCACGCTGAACGCCCCAAACCGGCGGCCCTTGCGCAGCCGCACGTCAGCGGTCTCTTTCAGTCCTTTCCGCGGGTGGGCCCGCTTTGCAGAGCTTGCGCGCTGGAACGGCGAGGTGGTTTCGTGGTTCGCCGGGCATACCTGGCGGATTCGCCACGGGCCTCGGCAGGAGGGCCCGCCTTGCTGCTGTTGAGACATTATCTAATGTGGCAGGGAAAGGGTTTGAATCACCGAAGGTTGCCTTGACTGTGAAAAAAGGCACAGGTATAAGGGAATAGGATTGTGAATTCTTTCACGATTCATGTCGACGTATTCCGTGCCGGTTCGGCGCGGGCCCGGCGGGGCGAGCCTCGCCAGCGCTTCCAGAAGTTGGGGCAGAAGAAAGGAACCAACATGGCCAAGATTCTGATTGTGGACGACGATCCGGATGTCGTCGCGGCGGCACAGGTCTTCCTCGAAAAGGGAGGGCACGAGGTCTGGTCGGCGGGAAGTCGTCCCGAGGGCATGGAGGCGATCGAAGGCAACGAGCCCGATCTGCTCATCCTCGACGTGATGATGGACCAGCCCGACGACGGGATGGTGATGGCACAGGAACTGCGGAGAAACGGCTTCAAAAAGCCCATCCTCATGCTCACCAGTATCGCCAAGGTCACCGGAATGAACTTCGAGAAGGACGACGAAATCCTGCCCGTTGACGAGTTCCAGCAGAAGCCGATCGACCCGGCCACTCTCATGGCGAAGGTCGACCAACTGCTCAAGCAATAAGGAGTTCTCCGCATGATCATCACCGAACGCGACAAACTGCGTCAGCTCATCTCCTCGCTGACCGAGAAATACGGCACCGACCGCTCGGCCTTGATGCCGATCCTCCAGCAGATCCAGAAGGTCGAGTACTACGTCTCCGACTACGCCATGCAGGAAGTCGCCGACCAACTCGGCATTCACCCCGTGGAGGTCTACGGCGTGGTGAGCTTCTACAGCTTCCTCACCGACAAACCCCAGGGACGGTTCGTGATCCGCCTCTGCCAGACCATCACCTGCGACATGGCCGGAAAGGCCGCCGTCGCCCGCCAGCTCGAGAACGACCTGGAAGTCAAGTTCGGGCAGACCACGCCCGACGGCATGTTCACCCTCGAATACGCCAACTGCCTGGGCATGTGCGACCAGGGACCGGCGATGCTGGTCAACGACAAGGTCCACACCAAGGTGACTCCCGAGCAGGTCCACGACATCCTCGAAGACTGCCGAAAGGCCCTGGCACCGACCAGGTTGGAAACCCGACAGGAGCACATCGTATGACTGCCGCACAAGCCAAAGAAGGACCGTTGACGTTTGCCCAGGTTTCGGTGGGTGACGGCCTCAAGGCCGCGGCCGCCAAGGGACGCTCCGACATCATCGCCCAGGTGGGCGAGTCGGGCTTGAGAGGACGCGGAGGCGCCGGGTTCCCCACCAGCGTGAAGTGGAACCTCGCCGCGGCCGCGGTGGGCCCGGAGAAGTTCGTCGTCTGCAACGCTGACGAAGGCGAGCCCGGCACCTTCAAGGACCGGGTGATTCTGCAGAACTATGCCGGACTGGTCTTCGAGGGCATGGCCATCGCCGCCCTGGCGATCGGCGCCCACAAGGGGCTTGTCTACCTCCGCGGCGAATACACCTACATGATCGACCACCTCGAGGGCATCCTCGCCGACCTCCGCGAAAAGGGCATTCTCGGCGACAACGTCGGCGGCAAGGAAGGTGCCTCGTTCGACATCGAACTGCGGATGGGCTCCGGCGCCTACGTCTGCGGCGAGGAAACGGCCCTGATCGAATCGCTCGAGGGGGCCCGTGGCGAGCCGCGCAACCGCCCGCCGTTCCCGGTGGACACCGGCTTCATGAACCGCCCGACGGTGGTCAACAACGTCGAGACCCTCGCCTGGGTCAGTTGCATCATGGCCAAAGGCGCTGAGTGGTTCAAGGAACACGGAACCGCCAAGAGCGCGGGGCTCAAGCTCTTCAGCGTCTCCGGTGACGTCGAGAACCCCGGCGTCTATGAACTGCCGCTGGGCATTCCTGTCAGTGCCCTGCTGAAGGTGGTCGGCGGCGAAGACGCCAAGGCCGTCCAGATCGGCGGGGCGGCCGGGCAGTGCATCCCGCGCCACGAGTTCGACCGCCAGATCGCCTTTGAGGACGTCGCCACCGGCGGGTCGGTGATTGTCTTCGGACCCGGGCGGGACATGCTGCAGGTGGCGAAGAACTTCCTGGAGTTCTTCGTGGAAGAGTCCTGCGGGCAATGCACCCCCTGCCGCGAAGGCAACGAGAAGCTGCTGGACGGCGTGGAGCGACTCGAGAACGGCACCTGCTCGATGCGGTACCTCAAGGAGCTGGAGTCGCTGGGCGAGACCATGCAGATCGCCAGCAAGTGCGGACTGGGACAGTCCAGTCCCAACGCATTTCTTTCCATCGTGCGGAATTTCCAGAACGAGATCATGGCCCGCTCGGCCGCCCCGGCCTGAGGCCAAGGAGAAGCTATGAAGTGAGCCATCCCCGGCTCGGGTAGTCTTTGGATTTA
>JBKHHV010000352.1:0-3177 GCA_046539005.1 Phycisphaerae bacterium
CCGTGGCATCGGCCATCACGAGGTTCACGTTCTCCAGCACGCTCTGGGGCACCTCCTGCAACACGCCGGGCGCCATCGTGAGCTTCACGTCCGCCTTGTCGGCCAGGTCGAACAGCACTTCCTGCAGCCCGGTCTTCTTGTATTCCAGCGAGACCTGCCGCTGCAGTTGCCGCTCGACCTGCGCGACGCGGTCGAGGATGACGATCTGCTCTCCCTGTACGTACCACGTCCATTCCAGCCCGTGGCAGAGCATGTTCAGCCACGCCTTGCACGTGCCGGGCAGCGCCTCTCCGGCGCGGGTCTCGGCCGAGGAGATGGTCTTCTTCAGGTCGTCGAACCGCTGCGGGGTCACCCTGTAGCGGACCGTGACTTCATCGAGGTCGGCGGCCGATGCGATCATCTTGCGGACGTCGGCGGGTTTCTTGCCGGAGGGAATGGACATCGAGTGAATCACGCCCAGCAGCTTGAGTTCGTCGAAGCTCGCTCGCCGGTTCAGGCGCCCAGCGGCCTCGGCCGGCACGATGCGCACCATGCCGTCGTCGGTCTTCCACTGCAGGGCCTGCTGGGAAAGCACGCGGTCCAGCGCCTTGGAAAGGGTGATGTTCTTCAGCGTCACCTTCAGGCGGGTCTGTTTGCCGTACGGCAGGAACTCCAGGGCTTCCTCGGTAAGGTCGAAGGCTACGCCGGTCTTTGCCGACAGCTTGCGGAAGATCTCGTCGATGGGCATCGCCTCGGCGACGGTGAAGTCCACGGGCTTGTCCAGCGACTTCTGGAGAGCGATGGCCGCTGACTCCTGGGCCCGAGCCCCGGCTGCCCCCAACCCCACCACGGCCGCGACGGCACAGCAGACGATCTGCTTGTTCATCAGAGTTGCTCCTGTCCTTTTTGAATGCTTCTCATGCATGAGCTAGTGAACGGTCATGTACTCCATTGCCGCCGACTGGGCTTCGACGGGGTCTTCTCCGACGGAAACGATCACGGTCCCCGACGGCAGGTGGTCGCGACGGCGCGCCTCGGTGGGCGACAGCACCACATCCTCCCAGGACGGCTGCACGAGCCCCACCTCGACGACTTCCGGACCGGCCCGACGACGCCCCGGACGCACCAGCGACACCTGCGCCTGGGACCGGGGTCCGGCGGGCTCCCCCTGCTGCACCAGCCACCAGGCTCCCACCACCGCCAGCACCGCCGCAGCGGCCGCCAGACCGCCCAGGACCGTCCTGAGCCGCAGTACCCGCGGCCTCGCCGGTCCCTGCATGACGACTTTGCGCTCGACGGCCGAGAGGATGTCCTCCCGCATGGCGTCGTAGTCGACCCCGGGCACCGGCTCTTCGGCAAGCGCCTCGAGGTTCCGCTCGATGGCGGCATAGTCGGCCAGCGCCTCGGCGAGCGAGGGGTCTTCCTCGAGCTGCTGCTCGAAGCGACGTCGCTGCCGGGGTGGCATCTGACCGTCGAGGTACTCCTGGATCCGTCGGTCCAGGTCTGTCATGTCCGTATGATCCGTCATTTCCGTGTTCCTTCCCGCCTTCCGGCGGGCTGCGACTCCCGTTACAGGTAGTCCTTGAACTTCTCCTTGAGCTTTTTGCGGGCGGAGAAAACGTGCCATTTCACCGCCTCGACACTCAGGCCCAGCAGTTGGGCGACTTCTTTCTGAGGCATCTTCTGTATGCTGAAGAGTACCAGCGCCTGACGTTGCTTTTCGGGCAGCTTCTCCAGCTCCTGCTGGATCAGCACCTGCATTTCTCCGCCGCTGGCGACCTCGTCGGGGCGGTCTTCCCGCACGTCGGGTTGGTTGTCCCCCGGCGTGGTTTCGTCCGGCTCGGCGACGTCCAGCGAAGTGGCCTTCCGCAAGGCGCGGGATCGTCGTCGGTTCAGCGACAGGTTCGAGACGATCCGCAGAAGCCAGCTTCCGAACCTCTCGGGTTTCGTCAGCGACTCCAGCTTGTCGAAGGCCTTGAGAAACGCGTCCTGCGTGACCTCCATCGCGTCGTCCCGGTTGTTCAGCAGGCGGTAGGAAACGGCCATGGCTCGACGCTGGTACCTGCGTACCAGTTGGTCGAACGCGGCGACCTCGCCGGCGAGTACCTCTTGTACCAGCCTTGCGTCGTCGTCGCCCGTGGGCGTTTCGCTGCGCTGCATCTGTCCGGACACCTGCCCTCGATTCAGGTTAGGAGAATTTCCTCCCTCGGAAATACCACCATACCCGGTGTTGCCCTTCGTGTCGAGGCCGCGCAGTCCACCGAATCTAACCATCCATCATGCCTAAATTTACGCGCGGCCGTCAACGTCAGTGCATGTCGCCCTGCCCCCAGGGCCTGACCTTGGGGGCCTCGCTGCCCATCCACAGGCCCACGATTTCGGCGAACTGCTCTGCGGTGCAGAACGTAAACGCCATCGGCTCATCGCCGGGCTGCCACACGCGGGTGCCGTCGATCTCCGCTCCCTGCGGATACAGCATCGCCCGGCCGTACTTCAGACCCGGGGGACGATGGAAGACCGCCCGGACCTTCCGCGAGCCGTCCACACTCATGTTGCCGCGGCTGTCGGGTTTGACGACCGATACGTTCTTTTCGTCGGCCACGAGCATCAGCTCGGGATACTTCTTCCGCCCGGCGGGGGTATCGTTATCGACGGGGCTGGACCAGTCGAACCAGACGGGTTCATCGGCCTTGCCGCGGAGGTAGCGGACGGATATCCACTCCTCGGTGAAGCGGTATTCCAGCGGCGAGGCGTATCCGTGAGGGTGGCGACCCATGTCGGCCAGGAAAGGCCGTCCCCCCGGTCCGCCCTTCTGGCGTCTGGGCTTGAAGGCCCGGAAGCCGCCCATCTTCACCTGCTGGGGCCTGTTTCGCCCCTTCTGGTCGGTGCCCCGCACGTAGAGTTTCGGCAGGTTCCCGCCGTGCCGTCCGGTGGCGACGGCATCGCGGCCGGTCGGGTCCAGCAGCATCGCCGCGGCGACGTTGTCCATGTAGTAGTACCGTGTGACGTAGCTTGGGGCGTAGATAATGCGGCTGAAGTCCCGCGGCCAGACCTGCTTCCACACCGACGCCACGCCGTGGGACACCGTCAGTTGAGCCGGTTGGACGGCCGGGCCGTTTCCGTCGCCGCGCAGGTAGGCCTTGCCCACGCTGCCGGTTTTCTCGGCATCGCCGGTGAAAGTCACCTCGAAGCTCTTCT
>JBKHHV010000353.1:0-3176 GCA_046539005.1 Phycisphaerae bacterium
GTCCTGGCAATGGGCATCCAGGACTTCCAGAGCCTGCGCCTGGCGGCGGTGGTGACCGTCTGCGAGCTGGGGCTGCTGGTGATGGCGCTGGCGTTTCTGCTGTCCGCCCGGTTCCGTAAGATTCTTGGCCTGCAACGGTTGTACTCGAAGCTGCCCATCGCCCACCACGTGGCTGCCGCGGGCGAGGCGGCAAAACTGTTCCGGGCGAACGTGCCGGCGCTGCTCAAGGCGATCGGCATTACCTTCGGGGCCCACGTGCTGTTCATCGGGGCGATTGCCATGGCGGGGCACGCGGTAGGCGTGCCGGCCCCGTGGTATGCGTATTATCTTTACGTGCCGGTCATTTACATCATCGGGGCGGTTCCGGTGACTCCAGGTGGGGTCGGCATTATCGAGAACTTCTACCGGGTGTTCTTCGCGGCCTACTTCGTGGGCATCCCGGCCGGGGTGACCGAAAGCCGCATCTTCGCCCTGGCGATGCTCGCCCGGTTCATTCCCTTCCTGTGGGGTCTGCCCGGGGTACTGGTGGCCATCACTGGACCGAAGATCCCCAAACCCGACGATCTGCAGGCCGAACTGGGACTGGCGGCCGAGGTGCCCCCGCTGGCAGACGAACCCGCACAGCCGTAGCCCGGCGGCGGCAGGGGGTGGGCGGAATGGCAGCTTCTGCGGCGATTGGGGTTTTCCTCCCTACTCAAGTTGCCCCCCGGACGGGTCGAAGTACACAACGAGCAGGCCCGTGCTGGTGGTCTGCCCGTCGCAGGGGGATGTACATTTGTTGGATGGGAATGTCATGGCACGTCTGCAAGAGCTGAATCTGCACCAGGTCAACGAGGCGTTGGAGGCGGCGGCCGAGAAGGCCGTGCCCCTGGCGGTGACCTTTCGGCATGACGGCACCTGGACGACCCTTCGCAGCCGTTTTGTGGCGGTTCGCGGCGGGCACGTGCTGATCGAACCGCCCGTCGACGGCGAAACCGAAACTCCCTGGGAGTTCGCACCGGCCGACCGGGTGGGCATCAGTTTCAAGCTCAAGCACTACAAGCATCTTTCCACGGTTACCGTTCGCGGGGTCGAGCAGTATACCCTCGAAGATGGCTCGCCCGTGCCGGTGCTGTCGCTGTGTGCCCCAAGCAAAATGCAGCGGGCCCAGCGACGTGCCTACCTCCGGGCCGACGTCCCCTCGGGGCGCATCGTGCGGGCGTCCTTCTGGGTGGGCGGCAAAGACGCCGAGCCCGAAGGCAGCGAACTGGAGTGCCCCGTCTGGTCCGGACAGGTCAACAATATCTCCGCCGGCGGCGTCCAGGTAAGCGTGCCGACCGACGCCGAGAGAGAACTGGAAATCGGCGAGACGGTGGGCATCCACGTGAACTTCGGTCCCGGGCAGGAATCGGTCCGGGCCGACGCCCAGTTCCGCCACGTCGAACACGTCGGCGATCAGGTGCTGATGGGTTTCCAGTTCCTCGGGCTCGAGGTGAGCGACGAGGGCAAGCGGAACCTGGTGCTGATCTCCCGCAAGGTCGCCGAACTGCGCGGGGAAACCAACCGTCGTCAGCGCCGACGGGTGCGGGCATGAGCCCACGATTCCAAACCATTCGAACGTCCCGGGCGTCGAGGCCATGCTTCGACGCCCGATGTCTGCGCCCACTTCTCCCTCCGGTGCGGGAAGGCACTTGGGCCGCCTGCTGAGTTTCCCCGGTCCTGGCGGGCTTTCCTGTTGGTGCTTCGCCCGGGCGATAGGTACCATGCCCGCATGGCGGAGAAGAAGAACAACAAGGCGAAGTGGTACGCCGCCTGGGGCAGTGCGTGGGGTCCGATCGGGGCGGCCGCGACCGATCGTGGCGTGTGTACCGTTATCCTGCCGCACTACACCTTCGACGATCTGCGGGCCCTGCTGGCGTGGAACCATCCCAACGCCGCCGAGGACGCCGCCCCCTTCGCCGAACTGATGGACCGCACGGACACCTACTTCAGCGCCAAGGTCACCTCCTTCGACGAGATCGCCTGCGACCTGCCCGGCGAGAAGACCTTCGGCGGCAAGGTGCTGCGCGCCCTGCGCGATATCCCCTTCGGGCAGACGCGAAGCTACCGCGAGGTGTCCGTGGCGATCGGCCGGGAGGACGCCGCCCGGGCCGTGGCGACGGCCGTGGGAAAAAACCCGGTGCCGCTGGTGGTGCCCTGTCACCGCGTGATCTACTCCAGTGGAAAGCTGGGCGGCTTCAGCGCCGAAGGCGGAACCGACCTCAAGGCCCGCATGCTCGAACTCGAACAGCGGGCGACCTAGGCGCGGTCACATGCGGCTGCGCCGGCGCCATTCGCTGGGCGTATAGCCAAGCCGCTTCTTGAACTGCAGGGCGAAGGTCTTGGCTGATCGCGATCCACAGCGAAGAGCCACCCGTCTGATCGGCACGTTGGTCGACTCCAGCAGCCGGCAGGCTTTGTCCAGGCGGAGACGGGCCAGGTACTCCCGGGGAGTGACGCCCATCTCCTCCCGGAACCGTCGCGTAAAGGTGGTGCGGCTCATCCCCAGAAACGCGGCCACCTGTTCGATCCGCGTTCGCTGGTCGACGATGTTCTCCAGGCTCGCCACCGCAGCCTCGGCCCAGCCCCGGGGCGAACTGTGACGTTTCACCACGTGGCAGACCAGTTCGGTAATCCAGATCCCAAGGCGGGTGTTGCACTGCATCAGCGAGAGGTCGTCGCGGTACCAGTTGGCGGTGCAATAGCTCAGCATCGCGTGGCAGGAAAGCTGCAGTTCCTCCGGGACCCGTGACGGAAGGTCGATGCCCCATACCTCCTGCGGCGACGGCTGCGGGACGGGGTCCACGTGGATCAACGCCCGGCTGTCGTCGGCGCGGCGACAGGGCACTCGGACAACGTCGAAGTGCAGCCGCTGGTAGGTGCTGCCGGGAGTAATGGTCAAAGGCTCCGCGCGGGGCGACTGAAGCACGGCCGTCGGAAGCCCACCCGATGCCCCCGGCTTGCCGCGGCTGCCCAGCCAAGCCTGCCCGTCCTCCACGTAGGTCAGGGCGTAGACGTTGCGAGGGGTGTAGTCGGTCACTTCCCGGATGTGGCGGGGGTTGGTGTCGCCCCAGTGGATGAACGGTGCGTATCGCCAGGTTCCCATCAATGGCCGTCCCGGTGTCTTGCTCATGAAGGCATTGTAATACATAAAGGGC
>JBKHHV010000096.1:0-12784 GCA_046539005.1 Phycisphaerae bacterium
ACCCTGACCGAGGAAACCGACCTCGTGATCGGTGGATGGACCATCGGCAATTATTATCTCTACGAAGCCGACGGGGAGACGTTGGTGGCGGCGAATCAGAATGAACCGATCCTCCGCGTGGGCGAAGATGCCCTCCCGGCCGGCACCTACTACCTGAAATTGCACGGATGGAATCCTGTGGTAGAAGCGGGCGGGTACCGAATGCGGCTCCACTCGGTCGACATCGATGGTGCGATCTTCCCCGACGCCCACCTGGAGGCGTATGTCCGGGCGGTACTTGGAATCTACCACAGCGAACTGACCGATGCCGAGTTGCAGTCCTTGACGGGGCTGGGGTACCGGGCCGGGAATATTGTTGACCTGTCCGGCCTGGAGCGATGCACCAACCTTGAGACGTTCTGGATTGCAGGAGGCGTGCGGGACATATCCCCCCTGGACCAACTGGACGCGTTGGAACGGGTTGAGCTAACAGGAACTGAAATCAGTGACCTGTCTCCACTGGCTGAACTCCCCGCGCTGAGCGAGTTGATGGTCGATTGGAACCCTCTCGGTCCCGACGCCTACCGCAATACCATACCTGCCTTGCAGGACCGGGGTGTCTCGGTCAGCTTCAGTTCGCCCGGGAGCATCTCGGGCACCGTCTTCGAGGACCAGGATGCCAACGGCCTTCAGGAAACCGGCGATGCGGGAATTCCGGGCGTAGTGACCTACCTGGATGCCGACGACAGCGCCACGCTGGACTGGACCGACGCCGACGCCGACGGCCTGTGGGACGAGGGCGAAGGCGAGCGATGGGTCGCTACCGATGCCCAGGGGAATTACGAGTTCACGGATGTCTATCCTGTGGAATACACTGGATTGGGTAGCCACTTGGTTCGCCAAGTCATTCCCGAAGGGTACCTGCAGGTCACACCGGCTGGTGATGCCGCCCACGAGTTCGTTCTGGCAGCAGATCAGGCCGTCACCGATGCCAACTTCGCCAACCGAACGGCCTTGGCCTTGGAAAGTGCGATAGCGAAGCTGGCTCCGGACGCTTGGTTCTGTTTGGACGAAACCAGCGGGACTACCCTCGACAGCTCATCGGGAGGCCTCTACGACGCCACGCTTCACGGTGCGCCCGTCCTTGATGCGCCGGACGTCTTCGGCCGAGCTGGCTCTGCTGTCGCTTTTCCAGGAACTGAAGACTGGGCGAGCATTTCCGGTTCGCTGCTGGACGGCGCTACGGATTTCTCTATTGCGATCTGGTTCCGCCAAGAGCCCGGGGCCGCTGGCGGCGCACGTACGTACCTGATCAGCGGGGCTAACTCAAGCCGCAACAACGAGTGCCTGCTGGGGATCGGCCGGAACGAAATCGCAATCTACCTGAGAGATGCAGGCCAGACGTGGTCAGTATCGAAAGATACCGACGATGGCCTGTGGCACCATCTAGTCCTTGTAAGGGACGCGGCCGCCGGCGAGATCGAGCCTTATCTGGACGGAGACTCGCTTGGAAGTCTTTCCGCATCCGGCACCGCACTCAGCATCAGCGAGACCGGCCTCGTTCTCGCACAGGATCAGGACTCGGTCGGCGGCGGATTCGATCCTGCCCAAGCATATCCGGGAGAACTGGACAACCTGACGTTCTTTCGTCGAACGTTGACAACGGCCGAGATTGACGTGCTACAGGACGCCGCCGCCGGCAACCAAATCGTCTCCAGCGATCTCCCCTCTATGCTCTCGGCCGACACGGCCCCGCTGACATCCTTCGAAATTGAATTCAGCGATCCGGTGGACTTCACCGGCGACGCGGCCGGCGGATTCTGGCTGGACGACGTGATCATCGAGGCTCCCGACGCAACCACCGCCAACGCCACGGCCATCACCGAACTCAGCGGCAACCGATTCCGCATCGAAATACCGGCAACTGACCAAGAGGGTACGTATACCGTCACCATCGGCCCCGACGTGTTGGACGTCGACGGGGAGCCGATGGATCAAAACCGAAACGCCACCGTTGGCGAGGCGGGCGATTCTTGGAGCCAGTCCTTCGTCGTGGACACGGTAGCCCCTACGCTGGCCGTGACCTCGCCGGCCGGAGATCCCACGCTTCCGGTTGGCCACATCGACATCACAGCCTCCGAGCCATTGGCCGACGGCGCATTAAGCAACGGCACCGTCACGCTCACAGGCCCGGCGGGGACGGTCACCATCGACAGCATCGAAGAACTCGAAGGCAACGTCTATCGGCTGCACTTTGCGGAGCAGACGGCCGACGGCGACTACACGCTCCGCATCGCGGCGGCCATGACGGACACTGCCGGCAATCCGCTGGACAGCGACGGCGACGGGACCTACGGCGAGGCCGGCGAGGACGACTTCTCGCATGTCTTCGCCCTTGCGGTTGGGCCGCGGCTGACGGGCCTGGTTGACGAGCAGTTCCACGACATCGCCGATGGGCCGCTGGAGAGCCTGACGCTGACGTTCTCCGAGCCGCTGGACTTCACCGGCGACGAAACAGGCAGCCTCTGGCTGGACCGCCTCACGCTCACCGGTCTTGATGGGCCGATCACCCCAACGGCCATCGAGCAGGTCGGCGAGCGGGACTACCGCGTTAGCTTCGCGCCGCAGTCATCCCCGGACATGCTCACGGTGCGGCTGGCGGCGGACATCACGGACGCGGCCGGGAACGCCATGGACCAGGACCGCGACGGCACCTTCGGCGAGGAAACCGAAGACGCACCGGCCGTCAGTGTGCTGATGGGCGAGACGGCGCCGGTTCTCTGGGATGGCGGCGGGGACGGGGTGAACTGGCACGACCCGGCCAACTGGGACGGAGACGTGCTGCCCGGGGCCGACGACGTGGTGCTGCTCAGCAGCCCAGGCAGCGCGGCCGTGACTTTCTCCGGCAGCGCCGGCTCGGTGAGCGTGGCGGGTCTGTTTACCGATCGGCCGATGAAGGTCACCGGCGGCACGCTGACGGTAACCGGGACGTCGCGCATCGGCGGGTCTCTGAACGTAAGCGGCGGAACGCTGAAGGCCTCCGGCCCCGATGCGCTCCTGGAGGCCGACGCCCCGGGCGCCGCCTGGAACTGCACGCTCCGCGCCGACAACGGCGGAACGCTGAACCTTACCGGCATCGCCTCCCTCTCCGACGTGAACCTCTACGCCGAAACGGGCGGTTCCATCCTTCTCCCCTCGGCCACGAGCTACGTCGGCGACAACTACCACCACACGTACATCCAGACCACGGGTTCAGGCAGTCGGATTGACCTGTCGGGTCTGGAGACGCTGTCTGGGGGGGGATATCACAAGCAGAATCACATGTACAGTTCGTCGACCTATCACTACTACTGGACGTACGTCAAAGCGTTAGATGGTGGTGAAGTTACGCTGGCGGGGGATCTGACTTCGTACAACGGCGGGAAGGGCACTCACATTACGCTGAGTGGCGAGGGGAGCGTGCTTGACGCTACGGCCGTCACCAGCATCGCGAATGCGAGCGTGACCGTGGAGGGAGCGGACCTGGCTGCGTCCTTTGACAGCCTTACTTCATTGTCTGACGTTCATCTATACGCACAAAGCGGCGGCTCGATTCTTTTGCCCTCGGCGACGAGCTACGTCGGCGACAACTACCACCACACGTACATTCAGGCCAGTGGTTCAGGCAGTCGGATCGACCTGTCGGGTATGGAGACGCTGTCTGGGGGGGGATATCACAAGCAGAATCACATGTACAGTTCGTCGACCTATCACTACTACTGGACGTACGTCAAAGCGCTGGACGGGGGAGAGATCATCTTAGCGGGGGACTTGACCCGGAACTCCAGCGGGTATGGCAACCACATCACCGTGGACGGGCAGCAGAGCGTGGTGGATCTGTCGCGGGTTGCCTCGCTCTATCGCACGACCCTGTCGGCCGTCAACGGGGCAAGCTGGGAGCTTTCGGCCGGGTGGGAACCGGTATGGCATTACGGCAACAAGCTCTCGGCCGATGAGACCAGCGAGTTCGTCGGCCTCGCCGACCTGGCGATCGACGGGAACACCCTCACCATCGACGCCGCCGAGTTGCCCGTCGAGGGTTCCCTGGCCCCTGTCGGCGGCGGGCGGTACGACGTCAACGGCTCGCTGCGGGTCGGCGCCGGCGGCTACCTGGCCGGCGATTCCAGCGGACTGTTCACCATCAGCGGCGATCTGCTGGGCGACACCACCGCGGCCGTCGCCTTCGCACCGGCGGGCACGGTCCGCTTCGACGGAGCCGGCACCCCCGACCAGCCCCAGCGTCTCGAGGCGATGAGCTGGGACATCGGCGGGATCGATATGGGCACCGTCGACAACTTCTTCTACGGCACGATCGCCCTGGCCGGCAGCACCTACGTGAAACTCGTGGACGAGTCGGACAACACCCCCGGCAGCGCCCCCGAGGCGGTCTACGCATCGAAGCTCGTGGTCCCGGCGGGCACGACGCTCGACCTCAACGGCCTGAACCTCTACGCCGCGACGCTCGACGTCCAGGGCGAAATCGTCGGCGGGTCGGCCGGCGAAGTCGGCGATTCGCTCACCGTCGGCACCCTCAGCGACGAAGACGACGGCAACTACGGCCTGGGCGACCTGAGCCTGCGCGAGGCCATGGCGGTTGTACGCATGGCCGGGGCACCTACCGGCATCACCTTCGACGAAAGCCTCGCCGGGGGCGTCATCGCCCTGGACGCCAACCACGGCGAGCTGGTGCTGGATACCGACGTCGCCCTCGTGGGCCCCCTCGGCGGACCCGTCCGGATTACCGCCCTGGGGCAGTCGCGCATCCTGCAGGTGCTTCCCGGCATCACGGCCGACATCGAGGGCATCCATTTCGCCGGCGGCCGAGCCGACAGCGACGACGCACTCGCCGACGACGGCGGAGCCCTCTACAACGCCGGAACCCTCACCCTTGTGGACGTGAGTATCGGCAGTTGCATTGCCTACGGCTCGGGGGGCGGGGTCTTCAACGCGGCCGGGGCGTCGCTGACCCTCGTCGACTCGTCGGTTGGAAGCAACCGCGCCACGTGGGGCGGGGCAATCGCCAACGAGGGCGAACTGGAGGTCCGCAACTTGCGGCTGCTGTCGAACCATGCCATCGACCACGGCGGAGGACTGCACAACCTCGGTACCGCCGACCTGCAGCAGACGCTGCTGACCGGCAACCACGCCGGCCTGGGCGGTGGGGCGTACAACGGCGGCACGCTCACGGTCGATGCGCTCCTCGCGGCCGGTAACCGCGCCTCCGGCGCCGGGGGCGGTTTGTATAACGCCTCCACCGCCGCGGCGACACTGACCGACGCCACCTTCACCGGCAACCGGGCCGAAGACGGGGGCGGCGTGGCGAACCTGGACGGCGACCTGAACCTGACGCAGGTGACCCTCTCGGGCAACCGGGCCGACGGAAACGGGGGCGGCCTGTTCGTAAGCGGCACCAACGCCGTGGCAGAGGCGGTCCACGTGACCGTCACAGGCAACATCGCCGACGCCGACCAGGAGGCCGGCGGAGACGGCGGGGGAGTGTACGTGGCCTCCCCCGCTCAGATGACGCTGCTCAACAGCATCGTCGCGGGCAACTTCCGCGGGGTCGACTGGCGGTACATCGACGACGTGGCCGGCGGCTTCGACCCCGCCTCCACGCACAACCTCATCGGCACGGTGACCGGCTCGACGGGACTGGAAAGTACCGGCAGCGTCTGGGGCACCGACGCCGACCCGCTGGATGCGAGAATCGACCGGCTTCGCGACAACGGCGGGTTCGCCCCCACCCACGCGATCTTCATCGACAGCCCGGCCGCCGAAGCCGGCGACAACGCGGTTACCAACGCCGCCGGGCTCACCGAAGACCAGCGCGGGCACGCGCGAATCCAGGACGGAACGGGCGACGGGACCGAGCAGGTGGACATGGGGGCGTTCGAGCATCGCGAGAACCACGTGCCCTCGCTGACCGGCGTGCGGCCGTTGGGCGGGGCGGTGTCCGGCCGCAGCTTCCGGATCGGCTATGACTACCTGCGGCACATGGCGACCGTCTCCGACAGCGACGGCGACCGGGTCCTGTTCCGCGTGGTCGGCATGGGCGAAGGGAGCTTCGTCCGCGACGGTCAGCCGGTCGTTGCCGGGGAGACGTTGATCGGGCCCGGGCAGGACGTGATCTGGCAGGTGCCGGCCGATCTCAGCGGCACGGTGGAAGACGTGCTGACCGTGGTTGCCACCGATGGCGTGGGCAACTCGTCGCCGGCGAGCGTCCGGGTGCAGGTAACCGAGGCGGCAGAGAAGGTCAACTACGCGGTGCTGTTCAGTGGCGGAGCCGACGAGGAACTCAACTCGCCGCGATACTACCAGAACGTCAAGCGCCTGTATGAGGTGCTTACCGGTCGCTTCGGGCTCTCGCCGCACAACGTGTATGTACTGTCCGCCGACGGGATCGACCCCGAGACCGACCGCAGCGACGGCGCCGACTCGTGGATGGGCTTCGCGTCGCGCGTCCAGGCCGCCACGGCCGAGGCGTTGGAGACGACTCTCGGCGACCTTTCGGAATTGGTGGACGACAACGACCACTTCTTCTTCTGGTCGTACGACCACGGCGGCGGCAGCCTGAACCCCGCCACCGAAGGCGAGGAGGTCCTGAAGGGCTGGCACTCGGACATCACCGACGAGCAGTTGGCCGGCTGGCTGGACGGTATCGACGAGGGCTGGCGGACCTACGCCTTCACCCAGTGCTACGCCGGGGGCATGTTGGACAACCTGTTGGGCCCGGGAGGCAACCTGGGTCCGCGGCAGTTCGGCATGTCGGCCACCACGCACTACGAAGCCAGCTATGGCGACAGCTTCGCAGCGGCATTGACCGGAGGGCTCGAGAACGGTTACCGCTACACCGGCGACGTATACGAGTATGCCCTGACCCACGACCCTCGCGCCACCGGCGGCGAAGGCCCCTCGGCCGGCGACCCGGTCTACGGCGTCGAGCATCCGTGGGCGGTCGGAGAGAGCTTCCCCATCTTCCACGATGCGACCTCGGCCGGGGCCCCGACGCTTCACGGCGTCGACCCGTTGGAGTACGACCTGGTCAACGACCGGGTCGACATCACCTATGACATGCTCGTGGCCGCCTCCGACGCCACCGATCCCGATGGCGACGCGCTGGTCTTCCGGGTGAACGATGTCCTGTTGGGCACGCTCACCGTCGACGGTCAGCCGGTCTCGCCCGGCGTCACCCAGTTACGCTACGGGCAGACCCTCCGCTGGATGCGCCCCAGCGGAGCCCTGGGAGAAGTGGACGCCTTTACCGTGGAGTTGCTGGACGACCTGCACGCATCCAGCGACCCTGTGGCCGTTCCGGTACGCATCGGCCAGGTTGCTGGAACACCGGCCGCCGAAAACGACCTGGCGGAGGTCTCCAGCCAGAGCGGGCAGGTGGTGGTGGACGTCCTCGCCAACGACCGCACCTCGGCCGGGCAGTCGGCCAACGAGCGGCTGACGGTCAAGGCGGTGGGGGTGGCCCTGCACGGCGACGTGGAACTGCTGGGCGGTGAGGTGGTGTACACCGCCACTCCCGGCTACGTCGGAACCGACGTGTTCACCTACGTCGTCATCGACGAGAACGACACCGTCGAGATGGGGCAGGTGGAGGTGATCGTCACCGGCTTCACCGCTTCCAGTCCGGAGGTAACCACCGGCTACGCCCTGACGCTCATGGAAGCGCCCCCCGGGTACGCCGCGCTTCCGGACAGTTGGGACTGGTACGGCCTGCGGGACAGTGCGCTGAACTGGCAGGAGACCCGCCCGCTGGCGATCAGCGACGACGGGCTGGTGTCGGTCGGCATCCATCGCGGATCGGCCGGCAGTTCGAACATCGACTACTACTTCGACGGGGGCAACACGGCCTCGTACGTCTGGCAGATCGGCATGACCGTGCCCTACTGGGCACCGACGATCGAGCATCCCGCCGCCGGCGGCGACCCCTACATCGCCACGGCGACCAATACCCAGATGTGGCTTCTGCCCTCGGGCGTGGAGCACCCGTTCGACTCTTCGCGGACGACGGTGAACGGGGTGCGGTGCGTCGGCATCGACGGCGGCAACTACGCCCTGGTCGAGCACTGGTACGTCTCGCCCGAAAACGCCGAGGACCCGCCCCCGCCGTACGGGTCGATCCTGTTGGATGCCAACACGCCCAGCCCCCTGTGGCACCAGCTCGACCTGGACGTCATTCCCCGGGACGTAAACGCCGCCGGCATGGCCGTCGGACAGGAAACCGACTACGAGAGCGCGACAATGGTGCCCACCGCCTGGCTGTGGGATGCCCTCAACGACGCCTGGGAGGACCGCACCGTCCTCAGCGGCTGGGGCGGCAATGGCGAGGCCGACCTGCGCGACGTCAACTCCGACGGCGTGGCCGTGGGGTGGGGCGAATATGCCGCGGGGCAGTACCACGCCATGCGGTACGACGACGGCGTAACGGTCGACCTGGGCACGCTGGCCGGCGATATCCAGAGCTTCGCCACCCACATCACCGACACCGGCCTGGTCGTCGGCATCAGTGGCGACTCGGCCTGGTACGGCGAATCGACTTACGCAGGCGAGGCGTTCCTGTATCAACCGGACGGCCCGACCGGCGGGAGAATGACCGGTCTGGGCACGCTGCTGGATCGCGAGGGCTCCTGGAGCATCGCCCATGACGTCAGCGAGTCCGGCGTGGTAGTGGGCAGTTCCGACGGGCTGGCGTTCGTCTACGCCGGGGGTGTCATGGCCGACCTGAACGACTACGTCCAGTCCGAATGGACGCTCACCGAAGCAACCGGAATCAACCGTCACGGGCAGATCATCGCCACCGGCGAGCGGGACGGCGTGGTTCGCGCCTTCGTGCTGGACCCGGTGGACAAGCTCGCACCCACCGTCGCGGAGGTAACCCTCAACGACGGGCTCATTCGCAGCAAGCTCAACTCGGTGTCGGTGCGCTTCTCTGAGGATGTCTCCATAAGCGACCTCGCCCGGGCTCTGACGATCTACGACGCCGACCGGCAGCAACTTGACCTGCCCAACGGCTCTGTGGAGTGGGATTCCTCGTCCTACACCGCGACGTGGCATTTCGACATCGACCCGCTGCCGTATGGCGATTACTCGGCCGCGCTGCAGCCGTTGGCTGTCGCCGACCGTGCGTTCAATACGCTGAGCATCCAGGATGCCTCGCCGGGTGAGAAAGTCACCATTCTGGATATCACGCTCGAACCATCCATCGCCGGCCGACATGTCTTCTACAACGGTTCGGTGAAAGACGGCAACGGGCTGGCTGTCACCGAGGCCGACGAAGCCGCCATCGGCACCGACAAGGTGGCGCTGCGTCCGGGACAGGCGGTCGGCTTCGCGAACTACACATCTTACGATCGCGGTCTCAATGGAATCATGGTCGATCTCGACATCGCCTCCGACCCCTCCGGGATCAGCCTTGCCGACTTCGTGTGCGAAATGAACGGCGGGAGCGGCTCTTCCTGGTGGACCGCGGCGCCAGAGCCGACGCTGACCCTGTTGCCCGGCGGGGGGCATGGCGGGTCCCACCGTGTCGCCCTGACCTGGGAAGACCACGCCATCGAGAGGAGGTGGCTGCAGGTGAAGGTGAAGGCGACCGAACAGACAGGCATCCGGAGCGACGACGTATTCTTCTTCGGCAACCTGCCCGGGGACTCCAACGGTGACGGCCGCGTGAGCCTGGCAGATCTCTCGGCCCTGGCGGCCAGGTGGGGATCGACCGACGAATCGACCGTGGACTTCAATGCCGACGGCAAGGTCAGTCTTTCGGACCTGAGCGCACTGGCCCAGTCGTGGAACGGCTCGATCGCCCCGATGAACAAGCCGCACGCGGAAATCCTTGCCCGCAAGGTGCTGTACAACAACTCCGCCCTCGACGGGCACACCCCCCGGGCCTCCCAGAAAGACGACGGCGCGATCGCACCGGACAAGGAACCGTTCCAAAAGGGCGAGTCGCCCACGCCCGCGAGTGTCACCGGCTATATCTCGGGGATCAACGGACTCATGCTGGACATGCGCGCCTTGGACGGGCACGTTCCCACCCCGGCCGACTTCGGCTTCCGCACGGGCTTTGGGGGCGACTCGGCAGACTGGGCGTCGGCTCCTTCGCCGGAGATTGCCGTCCGGCGCCTGGCCGGGACCGACGGCAGCGACCGCGTGACGCTCATCTGGCCGGACGGAACCCTCGTGGGTACCTGGCTGGAGGTGACCGTGCTCTCCGACGATAACGGCGGCAGCCTGGGCCTGGAGCACGACGAGGTGTTCTGCGTCGGCAACCTGCCCGGCGACGCCAACGGCGACGGCCGCGTGAGCCTGGCGGACCTCTCCACTCTGGCGGGCAACTGGGGCAGCACCGGATCGACGGCGGGCCCCTCGGCCGGCGACTTCAACGTGGACGGGCAGATCAGCCTCGCCGACCTGAGCACCTTGGCAGGGCAGTGGGGCAGTACCCTCGGGGCCGTGACGTTCGAATGAAGCACCGGGGGAGATCCCGAAACTCCCGGCACGCAGCCGCGCGTCGGGAAGAATCGGGAAGGCAAGCGACGGCGTTCGCCCTGCCGGCGCGCCCACGGGCGGCACGGGTGTCGGGGACACCCGTGGCACCAGAGCCGCTGCCTTTCTTCTGCGCCTCTGCGGTGGGTTCCTTAACAGAGCCCCCATCGCCTGCTCCGCGAGCGACCATTTCCCAGTTCTACCGGGCTGCCTGGGGCATGTGCAGCCGCAGGAGGTTGACGGCGCGACGGTAGGGGCAATGGCGACCGTCGGTGGTCAGCTGGACGCTCTGCTCGGGCGTGGCCAGCATAACAATCGAGGTGTCCCCGTCGGCCCGAATCTCCAGTTCGTGTCCGTCTCCGAAAGTCACCCGCACCCGGCGCGGCCGGCTCCTGCTGGGATCGGCGTAGTTGACGGTAACCTGGTGAATGCTCATGTCTCTCCTTTGCTCGCGAAGCGAAACCACTACCGACCTCCTGTCACTATGTCCCGGCTCCGTCCAATTGCCGAGGTCGGCCGCACGGTCCGGTGGGGTGTTGCCCGCAGGTCCGATCGGCCATCGGCTGCAGTTGCATTCTCGCGGGCATGTATGACAGGTTCGGTCGCGGCCTGGCCTTGCCCGGCGGCCGCCACCCATGACAGGACCGGTCGCACCGCACAACGACCACGGCCCCGGCGGCGACGTGTCGCCCATATCTTGTGGGTGAGAATCCTCCGCGATTGTTGCCCGAAGGGATGAGTTTTCTGAGTTGGGGGCTGGTTTCGGTCTGAGTCCGGTCGACCGCGCAAAGAGGAAGCCGGCACCCCTCCCCCCAATGAGGTGCCGGCCTGGTTTCGGCGATCCGCCGCCCTCCGGCGTGTCCTCCTGCCCCCCGGCGGCCTCCAGTTGCCGCTGCGGCTGTCGGATCTCCCCTCCGCCTGCCGATGTATAGCCTAGACGGGACCCATGACAGCCCCGGTCGCGGCTGAAGGTTTTTTGCAGGAAAACTTTCCCGGCCTCCTGGCGGTTGTCGGGCCCGGTACCGGCAGAGAAGAACCGGGGATCCCCTGGCATTCCCGAAGAAACGAGGACAACATGGCCCGCGGCGACAATCTTTTCCGGCAGTGGGAGTTGATCCGTGTGCTCCAGAACAACCGCTTCGGCGTGAGCACCGACGAGCTGGCCCAACGGCTGGAGTGCAACAAACGGACCGTCCAGCGCGACCTGAGCGTGCTGCAGGACATCTTCCCGATCGACTATGAGGAACGCGACCGCGGCAAGCGGTTCTGGACGCTCCGCGGCAACACCGTCGAGTCGCGGCAACTGCAGTTGACCATGACCGAGATGCTCAGCCTCTACCTCTCCCAGCAACTCCTGCTGCCGCTGTCGGGCACGCAGTTCGGCGACGGGTTGCAGACCGCGATCCAGAAGATCCGCACGCTGCTGCCGGCGAAAGCGCTGAGCTATTTCGAAGGTCTCGACGAGGCATTTCTCATCAAGAACCTCGCCTGCCACGACTACTCCGGCCAGGACCGCGAGATCCGCCGGCTCAACGAGGCGATCCTCAACGAGAAGGCCGTGCGGGTGGTCTATCACTCGGCCAGCAGGGACCGCCGCGTTACCAGCGAACTGCACCCCTATGGCATGGTGCTGCTGCAGGCGTCGCTGTACTGCATCGGACGGCTGTGTTGCTACGGGGAAGTGCGGACGCTGAAGGTCACGCGGATCGAGAGCGTCACACCGCTGGAAAAGTCGTTCGAGAAGCCGGAGGGGTTCTCGCTGGCCGGTCACGTGCGGGGGGCGTTCGGGGTGTTCCGGACCGATACGCCTCGGCGGATCCGCGCGGAGTTTCGCGAATGGGCCGCCACGAACGTGCGGGAAATGCAGTGGCATCCCAGCCAGCGGATCGTCAGCGACGACGGCGAAACCGTGATCGCAACGTTCGACCTCGGCAGCACGGTGGAGTTCAAGCGGTGGATGTTGGGCTTCGGCCGCCACGCTCGAGTGACCAGTCCGCCCGACCTTGCCGAGGACATCCGCCAGGAGCACCTCGCCGCGGCCGAGCAGGGCTAGACACTTGTCCCGATGGAATGCCTTATTGTCCATGGCTCTGGGGGGGTGGGTTCGCGACCTCTTCTTATTGTGAAAAAGTTCACAATCCCTTGCCTCCCCCGCGAAATATCTTCCCGCGCGTGGTACAATGACCCAGAAGCGATAAGCAGGAAGCAGAAAGCGATAAGCGATAAGCGATAAGCGGTAAGCGGTAAGCGGTAAGCGGTAAGCGGTAAGCAG
>JBKHHV010000354.1:0-3158 GCA_046539005.1 Phycisphaerae bacterium
TGCGGCCTTGATCGGGATGGGATTGGTCTCCAGCGACAGCATGCCCTTGAACAGCGGGAACAGCTTGAGATGCTGGGCCCGGGCCCCGGCCAAGTCGCCGGCGAGCATGGCGTCGGTCAGCTTGCGAACCTCGGCCGGCAGCAGGTTCGCCACCACGCTGACCACGCCCTTGCCGCCCACCGCGCCGTAAGGCAGCGTCATCGAATCGTCCCCGGAGAGGATGGTGATGTCGCACTCGGCCGAGATGGCGCTGGCGGTATCCAACTGCCCGGTGGCTTCCTTGATCGCCACGACCATCTCGATCTCGTTGTACATCTTCACGATGGTCTCGGGCTCCAGTTCGATACCCGTTCGCCCGGGAATGTTGTACAGCACGATCGGAATGCCCGCCTCGCCGAGCTTGACCATGTGGCGGTACATGCCTTCCTGGGTGGGCTTGTTGTAGTAGGGATTCACCACCAGCGCCGCATCCGCGCCGGCGTCGCGGGCCTTCTTGGTCAGGCGAAAGGCCTCGTCGGTGCTGTTGGAGCCGGTCCCGGCGATGACCGGCACCCGACCGTCCACCCGCTTGACGGTGAACTCGATGACCTGGTCATGCTCTTCGTGGCTGAGCGTGGGCGACTCGCCGGTGGTTCCGCAGGGCACCAGCCCCTGGATGCCGCCGGCGATCTGCTCGTCGATCAACTGCCCCAGCGCGTCCCAATCGACCTGGCCGTTGGAAAACGGGGTTACGATCGCGGTCATTGCGCCCTGCAGCTTCACCTTCTCCGACATGTCTACACCTCTCTCTGGGAATTAACGGTTGGTACCTTGGACGAGATATTATAGACATCTGCGCGCAAAACGCCAGTGAACGCCTGCCGCACGGAAATCGCTCGTCGAAGTCCCCATGCCTTGGCTGCCCCCTGAGGGGCGGTGTGCCGCCGGACGAGGCGTGGTTGCTCCCGCCGGCGAAATGCCCCCTTCAGAACACGTCCATCCGGCGCCAGTCAGGGGTTGGCGTCGAAGAACGACCCACCGTCGGGCACTCCGTGCGTGCCCGAGCCCTTCACACGCCGATAGCTGCCCTTATCGCCGGAATCCGAATCGGTGGTGCCCAGCCAGTCCCACCACGGACGGCCGCTCTTTCGCCGCGGGGGGCTGCTGGGTTCGGTCACGCCCATCCAGTCCCACCACGGGCGGTCCTTCTTCTTCGCCCCGAGGGTCCTGCGGGCAGGGTTGGTCACCGGCGAGAGTTTCACCTCGCCGTACCCGGTGGCGTTCACGTCGCGGGTCTCCACGGCGTTGGGCTTTTTAGCGGCGGAGGAATCGTCGTCCTGCGCGCAGCCTGTCAGCAGCCCCGCCGCAAGTATCATCACGATTGCCATGGTCATTGGTCGCATACGTCTATCTCCCGTCGGCCGTCTCCAGCAACGTCTTCATCTCAGCGATCGCATCGGCCAACCCGGTCAGCACCGCCCGGGCGATGATCGCGTGTCCGATGTTGAACTCCGCAAAGCCACCAATCGCCGCCACCGGCTGTACGTTGTTGTACGTCAGCCCGTGCCCGGCGTGCACGACCAGTCCCTGGCTGAGCCCGGCCTCCACGCCGTCGGCGATCGCTGCCAACGCCTCGGCCGACGCCGACTCGCCCTCGAGTCCGCCCAGCAGGAACGCGTTGGCGTAGGTGCCGGTATGGATCTCGATGGCGTCACAGCCGGCCTCGCGGGCCGCGACGATCTGCTCCTCGACCGGGTCCACGAACGCGCTGACGATGACGCCCTTTTCCCGCAGCGCCGCGGTTACCTCGGCCACGCGGGCCGACTCCTTCACCACATCCAGCCCGCCCTCGGTGGTGACCTCCTGGCGGTTTTCCGGCACCAGGGTCGCCTGGTCGGGCTGAAGATCCAGGGCGATCTGCACGATCTCCGCATCCAGCGACATCTCCATGTTCAGCTTGCAGCGGACCGTCTGCCCCAGCAGGTGCGCGTCGCGGTCCTGGATGTGCCGCCGGTCCTTCCGCAGGTGGAAGGTGATGCACTCGGCCCCGGCGAGTTCGGCCTCGACGGCCGCCCATACGGGGTCCGGCTCGACAGTCCGCCTCGCCTGGCGGATGGTGGCTACGTGATCGATATTGACGCCCAGTCCCGGCATGTGTTTCTCCCGCTGACAGTAAAGTGCATATTGTAACGCACACGCCCGGCGAGACCACACCAAAACACCCGTTCGCGCGGCCGGACTTCGCCCGGCGCCGAGTCCTCTGGGCAGGGCAGGCTACTTCTTCCGGCCCAGCAGTTTCACGTCGCGGGCGTAGAGGTGCAACTGGTCCACGCGGGCCCACTTCTGGTTGATGACCCACGTGGCGTACACGCCGATTCCGCGAACGTCCTTCAGGTCGGCGGCGGTTACCTCGACCTCCTTGCCGTGCCCGGGACGCCTGATGTCCACCAGGAACCATTTCCCGGTCTTGCGGGGGGCAAAGGAGGCCGTCTTCCACTGGTGGCGGGAGTTCAGGTACGGCAGGCCGGACATCACCCATCGCCCGTCGGCGAGTTTGACGATGGCGGCCATCCGCGTGACCGCCCGGTCGCGGTAGTCGAACTCGATCTTCGCATCCCGCCCGGAGAGATCGCAGCGGACGTCCTCGGTGTAGAACAGGTTGCTGTTTCCGATCTTCACCGACCCGGTCCGCATGGTGCCCTTCTCGGCTTGGGCCCCGCGGGGCGAGCCCGTCTCGTCGGCCATCGACCAGCCCCGGTTTCCGTTGACGATCTTCCACCGCCCCAAGACATTGTCTTCAGGCAGTTTGCCACCACTGCGGGGGGCGAAGTCTTCCACGTACAGTTCGGTACCCTCTTCCCACGTCGCGGCCGGGACGGCCTCGGACGGGTCGCTGCGGCCGTGCTCGTTGATCGCCGCAAGCCGATAGACGAAGTTCGCATCCGAGGGCAGCTTGCGGTCCACGTAACGGGCGTCGGATGTCTTCACCGCGGCAACCTTTTCGAACGGCGCATTGGCGTCGGTGGCTCTCTGCACCTCCAACTTCCCAGACCCGAGGGGCTCGGAGATCCATCCTAGTTCAATGGCCGAATCGCTCAGCGTGCGTGCCCGCAGCCCGCGCGGGCGCAGGGGCTCGTTCCGTCCGGACAGGTCGAGCTTCGCTGCCTCCTCGCCGGTGT
>JBKHHV010000355.1:0-3143 GCA_046539005.1 Phycisphaerae bacterium
CCGGCAAGATCGCATGGACCCAGAAAGAGGCCAAAGGCGGGATGAGCTACCACGTCATCACGCCGGTTCCGTTTACGCTGCCGTTGCCCGACGGGAAGACCATGGACGTGATCTGGCTGGGCAACGGGAACATCCTGCGGGTCGAGGACGGGAAGATCCTCGCGACCAAGGTGGGTTGTCACGGCAACGGCCGACACGTGGCCTCCGACGACGATAAGGACATCCTGGTCATCCATAACGGTGCCTCTGACGGAGGCCGAGGCGAGAGCTACGACCTGCCCAAACGCACGCTCGGGCTGAAGCTGACCGCCACCAGCCGCGACGAAGTGAAGTACGACGTGCTCTGGGAGTCCAAAAAGAAAGGCCGCGACAGTGGCGAGGACAGGCTGGTGGCCCATAAGGGCTTGGTGTACGGGTTCACGCGAGGCGGCTTTCGAGTCCGTGAACTGGAATCCGGCAAGAAGGTGGCCGAACTGAATCGCGTGTCGGTCAAGCCGACCCACTTCAGTGTCATCGCCGGGGACCACCTCTTCGGACTGGACGAACACGGGGACTGCATCGTGATCAAGATCGGCCGTGAGCCCAAAGTCGTCGCCACCAACAAACTGGGCAAGCTGGGCGTGGTCAAGTACCCCTTCTGGAACCAGGGTTCCCAGCCGTTCTTCAGCGGAAACCGCATCTTCATCCGCAGCTACACCGACGTCTACTGCATCGGCGATCCCGATGCGAATATGGAACTGAGCCCCCGGCACCGTTAAGACCGCCTGGAGAGAAGAACCCCACCCGCATCCCTGCCGCAGAGTTCGGGCAGAGACGGAAATGGAAGAGCCCGGGATTTCGGTCCCGGGCTCTTGTATTTGCTGCCTCGACGGGCGGGGGCTCCCCCGCGGGGGCCGGGCTGTCAGAACTCGTATCGCAGCGAGGCGGAGATGCCGTGGCTGGTCATTCCGTCGCCGCACTCGGTGTAGAACTCGTAACCGATCTGGGCCGAGAGCCCGTTGAGGAAGTCCAGCCCCAGCCCGGCGTTCAACAGGAACACGTCGGCCGCCGGGTCCTGCCCTCGGACCACGAACGAACTGCCCGCTCCGCCGAACCGTGCCGAGAGGCTCCTCGCCTCGGAGCGGTACTCGTGCAGCCACTCGGCCCGAAGTTGGGGGGTGAGCGTCGCCCAGGGGAGGCGATGGTCCATCATTGCCCGCAGGCCCACCGTGGTCTGGAGGCTGTCGGCGCGGACGGCGTCGACGTCGAGGTTCATTGCCCCGGCGCCGCTCTCGCGGTAGCCGTCCTCCTCCACGTGGGTGTACTGCACCGACGCCACCGGACCGAAGGTGAACTCGCCCACGTGGAAGTCATACCCCGTGGCGAGGAAGGTGAAATACTCCTGCCCGGCGTGGTCGTTCTCGGCGGTTCGCCCGAGCATGCTCAGGTTCCGCTTTCCCTCGTACCACGAGTAGCCGTACCCCGCGGCTGCGTCCACGTAGAAGCCGTCCCGGGCCCAGCTTGCATACGCAGCCAGGCGAAGGGTATCGATTTCGTTGGTCCCGGCCGCGCTGAACAGGTCCAGGAACGAGTTGGTGTAGCCCACCATCGCCCCGGCCCGCAGCCCGGGCATGACCTCCACGTCGCCGCCCACGGTTACGCCGTGGGTCTGGGAGCGGAACCCGCTGGTGCGGTCGGTGCGGGGCTGGTCGCCGAAGTTGCTGATCGTCCGGAACCACACCGCGTAGGGACCCTCGTGCGTTTCACCGGCGTCGGGGGAGGGCGGGGACACCAGCGCCAAGGCGTCCTGTTCGCTGCCGGCCATCGCCAGTTGCGGGTAGTCCAGCCAACTGCCGCCGTTGTCGCCGCGGGCTGCGCGGGCCCGGACCGCGCCGAGATGCTGGCGCAGCGTGCCGGTGACCGCACGCGAACTGTCGCGCTGGGCTTGGCCGACCGACTCGGTATCCTGAGGGGACATCTCTCCCAGGGCCTTGGCAAGATGGGGAGCGCTGAGCGCGTCCAGCTTGTTGAGCACGGTCTGCATGTCGCCGGTAGCCCCGGCATCCTTGAAGGCGTCCAACTGCTTCGCCACGGCCGACTGGGTGGAGTTCTCGGCGTAGTCGGAGTACTTGGCGACCGAATCCAGCCGCAGGATCACGCTGCGCGGGTCGTCGTAGTTCAGCGACCATTCGTAAATGGCGGTGGAGAGGTCCTCGAACTCGCCGCTGTAATCGGCATTGCTCATTGCCAGGATCGTGTACTCGGCGCCTTCCACGTAGGCGCTTTCGCTTGCGGTGGTGGTCACGCGGACGGTGCCGTTGAGCTCGGCCGTCCCGGTGACCACGAGCTGATCGTTATCCACCCCCGCCACGGGGTTGGCGGCGGGTGCGACTTCGATGTCCAGGTAGGAGCCCGACTGGGGGGCGTAGTCAACGACGGTCAGGGTGCCGATGGATCGCCCCGGCGCCACGATGCCGCCGCGACGGACGGTTACGCGCCCGCCGAAAGTTCCGGCCCCGCCCAGGGTTGCCCCGGAGCGAACTTCCATGGTCGCCAGCCCGTCGCCCAGAACATCCTCGGCCTCGTCGCCCACCAGCAGCGTACCGCCCTGGATGTCGACGTGTCCGCTGAAGGGGTCTGCCGCGCGGGCCATCAGGTCTTCGGGCTCGGCGCCAACTGCCCTTGCCCTTGCGGGCTCGGTCAGATCGAGCGTTCCGGGGCCGGTTTTCTCGAGGGTGAAGTCTTCCAATAACTGCCCCGAGATGGTTCCGCTCTGCACGCGGAGTGTTCCGCCGCCGACGTCATCGTTGAAGTTGGAGCCGGTGTTCACCACCGGCGCGGTCAGCACCTCTCCGTCGAGGTAGATAATCCCGTGTGTGCCGGTGATGGCGGCTACCTCCTGGTTGCAGTCGCCCAGATTCAGGCTCCCGCCTCTCATGACCAGCGTGGTCGAGGTCGGCAGGGCGTTGTCCACCAGCGGCTGGAGTCGTCCCTGGGTGATAACGGTGTCGCCCTCGTAGGTGTTGTTGGCGGCGAGAAGAAGGTGCATGAAGCCGTCCTTCTCCAGCCCGCCCGGACCGGAGATGACCCCGTTGATCTGGCCGAAGTCGTCGGCGTCGAATTTCGAGTCGGCCGTCAGGAGAATATCCCGGTCCAGGGTCACC
>JBKHHV010000356.1:0-3134 GCA_046539005.1 Phycisphaerae bacterium
GCCCGAACCGACACTGCTGCTGATTCTGATCGCCGCCGGAACCGCCGCGGCCGCCGCACTTGCCCTTTGGAAGTGCGGGCTTGGCTTCGGCGCTGCCTGGGCGGTGCTGGTGGGCGGTCTCCTGGCGGCGGTCCGGGCAGAGGCCTTCCTCCCGGCCGTGGCGGCGATAGGCGGCTTCCTGCTGGCGGTGACCGTTTCGCTCCTGGCAGCCGACCGCCCACGGAAACCCAACTGGGTGCGCGACGCCTGCGGGGTCACGTTGCTGTTCAGCGCGGCCGTCATCGGCATCGGGTTCGGGGTGGTGCTGATGGGCTTGGGCGGGGGCGTCGCGACGTTCATCTTTCTGGTCATCGCCACGTTCTATGTCATCCTCAATCGCAAGACGATCTCCGCCAGGGAACTGGAGGTGGTTTCCACGTTGAGTTCGCTGATGGACCAGCGCCTGCCTCTGCCCAGGGGGCTCCACGCCGCCGCCGACAGTCGCCCAGACGGCGCGAGCAAGATATTCCGCCGCATCGCCCGACGGGTGGAGGCCGGCATTCCCCTCAGCCGGTCGATGGAAGGCGGCTGGTCGCGGTGCCCGGGCTGGCTGGTTGCGATGGTCCGGCAGGGCGAGCAGGTCGGCCGCGTTGCCGACGCCCTGCGTCTCGCCGAGCGGCGCCTGCGTCATGAATTGCGGTCGCTGAGCACCCCGCGGGCGGTCAGCCTCGTCTACCCGGTCCTGGTAATCCTCTACGCCCTATCCCTAATCAACGCGCTGAGCATCTTCGTATTACCGTCCTTTCAGGCTCTGTTTAAGGACCAGGGAATGCAGGAAGAATACGATGCAACCGCCGGATTCGTCTATGGGGCGCATGAGGTCTACTCGCTGCTGCTGCAGGGGGTGATCCTCTGTCTGGTGGTGGTGGGCTGGACGCGGCTGCGGGCACGCCGGGTCGACCGTCCTCGCCTGCTGAGCCGCCTGGGCGACCTGGCGAAGTGGAACCTCCCGGTCGCCCGGTGGATGGAGCGCAAGGCCGCCCTCGCCCAGGTGTGCGAGTTTGTGGGGCTGGGGCTTCGCAGCGGGACCTCGGCGGAGCGCGTGCTTGCCGGGGCGGCCGAGTTGGACGTGAACTTGTGGTATCGCCGACGCCTGCGGAAGTGGCATCGGCTGGTGAAGGGCGGGCAGAGCATTCCCGACGCCGCCCGCCAGGCCCGGCTCGAACCGGTGCTCGTCTGGGCCCTGGAGGGCTCGGGCCAAAGCGGCGACGTTCCGGACGTACTGGAGGCCGTTGCTCGGACCCAGCGCGATCAACGCGACTTCCGCATGGCGATCCTGCGGAACATCATCGGCGTGGGACTGGTGCTGGTAACGGCGCTGCTGATCGGCGGCTTTGCCTGGACGTTCGTGAGCGTGCTCAGGGCGCTGCTCGACGCGGCGTCGGTTCACCCCACCCCGTAACACGAAAGGAAACCCAAGTGAGTTATCGGGCACATCCTGCACGTCGCCGCGGCCTGACGATGATCGAATGCGCCTCGGCGATCAGCATCCTCGGGTTGCTCGCCGGGGCCGGGGCGTATGTCTCCCACCGAGTGGGGCAGTTCAACCGCCACGAACTCGCCCGGCGTCGATGCCTCGCCGCGGCCGAGGCCCAGGTGGAATGCCTCGCCGAAACCGGGCGACTCCTTCCCGAGGCCGACGCCCGCCGTCTCTGGCCGAAGGTGACGCTGTCGGTGAGCAGTCGCCCGGGCAAGGGGGTGTGGGAAGGCACCACGCGGCATGAGGTGAAGGCCGCCTGGAAACGCACGCCGTCGGTAAGCGTTACACTGGTGCGGTTCGGCGACGCGCGCCGGGGAGGCACCCCATGAGAAAGGGATTCACGCTGGAAGAGGTCTTGGTGGTGCTGCCCCTGCTGGGAGCGGTGTTGATCCTGTCCGGGCGCATCTTCAAGCTCGCGGTTACCGACGTTCCTCGTTCGGACCGTGCCCTCAATACCCGACGCGTCGCCGAGGGCATGCTGACCCGGCTGCGACAGGATGTCTCGGCCGCCTCCAACGCCGGGCTCAGTGCAGAAGAGGAAGAGGACCCGCAGCAACTCACGTTGACCGTCGACGGACGGCAAGTGGTCTACCTCATCGCCTCCGGCAAGGTTACCCGCCGGGTTGCCGCCCCCGACGGCCGCGAGCCCGGACCGACCGGCGAAACCAACTGGGAACTGCCCAACGCCAAGCTGCTGCTGAAGCTGCGTCCGCTGAACGATCGGCCCGCCGTCGAGGCCGACTTCTTCGTGAACATCTGGTTCGACAGCGTCAAACAGCCCCGGCTGCGCACCCGGCACCTGTGGCTGATCGGCATCGAGGAAGCGGAGGCGAGGCCATGAAGACTCAACCACTTCCCCGAAGGGGCCGACGCGGGGTGGCGCTGCTGATAGCGACCCTCTGCATCCCGCTGATGACCGCGGCGTCTGCGGTGCTGCTGAGCAACATGGCCGACATGCGCCACGATACCGACAACGCCATCGCCCGGGCCCACATGCGGAATATGCTGGCGAGTGCCGAGTTCCGCCACCGCCGGCGAAGTGTGTGGTCTGGTCCTTCCCACACAGAGACGGAGGCGGGCTTCCCGGAGGTCCGGCTGGGCAAGTTCCGCGGGGTGATTCGATTCAGCCGCGAGAAGGCTGCCGACGGGCAGCAGACCAAGTTGTGGGTAAAGGTGACCGGCCCGGGCGGAATGACCCTGAAGCGCCAGCGCGACCTGCCCTCCGGCGACTGACCGGCAAAAACGCCACGACGGCTGGCAAAGCGGCGGCATTTGGGACAGAATGGAGGTTTCCCCGAACCGAGGAGACCCCGTGAGTACCGACCGCCCGAACGTGCTGCTGCTGTTCACCGACGACCAGCGATACAACACCATCGCCGCCCTGGGCAACCCCAAGGTTCGCACGCCGAACCTCGACGCCCTCGTCGCCGAGGGAACCGCCTTTACCCACGCCCACATCATGGGCGGAACCAGCGGGGCGGTGTGCATGCCCAGCCGTGCGATGCTCCACAGCGGCAGGACGCTCTTCCACATCGACGGACAGGGACAGCAGATCCCGCCCGAGCACGTGACCCTCGGCGAGCATCTGCGGGCCAACGGATACGCCACCTTCGGC
>JBKHHV010000357.1:0-3118 GCA_046539005.1 Phycisphaerae bacterium
GCAGGTCGTTGGCGGTGCGGGCCATCTGCAGCAGCTCGACGTAGTCGCTGATGAAGTCGCTCTCGGAGGAGAGGATCGAGCGGACCTTCTCCAACTCGAAGGTGGCGTCCAGCAACTGGTCCTGGAGGCGCGAGAGGATCTGAACGGTGCGCAGCATCAGGCGAATCTTCACCTTGTGGATGCCGGCCTTGCCGAGGCGCTCGGTGAACTGCCGCAGCGAGAGGATGTTCTCGAAGACCTTCTTGAGGCGTTTCTTCCGCTCGGCGTCCTCGGTGGTCTTGATGCGGTTGGCCAGGTCGGTCAGGCGCTTGTCGTAGCTGTCCAGCAGCTTCCGTATCTTCTCGGGCATTTCGCCGTTTCCGTCCTCCGGTACCTTCTGGCGGATGCTGTCGATCGCCTTGGCCAGCGCCTCCTGCCCGGTCCAGAGCGGCTCGACGATCGACTCCCACTTGCCGGTGAAGTCGTCGATGCCGCTCTTGAGGTCCTTGAGGGCGTCGTGCAGTTCGTCGCGGTCCACCTTGCCGCTCTTGAGCAGCGCCTTGACGGTCTCGAACCGCTGCTTGAGCCGCGTGTTCTCCAGCGACTTATAGAGCGGCTCGGTACTCTCGCGGACGGCGCGGGTAATCTTGTCCACGTCGATGATCTGCTCGGTATCCTTGGTGCCGCTGCCGGTCTCCGGCACGGTGCGTTTCGCCACGACCGTTTCTGGCTTGTCGGTATCGGACGAGACGCTGGTCCGGGCCGGTCGGGGAGGCTCGGCCGAGTCGTCGATCTGTACGACGTAGGTGTTCTCGCCGACCTTACGGGCGTTGCGGATTCCGCGGGCGACCCATGTATTCTCCGCGCCGTCGCCGTCCTGGGCGAGGGCGCTGCCGGCCGCCGAGGCGATGACCGCGGCGACGAGCACGGCTTGGATGATGGCCCTGTTCATTGCACTCTCCTCTGGGATGGGGTTGGTTGTCGGTTCGCTCAGTGCGAGCGGTTGGCTTCGATGGCGACGCGCAGCTTGGCGTCGGAAATCGCCCCCCAGTGCTCGTCGGCCAGGGCGGTCTTCCCACGGCCGTACGCTCGCAGGCCGTCCACCAAGTGGATCAGGTCGGCTATGCGGCGGCGCTCGGCGGGGGCGGTGTAGCTGCGGTCGGCCTGGGCGAGATGGGTTATCGCCGAGCGGAAGTCTCCGCGTCGGATCGCCACCTTCGCCAGCACTTCCTCGGCTTGGGCGCGGACGCGCGTGCCGGGCACGTTCGTATCCGCGACCGACTGGGCGAGTTGCCCGGCGGTAGCGAGGTCGTCCAACTGGATTCTCGCCTCGGCCGCCAGCAGCGTTGCCTCGGGACTCTCATCGAGATCGTACTCCTCGGCGATCTGGCGGGCCCGGGCGAGGCGGACCTCGGCCTGTTCGGGGAAGTTCCGCTCCAGCGAGTCCCTGGCGTCATTGACTTCCATGGCGTACTTCTTCTGTCCACAGCCGCCCAGCAACACCAGCGACAGCAGCCCGAAGGTAAGGATGGTCGTTCTCATATTTCGTCTCCTTGCACGTGAGTGAGTTCGATCTCTGCTTCGGCGGGGCCGAGCATCGCGGGTCTGGCGGTCGGGTGAACCGGTGCGGGGCGGACCTGCCGGGTGCGGCGCGGGGGCGGGCTGCCGGTGTTCCGCAGCGGACCGGCCATTCCCAGCGCCGCCAGCAGCGGAACCGTCAGGTAGGGCATCCAGGTGCGCCCGCGGCGTCGCAGCCACACCCGCCAGCGCCGCAGGCGTCTTGCCGGACGTCGGGGTCTGGGTCGGTTGGGGTCTTGCAGGTTCATGGCGTCCTCGAATCCCGGTGGCGATTTCGCCTGCCGTCTTGATTCGCCCGCCGCCACCGCGATAGGCTGATGTGCGTCGAATCGCGGGGCCCGCAACGGGGGCATCCGCAGACCAGTACGCGATGGCCTTGGTGATTCCGGGCGGGAAAAAGTTTTTTCCCAACCTCTCGGCCGTTTGCGGGTCTGCTCGGCCGGGCAGATCGGCGGGAACTGCCCACAGCGCATTTCGACGGACGCTCAGGACAAAAGGAGCTTGCCCATGCCACGCGGGGCATTCTGGACGGAAACCGGCGGACCCAACCGCGGGATCCAGGCGACGCACTGGACGCAGATCCTCATGGTGCAGGGGGGCGACACCTCCCAGCGACAAGCCGCCCTGGGGCTGATTACCCGCCAGTACTGGAAGCCCGTCTACACCTACCTGGTCCGCAAGGGCTTCCGCCGCGAGCAGGCCAAGGACATTACCCAGGGGTTCTTCACCGACGTCATTCTCGGCCGGGGCCTGGTTGCCAAGGCGGCCCCGGAGAAGGGGCGGTTCCGCTCGTTTCTCCTGACGGCCGTCAACAACTACGCCAACGACGTGCTGCGTCGCCAGTCGGCCGCCTCGCGCCATCCGCGAGAGGGGCTGGTGAGTTTGGAAGGCATGGAGTACACCGAGCGGTACGACCCGCCGGTGGAAGAGCCCCCCGAAGACGCCTTCCACCGCGAGTGGGCCGCCCAACTGCTGGAGGAGGTGATCGCCGACGTCGAATCGCAGTGCCGGCGCCTCGGCCAACAGAAACACTGGGAGGTCTTCCGCCGTCGCGTGCTGCTGCCGGTCATCCACAGCCGCAAGGCCCCGGCGTTTGCGGACGTGGCCAATGAGCTGGACATTCCCTCGCCGACAAGGGCGATGACGATGAACGACACCGTGCGGCGGAAGTTCGAGACCACCCTGCGACGGCACGTACGTCCCTACGTGGAAACCGCCCGCGACGTGGACGACGAGATCCGACAGTTGATCGAAATTCTCTCGGTATCCAGCCCGGCGCGGGGGCGGACGTGACGTATAGAAGGATGATGCGCCCGGACCGCCCGGGAATGGGTATTCCCGCGGCCTGGCCGACCCGCCGGGCAGCGTGACGCATACGGAGAGCGATGAATGAGCGAGACAACCGACGGGCTCAACGGGCGGCAACTGGCGAAACTGCTCTCGGCGGCGTGGGACACCGAGCCCAGCGCCGGGGGGAACCTCGCCGATGAGACGCTGCACGAAGCACTGGCCGAGGCGCTGGCGAGCCCGGCCCCGCAGGCCCCGGGCGATGCGCCGCTGC
>JBKHHV010000097.1:0-12543 GCA_046539005.1 Phycisphaerae bacterium
GCCGGTCGATTTCCGATGGAAAGGAGCCCCCAGATTACACTCGTTCCGACGCGCATCGGGTGGAAGTAGTGTTGAACGGACGCGTTCAGGATCCGGCTTTCCTGAAGTTCCTCGAGAAGGCGAGCAGCCGATCACAGACGCCCTTCTCTACGGAAGATCTGATCGCCCTAGACAGAATCCGCGGTAACAAGACCATACCAGACGAAGTGCGCGATCGCTTGGTGCATCTGGAAGAACTGGGGGCCCTTGAGAGGATCGGACGAGGTCGGGGCTCACGGTATATCCTCTCCAAAGGCATGTATCAGGCTTTGGGAAAGAAGGGGGTCTATACCCGTCGTCGAGGTCTGGACCGACGGACGAATATGGAGTTGCTCCTTCTGCATGTCCGCGATAATCCAAAGCAGGGCAGTCAGTTGAGCGAGCTTATGCAGGTGGTCCCGTCGTTGAGCCGGACCCAGGTCCAGACATTGCTGCAGAAACTCAGGAGCGATGGCAAAGTTGTTGTCCGGGGCAAGACCAAAGGCGCCAGGTGGTTTCCGGCCGACTGACGAACCGCGCGAGGAACTCGCTTGTTCAATGGGAGCAATTCCAAGCAATTCCAAGCAATTCCAAGCAAATCAGTGTTCTCTCCGGGCTTAGATGCATTGCCGTAAAGCTATGTCATATAGGATGTTATATCACGTAATGGTTGAATTGGCTGCAAGCCCAATTGCATTGCTTCCGATCAATCGAACCGTACCAAAACAGCGATTCTGCCGGGCGGGAGGGGACTACACTTCCGATGTGCGGGAATGGGCCCGCCGCGAAGGAGAGGATCATGATTACGCAGGTTGTCGACGGCATTCAGTGGGTGGGCGTGGTGGACTGGGGCATCAAGCATTTCCACGGTTTCGAGCTGTCCACCCAGCGGGGCACGACCTACAACGCCTACATCGTGCAGGATCAGAAGACCGCTCTGGTCGACTCGGTGTGGGGGCCGTTCACCAAGGAATTCCTGAAGAACGTCCGCGAGGTGGTGGACCCGGCCGAGATCGATTACGTGATTGCCAACCACGCCGAACCCGACCACTCCGGTGCATTGCCGGAAGTAATGAAAGCCTGCCCCAACGCCACGCTCATCGTCAGCCAGAACGGCGCTAAGAGCATCCCCGGGCACTATCACCAGTCGTGGGACTGCCAGGCCGTCGGAACCGGCGATACCATCGACATCGGCTCGCGGAAGCTCGTGTTCGTCGAGGCGAAGATGCTCCACTGGCCCGACAGCATGTTCACCTACGTCACCGGCTCCAACGTGCTGATGCCCAACGACGCATTCGGCCAGCACTACGCCACCGCCTACCGCTTCAACGACCAGGTCAACCAGCGCGAACTCTGGGAAGAGGCGGTGAAGTACTATGCGAACATCCTTACTCCCTTCAGCAAGCTGGTGCTCAAGAAGATCGACGAACTGGTGGGCATGGAAGTGCCGGTCGACGTCATCGCCCCCAGTCACGGGGTCATCTGGCGGGACGACCCGATGCAGATCGTGCGCGCCTACCAGGAATGGGCCGCCCAGAAGCCCAGCCGCTACGCCGTGGTGCTGTACGACACCATGTGGAATGCCACGCGGCAGATGGCCGAGGCTATCGGCGACGGGCTCCGGAACGCCGAGGTGGACTACAAGCTGTTCCACATGGCCGTCAGTGACCGCAACAATGTCATCACCGAGATCTTCCAGGCCGGGGGGTTGGCGATCGGCTCGCCCACGCTGAACAACGGAGTTCTGCCGACCGTCGCCCCCATCCTCGAGGACATCAAGGGCCTCAAGTTCGCCAACAAGGTCACCGCGGCGTTCGGCTCCTACGGCTGGAGCGGCGAGGGGGTAAAGACCATCGAGCAGCACCTGGAAGACAGCAAGTTGCCCGCGGCCGTCGAGGGTGTGCGGGCCCAGTGGCAGCCGACCGAAGAGGACCTGGCCCACTGCCGCCGCCTGGGGCAGGAGATTGGCCGAAAGGTAACCGACGCAGTGGAAGGCTGACCGATCAGCCGGCGTTGGACATCTCCACGAGTTTCTGCAGTGCGCCCCGGGCGGCGCCGGAGCCGATCGATTCGCTCGCCAGTTCCATTCCGCCGGCCAGGTCGTCGGCCCGGTCGGCCACCACCAGCGCACCGGCGGCGTTGAGCAGCACGATGTCCCGCGCGGGACCCTGCTTTTCGTCCAGCACGTCGCGGATGACCTGCGCCGACTGCTCGGCCGAGTTCACCAGCAGGTCTTCCAACCTGGCGGAGGGCAGCCCGAAGTCGCCCGGGCGGATGCGGTAGGTCTCCACCTTCCCGGCCCGGAATTCCGAGACCTTCGTTTCGGAAGTGATGGAGATCTCGTCGAGCCCGTCGTCGGCGTGCACGACCATCGCCCGGATCGCCCCCAGCATGCCCAGCACCTCGGCCAAGGTCTCGGTGAGGGAGGCATCGAAGACGCCCATCATCTGCCGGCGCGCTCCGGCGGGGTTGGTCAGCGGGCCCAGCAGGTTGAACACCGTCCGCACCGCCAGTTGCTTGCGGACCGGCACCGCGAAGCGCATCGCCGGGTGGTGCTTCACCGCAAAGCAGAAGCACACCCCCGCCTCGCGCAGGCAGGCGGCCTGCACGTCCGGTCCGGCGTCGAGGTTCACCCCCAGCGCCTCCAGCACGTTGGCCGACCCCGACGCCCGCGTGGAGGTGCGATTGCCGTGCTTGGCGATGCGAACGCCCGCCCCGGCCAACACCATCGCCACCGCGGTGGAGATGTTGAACGTGCTGATGCCCGTGCCGCCGGTGCCGCAGGTGTCCAGCACCTCGGCCCCTTCGGTGGAAACGGGGATTACGTGCTCGCGCATCGCCAGCGCCCCGCCGGCGATTTCCTCCGGCGTTTCGCCCTTGGCTGCCAGCGCCACCAGGAAACCGCCGATCTGGGCCTCGGTCCACGCCCCGTCCATGATCTGCTCGAACGCCCGGTGGGCCTCCTCGCGCGTGAGCGATCGGCCGAGAATGACCTTCTTCAGCACCTCGCTGTAGACAACCTGTGCCATGATGGACCCCGAATTCGCGGGAATTTCGTGAGAAAGCAAGCTGCCTCGGATTATATTGGGACCGCGACGTTTGACAAGGGAGGGATGCGCCGCTTCCGAAGTATTGAGAGGTTCCACCGCCGTGACACCCGACGTGACGCTGCTTGTACTGACCGACATCCACGACGCACCCGAGCCGTTCGAGGAGACCCCGCACCGCCGCTGCGAACTGGGACGTGAACTGGTACGGCGCGCCGTCGAGGACGCCCGGCGAAGCGGAGGCTTCGACGCGGTAGTCCTGCTGGGCGACCTGCTCAACGACGGCAGGGCCCCGTCGGCCGACGCGTGTGTCCACGCGATCATGCGGACCGTGCGGGAGTCGGCCCGCGGGATCCCGCTGCTGATCGTCCCCGGAAACCACGACTACCGCGCCGACGCCGACACGTTGCCCGGCGGGCTCGACGCCTCCTCCCGCGTGGTCGAAGTGGGGGGCTGCCGCTTTGTGATCTTCGCCGACCGCTACCCCGACACCATGCACACCCGCCGCAGCGAGGCCGACCTGCAACTTCTGGCCCGCACGGCCGAGGAGCCCGGCGGTCCGATCGTCGCCCTGCAGCACAACCCCGTGCACGTCACCCCGCCGGGCGACTATCCCTACATGCACGCCAACCGCGACGAAGTGGTCGACGCCTACCGCCGGGCGGGTGTCCTGCTGTCGCTCAGCGGACACTACCACCGCGGGCAGTCCCGCAGCGAAACCGACGGGGTGACCTTCTTCACCGCCCCCTCGCTGTGCGAGAGCCCTTACCGCTACAGTCTCGTGACTCTGCGGGGCCGATCGGTGGACATCCGCACCCGCGCCCTGGCGACGGGCGAGGCGCTTCGCCCGGTCGACAGCCACGCCCACACCGAGCTTGCCTACTGCGGCGGGGGGATCTCGGCCGACACGCTGGTGGCCCGCAGCCGCCTGATGGGCCTGGGCGGGGTGGTGGTGACCGAACACGCCCCTCAGTTGTACTGCAGCCCGGACGACTTCTGGGACGCGCGGCACGTTTTCACCCCGTTGGTCTGGCGCGACGGCGTCGGGCGAATGCAGCAGTTCCGCAGACTCATCGAGCCGCTGGCGGGTCCGTTCGTCCGCACGGGGCTGGAGGTGGAACTGGACGTCGAGGGCGAACTGACCCTGCGGGATGCCGACCGCGACGTGGCGGACGTGCTGATCGGGGCAGTGCACTGGGTTCCCAGCCCAGGGGCCGACGGCGATCCGCGCCATCACCTCGAGGCCTTTCTGGAGGCAAACCTGGCGATCGTCCGCGGCGGGGTGGATATCCTGGCCCATCCGTTCCGCAAGTTCCGGGTGCGAGGTGCCTGGGCGCCGGATTCGGTCTACGACGAACTCTCCTCCGCCTGCGCCGAGCATGGCGTGGCCGCGGAGGTGAACTTCCACAACGCCGCGCCCGACGAACGGTTCTTCGCCGCATGCATCGAGAAGGGCGTGAAGCTCGCCTTCGCCACCGACGCCCACCAGCCCTGGGAAGCGGGCGGGCTCAGCACCCACGTGACATTCGTGCAGCGGCTGGCAGGGCGGGCGGATATCTCCGACCTGCTGCTGTATCCCGATGGGTTCAGCGAGCCGGCCGTGGTGTGATCTGCAGGTTTGCCACAACCGCCGGACCACTGACGGGTTTCACAGGGGCCGGGCTTGTGGACCGTCGCGGCTACGTGGTATAACCGAGACACGCATTTCCCCGAGAGAGACGCCATGAGACGACGTACCTGTGTCCTGCTGAGCCTGGTGGTTCTTCTTTCCTTCGGCGCGGCCGAAGCCGCCGACGCCGACGCCCCGAAGGTACTGTTCGCGGCCCGACTGGGCGCAAAAGGCGTGGACACGGCCGAGGGGGTCGCCTTCGGTGCCGACGGGTCGGTCTACGTGGTGGGCAACTCCGCAAAGTACTGGCAGTGCGCCAGGCCGTTCGGCAAGCAGGCGAAGGACTGGAGCTACCCGCCCGGTTACGTCGCGAGGTACTCGCCGGACGGCAAGGAAATCACCGGCTTTGCCCTCTTCGCCCCCGGCGTCATCAAGCTGACCAGCGTGGTGCCGGGCGAAGATTGCGTCTACGTCGCCGGGTACGCCAGCCCGGGAATCCAGGAAGTGCTGGATGGCAAGGGCGGATTGATCTCCGAGACGAAGGGCCGATTCACCCAGCGCGGCAAGAAGGTCCTCTCCCCGCGCGAGCACCACTCCGACCCCGACTTCAGCAGGGAAAACGACCAGCGCGGCGTCCCCTGCGTGCTCCGCCTGAACAGCGAACTCAGCAAGGTCACTGCCGCGACGCTCCTGGAAGGCTGGCAGACCACGTGGCACGTGCCGCGACCGTTAGGCGAGGACTGGCATCAGCCGGTCGCCCTGGCGGTGCTCAGCGATGGCGACGTGGTGGTCTCGCACGATTACGGCTTCAACGACTTCTCGGCCGACGGGGCGTTCGGGCGGTTCTACTACCTCGCCGATGGACTCTCGCGCCTCTCGGGCGACCTTACCCAACGCCGCTGGAAGAGAGACCTCTACCTGCCGGAGATCGCTGCGGAGAATCTTCGCGAGCACCTGTTCGGCCGACGCCGGTGGCTGGAAACGCCCCCGGAGAACTGGCCTCATCCCACCGCCGGACAGACGCGAATCCTGCGGCTGCGCACCGACGCGAAGGACAACATCTACATCTGCGGCTACTCGCCCAGCCGTACCAGCGGCGAACCGTGGTGGACGCCGTTCCTCTGGCGGCTCAACCCCGACGGCAAGCGGACCCTGGCCGTCTACAGCACCGACCCCATGAGCGGGAAGAAGGGACGCCTCCACGGCGACGCGACCGACTCGTGCGTACGGTCGGTCAACGTCGACGCCGAAGGGAACATCCTGGCCGCCACCATTTCCGACGGCGGCAACTCCGTCCTCCGCAAAGACCCGTGGGACTACACCCGCTGGCCGAAAACGCCCGACGGGCAGAAGGTCGGTCTCGGCGTGGGCGGCTTCAAGGGTCGTACGCTGTTCTGGGGCCCGGTCGTGAAGATCGACCCCGACGCCAACGCCCTGGTCGGTGGGCAGCCCATCCATGGCCGACACGAGAACGGCGGCACCGCCCCGGCGTGGGCGGTGGACGTGGTGCCCCTCGCCGGCGGCGGGACCGTGGCGGCTGGACGTTTCTCCGAAGGCTTCCACCTGACCCGGGAGAAATGGGCCCGCGTGCCCGCCCCCGGGAAGGAGAAGACCGGCGACGGCAAGAAGCTCCGCCGCCGATATCGACGCAACACGCCGGTGAACCATGCGTTCATCCGGGTATACGACCCCCGCATGAAAATGACCGCTTCGGTCGCCCTCCCGGAGGTGATCTTCCGCGAGGCGGCCTCGCGCGGCCGGCGGGTGGCGATCGTCGGCCGGGCGCTTTCCGGCAAGGCCCCGGCGGTCGGATCGTGGTCTCACCCCAACTGCGACGAGACGGACGGCTACCTCATCGTAATCGAGATACCGGAGCAGAAGTGAACAGGATGACACAGAACCAGACAGGACGTTTCATCGTCGCAGCAACCGTGCTGCTGGTGATGCAGGGAGCGCTCATGGCAGGCAACGACTGGAAGACCGAGGCGAACCGCCGGATCGAGAAGCACCGCAAGAGCGACTATGCCCTGACCGTGCTCGACCCGCAGGGCAAACCACTGGCGGGTACCGAGGTCGGCATTACCCAGACCGCCAGCCGATTCCACTTCGGCATGTGCATTACCGGCAATCCGGACTCCGATTCGCCGGATGAGAAGAAGTACTTCGAGTTCATCCGCAAGCACTTCAACACGGTCGTGCTCGAAAACCACATGAAGTGGTACGCCACGGAGAAGAAGCGTGACAAGCTTACCTGGGAAACCGGCGACCGCCTCGCCCGGTGGGCCCGCGAGAACGGGTTGGCGATCCGCGGTCATTGCCTGTTCTGGTCGAAGCCCAGGTACGTGCAGGACTGGCTGAAAGACCTTCCCGCCGACGAGCTGCGCCAGGAGGTCTACGAACGGATCGAGCAGATCGTGCCGCGTTACAAGGAAACGGTGTTCTGCTGGGACGTGAACAACGAGATGCTCGACGGGTCTTTCTACGCCGACAAGCTGGGCGAAGAGATTCGCGTGGAGATGTTCCGCCGGGCTCACAAGCTGGACCCCGACGCCGGGCTGTATGTCAACGAGTACGGCGTGTTGTGCAACGACAAGAAGATGAACCGCTACATCGAGTTGATCAAGCGGCTCCGCAAGGCCGGGGCGCCGGTCAGCGGCATCGGCATCCAGGAACACGCTTCCGAGCGGTTCGCCGAGGCGATCAGTGACGACGAGGACCGCCCCGAACGCAAGGGCGGCTCGGCGCTGGTGCCGGCGGAGGTGTGGCGACGCCTGGACGAGTTCGCCAAGCTGGACATGCCGATCCACCTGACGGAGATCAGTTCCAAGACCCCCGACCCCGAGGTGCGGGCCGACACGCTGGAAGCCCTGTTCCGCGTGGGTTACGCCCATCCGCAGGTCGAGGCGATCCTGCTGTGGGGCTTCTGGGAGCGACGCCACTGGCTGGGCAAGAACGCCGCCCTGGTCAGCAAGGACTGGAAGATCCTCATGGCCGGGAAGCGCATCGCCGGGATGCTGCTGGACGAGTGGCGCACCCGCACCCGGAAGACCACCGACCAGGCAGGCAAGCTCGGGTTCCGCGGTTTTCACGGCACCTACGAGGTGTCGGCCGAGATCGACGGCAAGACCATGACCGCCACGGTCGAACTCGGGCCGGACGCCAAGCCCGCCCGGATCACCCTGAAGCCGAAGTAACCGCCGCCGAAGCCAGACTTCGCCTGAACCGTCAGCCACCCATGAGCGAATTCCCTCGCCAGCCCGAACCGGAGTACATGGACGACACCGCCGAGGCGGTCGCCTACGCCGAGGCCGACTTCGCCGAGGTGAACGCCGCGTTCGTGGAGCGCCTGCTGGAATTGGCCGGCCAGCGCACCACGGCTTCGGCCGTCGACCTGGGCACCGGTCCGGGCGATATCCCCATCCGCCTGGCGAAGGCCCGCCCCGCCTGGAGCATTGCCGCGGTGGATGCATCGGAGGCGATGCTGGCGATTGCGCGTCGCGGGGCCGACGAGGCCGGGGTGAACGGGCAGATCAAGTTCCTGCTCGCCGACGCCAAGACGCTTCCGCTGCCGGACGGTTGCGGGGACGTGGTGCTTTCCAACAGTATCCTGCACCACGTAAACGATACGGCCTCGCTGTGGTCGCAGGTGCGTCGCATCGCCCGGCCGGGGGCGGTGGTGCTGTTCCGTGACCTCTGTCGGCCGTCGAGCAGGGAGGCGGCGGCGGAGATCGTCCGCGAGCACGCCGGCGGGGAGAGCGAACTGCTGCAGGAGGAGTTTTATCGCTCGTTGTTGAGTGCCTATACTCCCGAAGAGGCCCGCGCGCAGCTTGCGGCCGCGGGGCTGGGCTCGCTGGTGGTGCAGCGGGTGACGGACCGACACATGGACATTTTCGGCGTGGTGGAGGACCCGCCGCAACCCCAGCAGGACGGGACAACCGGGTGACGTTGAGTGTAGGGATTGTCGGGCTGGGGCTGATGGGGCGCACGCACCTGTCGGCCTGGCAGCAGGTAGAAGGCGCACGCGTCGCAGCCGTTTGCGACATGGACCCCGCGCGCCTTCCCGACTCCACCCGCCCGCCCGCGCATCCGGACGCCCAGCCCAGCGGCTGGGAGCACACGGCCTCCGTCTTCGACGACTACGACACAATGCTCCGCGAGGCATCGCTGCAGGCGGTGGACCTCTGCGTGCCGACCGACCTGCATGCCGAGTCCGCCCGGCGGGCCCTCTTTGCCGGCCTGCACGTGTTCTGCGAGAAGCCCGTGACGCTTCGCCATCGTGACGCGGCAGAACTCGCGGCGCTGGCCCGCGACAGGGGGCTCATCGTCATGGTGGGGCACTGCCTGCGCTTCTGGCCGGAGTACCGCATGCTCGCGGAGATGCTAACCAGCGGGCGCCTGGGGCGCGTGGAACGCATCAGCCTCCAGCGACTGGGCACCTGGCCGACGTGGTCGGCGGGCGACTGGCTTTCGGACGTGTCCCGCAGTGGGCTGGCGGCGATGGACCTGCACGTCCACGACGCCGACGTGGTGCTGTGGTGGCTGGGTCGGCCCCGGGCGGTCACCAGTTCCGGCGTGAGCGAAGACTGCGGCGGGGTCAGCTACATCCAGACCCGCTACGACTACGGGCCCGACGGCCCGGAGGTGACGGCCGAGGGCGGATGGGTGCACGACGCCGACCCGTTCCGCATGGCCGTTCACATCGAGACCGAGTCGGCCGTGGTGGAGTATCACTCGATCGCGAACCCCACCCTGACCATCCGCCACCGCGACGGCCGCGTGGAAAGGCCGCGTGTTCCCCAGGCAAACGCCTACGTGGAAGAGTTGCGTCACTTCACCCGGAGCATCCTCGGGGAAGGGGCGGTGGAGCACTGCTCGATCGACCAAGCTGTTCAGGCTGTCCGCCTGGTGGAGGGGGAACTGCAGGCGATACGCAGCGGCCGAACCTTCGTGCTGGACTGGTAACCGCCGCCGAACGCCAGTCTCAACTCTGCAGCGAGCGGAGCTGGGCGTATTCGCCCTCGTTGGCCATCAGTTCATCGTGGGAGCCCACTTCCACCACTTCCCCCTGCTTCATGACCACGATGCGCCCACAATGGCGGATCGTCGAGAGCCGGTGGGCCACCACGAACGTCGTTCGCCCGGCGATGAGCCGTTCGATCGCTTCCTGCACAAGCGATTCGGAGTAGACGTCGAGCGAGCTGGTGGCCTCGTCGAGAATGATGACACGCGGTTCGCGGATGATCGCCCGGGCGATGGCGATTCGCTGACGTTGCCCGCCCGAGAGCGTCGTCCCCCGCTCACCGATCTTCGTATCCAACTCCAGCGGCATGCGCGATACGAACTCCGCGGCGTTGGCGGCTTCCAGGGCCTGCCAGATCGTCTCGTCGGCCACCTCGTGGAGTCCGAAGGCGATGTTGTCGCGTACCGACCCGGAGAACAGCAGCGGCGTCTGCGGCACGACCGCCAGGTGCCGGCGGTAGCTCCGAAGGTCCAGTTCGGACATGTCGTGCCCGTCCAGCAGCAGCCTGCCCGTGGTCGGCCGATGGAACCCGATCAGCAGCGCCATCACCGATGACTTGCCCGCGCCGCTCTCGCCCACGAACGCCACCGACTCGCCGGCCTCGATGTGCAGGTCGACGTCCCGGACGGCCGCCTCCTGCGTCTCGGGGTATACCAGCGAGACGTTCTGGAAGGTGAACTCTCCCCGTACGGTCTCCAGCGCTTCTTTGCCCTCGTTGCTCTCGATGTCCGGGCACTGAAGCACCTCGCCCAGCGAATAGATCGACTCGAACCCGGTGGCGATCATGGGATAGGCGTTCATGAGCTGCATCACCGATCGCAGGATCACCTCGAAGAAGCCCTGGTACATGAATACGTCGGGCAGGCCCATCCGCTGGGGATACCGCATCGCGAGATAGGTAGTCACTCCCAGGCACGCCAGGCGGACGAGGTTGAACGTCACCCAGTTGGCACAGGCGAACAGGGCGTTGATGATGTCCAGCCGGTAGCCTCGCTTGCGGACACGCTGGAGTTCCCTGTCGACCTTATTGATCTCCTCGCCTTCCACCGCGTGGGCCCGGGCGATGGGGATCATGTCGATCATCTCGCTCACTCGTCCCGACATCTGCTCGACGCGGTTGCGGAACTCGCGGTTGCGCTTGCGGATCTGCCCGCGGAAAACCCCGCGTACCACCAACGCCAAGGGAAACGCCACCGCGTAGAACAGCGCCACCAGCGGCTCGCGATACAGCGTGACCGCCAGGGCGAAGCCCACCCCCAGAACCCCCGGGAACAGCCCGTTGATCAACTGGTGGACGAGCCGTTCGATCGCCTCCACGTCGCGCAGCACCTTCGCCTGGAGCTTGCCCGACTGGGTGCGGTCGTGGTAGCCCATCGACAGTTCCTGCATGCGTCGCACCAAGGCGCCTCGCAGGCGGGCCTCCATGCTTCGCTTGGCGCTGGAGAACAGCGCCGTAAAGCCCATGTGCGAGGGGATGTTCTGCACGAAAAGCAGGCTCACCAGGCCCACGTTGACCAGCAGCGGCGTGACGCCTTCGGGATAACCGAGCTGGACGCTGGCGGTGATCCGCTCGATGAAGATCGGCAACAGCCACACCGGCGAGTGCTTCATCAGGTACAGCACCAGCGAGAAAGCGAGGCGCTTTCGCTCCCCGGCGAAGAAGAACCACAGCGACCGCACCGGCCGCTCGCGGTCGTACCGGTGGGAAAGAATGGCAGCTTGTTGTGACAACTTCACGGCGGAACTCCCTCCTCCCCGCAGACGGCGCCAGAGAGGGATCGTAGCCCCGCGGGGGAAGAAATCAACGTCGGGAGCGAAAAAACAACGGCCGACACCCCCGGGCAGGGAGCATCGGCCGCCGGCCGCCCGACCCGCTGGGGTCGGAAGAGCCTGTGAATTGGTCAGACCCAGAGGTCGATGGAGTTGCCTTCGCCGTTGGAGATGGTGTTCTGCTTCTTGACGCTTTCGGCGACGCGTTCGCCCATCGTCTGTCCGAGGTCCTGGTTCCAGTTTTTCATCGTACGGGCCGCATGCCCGAGACTTCCAACGGGGTTCTCCAGCATGTTCCTGGCGGCTGCCTGCACATTGCCAACGTTCATCGTACTACCTCCGTTTCGAGCGAGAAAACATTCCCCACGCCCACGCGCGGGTTTGGAGGGTCAAAACAGACCCCTGTTCGGTTGCCCAACATTGCTCCACACCGGCCAGGCCGGGAGCAGATCGGCCTTGCCGGGCACACAGCAAGCATACGCAGCACGGAAACACATGTACGGACAGAAGTTGTCCGTGCCCGACGCAGGGACAGGATAGGCCTGCATTGCAGGCCCGTACGCGGCGAGCTTCGCGTGTCGTGATTCACGAGCGATCGGTTCGGGAACCGTGGCGAGCCTGGCCCGCCGTGTCCCGAACTCGCTGGGAAAATAGGTTACGTCAGACACGCAGGCAAATCGGCCTCCGGAAAAAATGCGCTGCCCTGTCAATTTGCCGCATCCGTCTCGTTTGGGCCCCGCCGCAGCGGGCGGGGGCCACAAGAGCCAGCATTTCCTGATGGTCGTTCACGGTGACTCCTTTTCTAGGGTTGCATCGATCCTGCCTCGGCCCCGTCGGCCTGCGGTCAGGAAAGACCCGTCTCGACGGCGAGCCCGTCCAGCGGGAAGGCCGGCCGTGCGAGCGGACGCGTTGCCAGCGACAGCAGTGCCAGCGGGTTGTCGTCCCCGGCGATGCGGTTAACCCGCACCGTCGCACACTGTTGGCAGCGGTGCACCAGCGACCATTCGCCGTTGGGTTGCACCCATACGGCGATGGGTTCCATCTGCCCGCGACAGCCACAGCGGCGGTCGCCCGGGGCG
>JBKHHV010000098.1:0-12507 GCA_046539005.1 Phycisphaerae bacterium
CGACTCGGTCTGGGGCGCGCCGACGGGGGCGGGCAGTTGGCGGCCGAGTTCGGCGGCGACCGCGCCCGACAGCAGGAAGACGATCACCCCACCCACCAGCAGCCACGCACCGGTCTGGTAGCGTTGCATGCGGCTGTGGTAGTTCTGGCGGAGTTGGGTGTCGAGCTGGCGGATTTCTTCCTTGAGCGTATCGTTATTGGGCTGCTCCTTGAGGACTTTGAGCATCGCGGCCATCTGGGTCTGCTGGTCCAGCTCCCCGCCGGACTTCTCCACGGCGTAAATGACGCCGAGGTAGGTTCCCACGGCCAGGGAGAAAACGGCTGCGACGATGGCAACCCCGATGGCGACCTTCTGGCCGACCTTCGAAACGGCCTGGGTGTCACTGCCTTGCTCGGTCATGGACGACGTCTCCTTGCTGGTATTCGCGCCGGGTCACAGACTCGCGGGCGCGGGTTTCTCTTTCTGCTTTTGTTTCCGTTTTTCGCGATGGCCGATGGGGCAGTAGCGGTAGCATCGCCCGCAGGCGAGGCACTTGGCCCGGTCGGCCTCGTATTCGGTCCGGGTGCGGTGCACGCTCAGTTCGATGAGCTTGAGCCCGATCACCAGTCCGAGGAACCCCCCGGCGATCCATCCGCCCCAGTAGAACCAGTCGCGGACCTCGGCGGCCTGCTTATACAACGTGGGGATCTCGGTTTTGCCTTCGCGGAAATCGCGGGTGGCGTCCAGGGCGCCGCTGACGCCGGCCTGCTCTTCCTGGTAAATCATGTTCGCAAGGCGCACCCGCGGATGCAGCGCCGACAGGGGCCCGCGGAGCGACGCCACGCCCCAGCCGATCGCCGCGATCAGCAGTGGGGTGGCGACGATCATCCCGATGAACCGGCCCTTGCCCTCGGTGCGCTTGGGGCGCTTCTCTTCGGCGTTGGGCGGGTGAATCGCGTTGAACGGGCAGGCGTCCTCGCACAGGCGGCAGTTGACGCACTCGTTGGGGGTGATTGTCACGCGCTTCCAGCTCAGACGCCCGCACACCCGAAGGATCGCCCCGTAGGGACACAGGAACCGGCAGTAAGGCCGAGCGATGAAGGTGCCCAGCAGCAGGAAGCCGCCACCGATCACCAGCATCGCCCACGGAGCCGAGAACCGGAAAAAGCCCACGAACGGGTCGAACTGGCAGATCAGGTAAATGCTCCCGGTCGCCGCCAGCAGCCCGGCGATCGACAGGTACACCCACGGCAGCATGCCCAGCGAATGCTCCAGCCACATGGGGATCTTGACCGGCTTGAGGATGATCACTTCCTGGATCGCCCCCAGCGGGCAGATCGCTCCACAGAAGGTCCGCCCGAACAGCAGCGTGAGCACCAGCGGAATCGTGAAAAACGCCAGCACGATCGCCCCGACGATGAACGCCGGATCGAAGATGCCCTGGGTGACGTTCTGCACCGCCCCGATCGGACAGATGCAGCCTTTCCGAACGAAGCCGAAGTACACCAGGGCGCCCACTGTCACCAGCAGCACGCCTACGCGGGTCCGCTTCTTCAGCAGGAGGTAGCTGGCCAGCAGGATCGCGCCGGCGAGAATCCCCACGTCCGCCCAGTGCCACCAGTCGGCCTTGGGGGCCGGGTTGGTGTGCAAGGGCATCGAGTAGTCCGACTCGAACTCCGGCGGCTCCACCCGTGCACCCTCGGCCAGCAGCATGGACGGGAGGATCGCCAGCAGGGCGATGGACAACAGAACACGACGCATCAACCGGCTCCTCCCAGGTACTCACGCTCGAGGTAAGGCTGTGAGGCCGGCACGCGCTTGATCGCCTCGGCGGGGCAGGCAATGGCGATGGCGCACTGGTTGCAGTTCACGCAGCGGTCATGGCGGATCTGCAGGTACAGCGACCCGTTGCCGCTGTTCTCGCAGCCGATGACGCACTTGCCGCACCCGATGCACAGATCCTCATCGATCCTGTACTCGTAGTAGGGGTCTTCCACGAACGAGCGGATAATCGCCCCGGTGGGGCAGAGCTGGTTCTCGGCACCGCTGTTGAGGGCGTTCTGGCCCTTGCGGAAGTAGCCGATGCACAGCTTGCAGTACCCACAGATGTCGAAACGGTGCACGCACTTGACGGCCGACTCTTTAAGGACGCAGTAGGTCGCGCAGTTCCCGCAGGCGATGCACTTCTGCGGGTCGATCTGCCAGACCTTGGCTACCTCGTCTTCCTCGCGCCCGGCGATCAGGGTTGCCGCCGAGGCGCCGAGGCCGACCACCGCCGCGCCCCGCAGACCCGCGCGCAGCAGGTTCCGCCGGGAGGTCTTGCGGTCGTTGTTTTCACTCTCAGAGGGGCTCATGTGCGGTCCCTCCCGGCCTTCCTCGCCGACGTCGCCGCCGGCAGGATGCATCCGCTGTACTTCGGACAGCCGTTACAGATGCTGTCGTTGACGCAGACGTGGTCGGCGGGGTTCACCCCCCCGCGGTTCGCGCGGACAGCCAGCACCGCTCCCAGCACACCCAAGGCCCCCGCGGCCGAGGCGCGCCCAACCGTGCGGAACATCTCCCGCCGGTCCATGGTTCGCTTTTTCTCGGGGGTATCGCTCATAACGCTCTATTTCTGCTTGAGTTCAAACACCCGGACGGACTTGCGCCACGGGTCCAGCACCAGGATCCCGCCCTCCGCGTCGGCGGCAACGGCCATCGGCGGAGTCGTGGGGGCGAACTTGCCCGAAGGCACCACAATCGCCTCCAGGAAGCCCTCTTTCTGAAACACTTTTACGGTCTGCAGGTTCTTGCCCTTCTCGGCCGTCACGAACCGCCCGTCGGGCAGGATGTCGAAGTCGATCGGGTTGCAGCATCCCGGGAAAGCGGCGATGTCTTTGGCGTCGGTATTCTCCAAGCTCTTGCCCCAGGCGTGCTGGAACTCGCCCTGGCGGGTGTGGGCCTCGATCCGCAGATGCCCGGGGTTGTTGATCCACACCAGCCCCCGGTCGTCCACCGCCACCGACAAGTACGGGCTCGGGGCCTTGAGACCCGGGTAATCGTCCGCCGGGTCGCGGACCGCCACGGGGTTCAGCACGGTGCCGTTCCGGTCGCAGCGGAAGAACTTCCGGATCGGGTAGGCCCCGTAGAACACCTCGTTGCCGTCCACCGCGATGCCGGTGACGACTTCGTCGTCCCCCACCGGTTCCCACGAGCCGAGCTTCTGACCGGCCGGGCTGTAGACCTCCACGTGGTCGCCGACACCGAGGAAGATCGTCCCGTCGGACGCCAGGTCGATGCAGCGGGCCTCGCCGCCGGTGGCGAACTGCTCGGCGATGCTCCCGTCGGCGTTGAGCAGCCGCACGGCCTGGTCGCCCACCACGTAGACCTTCCCGTCGGGCGCCTCGTGGAGGTCGCGGGGGTTGCTCAGCCCGGTGGGGATATCGGCCATCTGGTGGTACTGCAGCAGCTTGGGGTCGATGACCCGCTCGTCCTTCTGGTTGTAGCGGAAGCTGTCGGGCAGGCCCGAGCCGTGAAGGCCCAGAAGGTCGTACCGCGAGAGAACATGCAGCATGACCAGCAGGATCACCAAGACGGCCCCGCCGACCAGGATGCCTTTGCTTCGAGCGCTCACAGGTTGTTCCTCGTATCGTTGCGGCATAATAAAACCGGCATTGTAGCAAATACTCGCCGGGGCGGTGGTCATTTCTTGCGGAGGTCCAGGCAGGTCATGCGGTCCACGTCGCGAACGATCATCAGTCCGTCGGCCGTGGCGATCGGGCCCCACGAGTCGTGGGCCCGCTTGAGCACCTTCGCCCCGGCAAGTTTGCGGTAGGTCTGGGGCGTGGCGATGACCATCGACAGGTCGCCCTTGTCGCCCATGATGAACAGTTTCCCGTCGGCGAAGACATAGGAACCAAACCCGTAGCGGTCTGATCGGCCGGAGGTCCAGACGATCTCGCCCTCGGGGGTCAGGCACATCAGTTGCAGGCTGGTCTGGGCGCGTGTCTTGGGGATGATCGTGAACACGTGCCCCTGGTGGTAGATCGGGGTCTGCTGCTCGGAGCTGAACCGCGGGGTCTCGAAGCTCTGGATTATCTGCATGTCGAACGTGCCGTCGCCCTTGTCCGAGAGCTGCAGCAGCATGCCGCCTTCGTCATATCCTGCCGTGAGGAGTACCTTCCCGTCGGGGAACCCCAGCGCGCTGGGGGCGGCCGTGCTTACGCTCCACTCGGTCGTACCGAACAGGATCTTCCCCTCGCGGCTGACGCCGTACACCCCGCCCGGCTTGGTGCCCTGGCTGTTGCGTGCGGTGACCACCAGGTAAAACCGCTTGCCGGCGAAATCCATGATGCTCGGACTGGCGTGGGCCATCACGCCCCCGTCGACGTTGGGGGCTTCCCACAGGACCTTCCCGGTCGCCAGGTCCACGCCGATCGCCAGCACCTCCGGGCCCGAGGGGGCCAGAATCACCTGCCCGCCGTCGATGATCGGGCTCTGTCCGCTCCACCAGTCCGGCACCGTTGTGCCGTACCGGCTGACCAGGTCCATGCCCCACACCAACTCGCCGGTGTCGGCCTTCACGCAGGTGACGTGGCACTTGGGACCGGCCGTCACGACGTACTCGTCGGTCACCGCCGGCACGGTGCGGCTCATACCGTGGTTCTGCTTGACGTTGACGGGGTAAATGTAGCGCCAGATCTCCTCGCCGGTCTCCAGCGAAAGCTTGCGGATGACGTCGCCTTCCCACGCCGGCAGCAGCAGGTCGCGCCCGAAGGTCGCGTCGATCAGCAGGCGATGCAGGCGGTCGCGCTTGAAACTCGCCAGCATACCGGTCTGGTGGGCCTTGACCAGCTTCTTGCCCTCGCGGTCGAGCTTCAGGTCGGTAAAGGACTCCTCGTTGTAGAAATCCTCGCTTTGGATGACGGCGTTCAGGGCGTCGGTCAGGGTCTTGCGGTCGGCGGGGCTTCCGGGCTGGTCGGGCGCCCCGGCCAGCGATCGCACGGTATTGCGGGCGTCCTGGTCCATCCGCTCCCAGATCCGCATGCCGGAACTGGGCACGTCGCGCTCGACGGCCGCGAGAATTCTTGCGGCGATGGCGGGGGCTTTGCCCTCGCGGATTTCTTCGGTCTCGATGAGCTGGGATTTGCGGTCCTGGTAGTCCAGCAGATAGACGGCGCCCTTGTGGATGGCGGCACCCCCGTGCCCGTCGCCGAGTTCGATGGTCCAGAGCTTGGGCGGCCCGTCGGCTCCCCAACTCTCGATCAGCGGCGTCGGGTCGGGGGAGATCGCATCGGCGCCGGGTCCGCGGAACATCGGCCAACTGCCGTCGAAGCCTTGCGGAACGGCCGCCTCGCCCCGCAGAGTGATCCCCCCGAGGTTGGGTGCCGGTCCGGTGTCGACCTTGGCGATGGGGACTTCCGGCTTGGGCAGGCGCGGTTCCACGTCCACCGGCCCGCGGGCAGCCCAGGCGGCAAAGACCGCCGCCGCTGCCACCGCCAGCACGACCGGAACGACTCTCAGTGATTTCGCAAACGTCATGGTGCTCATTGTACAAGTAGAAACGGGCCGGCGCGAAAAGGTTCCGCCCTTTTCGGTGCGCAGAAGAAGGCGTAGTGATGCGCAAATCCTTATATGTCTTACGAACGAACGGCCGCGTTCGGTTCGTTGCGGGGCCCGAAATTCCACATCTCTTGCAGCACCATTCGGCGCGGGCTAGCATTTAAGGAAAGACCCATTGGTTTTCGGGAGTAAACGATCATGACTCCAGGACGTTCAATTGCAATCTCGGCTGGACTGGTGCTGGCGGCGCTGGGCGCTGCCTGGCTGCTGCCCACCACCGAACAGGACGCCGACGCCGGCGAGCAGGCATCGCCCCGTGTCCGAGGCGGGGGCAAGCCCACCGCCACCCAGCCCGCGGCCGTCCAGAACTGGAACTTCTGGCGCGGGGACACCGGCGGGACGGGGGTATCGGCATCGAAGCTGCCGGCGAAGCCGGAACTGCTGTGGAAATACGAGACCGGCGGGGCGGTGCTGTCCTCCCCGGTGGTCTCCGGGAAGACCGTCTACATCGGTTCGACCGACAGCAAACTGCACGCCGTGAACCTCGCCACCGGCAAGAAGGTGTGGACCTACGACGCCAACGACTCGGTCGAGGCCGCCCCGCTGGTGGTCGACGGGGCGGTCTACGTAGGCACGGCCGGCGGGGTGCTGCACGCCGTCGACGCCGCCAAAGGCAAGAAGCTCTGGACCTTTGAAACACGCGACAAGATTCTCGGCTCGGCCAACTACGTGCCCGGCAAGGACGGGAAACCGGCAAAAATCCTCGTCGGCAGCTACGACTACAAGATGTACTGCCTCGACGGCAAGACCGGCAAGAAGCTCTGGGAATACGAGACGGGCAACTACATCAACGGCGGACCGGCCCTGGAGAAGGGCATGGTGGTCTTCGGCGGGTGCGACGCCATGCTCTACCGCGTGGACGTGGAAACCGGCAAAGACGCCAACAGCGTCGCCCTGGGAGCCTACATTGCCGCATCGCCGGCCTACACGGACGGGCGCGGATACGTGGGCGATTACGACGGGCTGTTCTCCTGCATCGACTTCGCCAAGGGCGACTTCGTGTGGTCCGGCGACGGGGACGAGGCGTTCTTCTCCTCACCCGCGGTCGGCAAGGACGTCGTGGTGGTCGGCTGTCGCGACGGAGACGTCTACAGCTTCGACCGCAAGACGGGCAAAACGCTCTGGACATTTGGGACCCGCGGTCAGGTGGACAGTTCCCCGGTAATCGCCGACGGGCGCGTGGTGGTCGGCAGCAACGACGGCCGCGTGTATCTGATCGACCTGAAGAAAGGGACCTCGACCTGGTCGTACATCACCGGCGACGCGGTAAGTTCCTCCCCGGCCGTGCTGGACGGAAAAATCCTCATCGGCTCCAGCGACGGGTTCCTGTATGCATTCGGAAAGAAGAGGCGATAGGCGATAGGCCATAAGCCAGAAGCGACAGGCGATAGGCGAGGTCGGGTGGCAGGGTTCGGCTGCCAGGCAGCAGTGAGTGGTGTGTGACGAGCGGTGCTTCCGTTTCCCCGGCTCCCCCGCCATGGTGGGGCTTCCTGCCTAATCGCTGAATGCTTCTTGCTCAGAACAGGGCGTCTATGCGACTGATCATGCTGACCCCCGGAGCGGGGGAGAATTTCTACTGCGAGAACTGCCTGCGGGACCACGCCCTCATCCGGCACCTGCGTCGCGACGGGCACGACATCCTCATGGTCCCGATGTACCTTCCGCCGATCCCGGAATTCGACATCGAGACCGATCAGCCGCTCTTTTTCGGGGGCATCAACGTCTACCTCCAGCAGAAGTGTCGGCTGTTCCGCCACACCCCCCGCTGGTTCGACCGGATGCTGGACTCCCCCCGCGTGCTCAAGCTCGCCCAGTCGATGGCCGGCATGACCCGCGCCCACGACCTCGGCGAGACCACCGTTTCCATGCTTCGTGGCGAGGAGGGCAAGCAGACCAAGGAACTCGACCGGCTGGTGGCGTTTCTTTCCGAGCAGGAAAAGCCCGACGCGGTCTGCCTGTCCAACATCATGCTGGGGGGGCTCACCCCGCGCATCCGCGAGGCGTTGGGCGCGGCGGTGGTTACCACCGCACAGGACGAGGACTCCTTCCTCGACTCGCTGCCCGAACCCTACCGGTCCGAGGCGTGGGACCTGCTCGGCCGGCGGGCTCGCGAGGTCGACGGACTCATGGTCACCTGCGAGTACTACCGCGACGTGATGGCCGAGCGCCTCGGGCTCGACGCCCGCGACTTCCACGTGACCCCCAACGGCATCGACATGGAAGGCTACGCCCCCGCCCCGAACGGGCCGGCCGAGCCGCCACGGATCGGCTTCCTCTCCCCGCTGTCCTACGACAAGGGGCTCGATACGCTGCTGGACGCCTTCCTGATGCTCCGCAAACGCCCCGGGCTGGGCGAACTGAAACTCCACCTCACCGGCGGGCGACTCGCCAGCCAGAAGGACTTCCTGCGGCGGTTCGCCGACCGGCTCGACGCCGAGGGCGTCACCGACGACGTGACGATTTTCGAGGAGTTCGACCGCAAGGCGAAGATCAACTTCCTGCCTCCGCTGCGGGTACTCAGCGTGCCCACGCGAATGCCCGAAGCCTCGGGCCTATACTTACTTGAGGCGATGGCTTGCGGCGTGCCGGTGGTCCAGCCCGACCACGGCGTCTTCCGCGAGATCCTCCGCGACACCGGCGGCGGGCTGCTGTACCGCCCCGGCGAAACCGGCGAACTCGCCGACGCCCTCGAAAAGCTGCTGACCGACGACGACCTGCACGCCCGGCTCGCCTGCGCAGGCCGACAGGTCGTGGTGGAGAAGTTCACCATCGCCTCGGCCGCCAGTGCCCTCACCGACGCGATCAACGACATCCTGCACCGAAAGGGACTCCCCCGATGAGTGACCCCGACCGGATTCTCCGACTGACCGACGTCACCAAGCAATACCCCGGGCCCGCCGGCGGCGGCGAGGGGCCCACCGTCCTCCGCGGGGTGAACCTCACGGTCTCGGCCGGGGAGACGCTGTCGATCCTCGGGCCCAGCGGCTCGGGCAAAAGCACGTTGCTGAACATCCTCGGTGCCCTCGACCGCCCCACCGCCGGGCAGGTCCTGCTGGAGGGCGAGGACCTCTCCGACCTGGGCGAGAGGCAGCTCGCCCGCGTCCGCAACCGGCGGATCGGCTTTGTCTTCCAGATGCACCACCTGCTGCCCCAGTGCACGCTGCTGGAGAACGTGCTGGTGCCCACGCTCGCCGGGGCCGACATCGATCGCGACGCCGCCGAGAAACGCGCACGGGAACTGCTGGACCGCGTGGGACTGGGCGACCGGCTCGCGCATCGGCCGGGTGAACTCTCCGGCGGAGAGTGCCAGCGCGTCGCGGTGGTGCGGGCCTTGGTGAACGACCCGGCGCTGCTGCTCGCGGATGAACCCACCGGCTCGCTCGACCGCCGCGCCGCCGACAACCTCGCCGAACTGCTGCTGGAACTCAACCGCGACCGCGGCGTGACGCTCATCTGCGTCACCCACGCCCTCTCGCTCGCACAACGCATGGGCACCGTCCACCGCCTGCGGGACGGGCAACTGTCCGAAGACACCGACGGAGCCGAATCCGAATGACCCGCTCCAAGCTCATCCTCCGAAGCCTGGGATACTACTGGCGGACCCACCTGGGCGTGCTCGCCGGGGCGGTCATCGCCACGGCCGTGCTGGTGGGGGCCCTGGCCATCGGCGACTCGGTCCGCTACTCCCTCCGCAGGCAGGCGCTCAGCCGCCTGGGCGACGTGCACTTGGCGATGATGACCCGCGACCGCTTCTTCCGCCAGCAACTCGCGCGCGAGGTTTCCGCACGCACCGACGCCCCGGCCGCGGCCGCGATTTCGCTGATCGCCACCGCCACCGACGCCTCCGAGCAACACCGGGCGGGAACCGTAGACCTCCTGGGGGTCGATGCCAACTTCGCAGCCCTTCGCCCGCAGTGGACGGCCCTGAAGGACCTTCACCCCGGCGAAATCGTGCTCAACCGTCGGCTCGCCGAGGAGCTGCACGTCGGGCCCGGCGACGACGTGGTGATCCGTTTCGACAACCCCACCCTGATCTCCGGCGACCTGCCCATCTCCAGCGAGGAAAACGCCACCGTCTTCGACCGCCTGACCGTCGCGGCCGTGCTGGAAGGGGGCTTCTCGCTGCTGGCCAACCAGGTCACGCCCGGCAACGCCATCGTCCCCCTGGAGTGGATCCAGCGGAAGCTCAACATCGGCCCCCAAGCCAACACGGTGCTGCTGGGAGCCCCCGCCGGCGCCGAGACCTTCGACCCCAACGTCGCCGACGCCGCCGTACGCGACGCCTGGACGCTCGACGACGCCGAACTGACCTTCCGCCGAATCCCCGACCAGAACGTATTGGAAATGCGATCCGGGCGGGTGTTCCTCAGCCCCGCCGTCTCCGACGCGGCCGCCCTCGCCGACGCAAACCGACCCACCGGCGTGTTCACCTACTTCGTCAATACGCTGGGGGTCGGAGACAGGACCACGCCCTACTCGATGGTCTCCGGGCTGGGCCCGCTGCGCGACGTCGGCCGCGCGACCCCGCCGGTGCCGGCCGCGCTGGATGCCAACGAAATCGTCATCAACCAATGGCTCGCCGACGATCTCGACGCCGCTCCCGGCGACCCGCTGGAGCTGACCTACTACGTCATCAGCACCTCCAAGGACCTCGCCACCGCCAGCCGTTCTTTCCGGATCGCCCGGGTGGCCCCCATCGAGGGCGACGCCAACGACCCGACGCTGATGCCGAACTTCCCCGGGCTTGCCGGGGCGAAGAACTGCCGCGACTGGAAACTCGGCGACGCCGTGGACTTCGGCCGAATCGAGAAAGAAGACGAGGCCTACTGGAACCGCTACCGCGGGACGCCCAAGGCGTTCGTGCCGCTCCAGGCAGCCCGCAGCATGTGGGGCAACCGCTTCGGGAACCTCACCTCGGTCCGCTGGCCGCTGGATGAAACCGACGCCAACGCGGTGTCGGCCTCTCTTCAGGAGAAGCTGGACCCGGCGGCGATCGGGCTGTTTTTCCTGCCCGTGCGGGAGCAGGCGCTGGAGGCGTCCAAGGGGGCCTCGGACTTCGGACAGATCTTCATCGGGCTGAGCTTCTTCCTGATCGCCGCGGCGCTGGCGTTGATGGGCCTGCTGTTCGCCTTCGGCATCCAGCAGCGGACCGCCCAGGTGGGCACGCTGCTGGCGGTGGGCTGGACGCCGTGGCGCGTCCGCGGGCTGCTGCTGGCGGAGGGCTCGCTGCTGGCGGTGCTGGGGGCGCTGGGCGGCATGCTGGCAGGTCCGTGGTACGCCCGTTTCCTGCTGGAGCAGATGGCCGGCGTCTGGAGCGGGGCGATTGCCGATGCCCGCATCGAATACTACGCCAGCCCTGTCACGCTGGTGGTCGGGGCCCTCATCGGAGCCCTCGCGGCGGTGGTGGCAATGCTGCTGGCACTCTACCGCCAAGCGGGGCGAAGCCCGCACGAACTGCTCGCCGGCGGAGGCGACGCCATGGTCTCCCGCAAGGTCGCCCTTCGCGGCGGACGCTACAGCGCCGTCCTCTCGGGCGTCTGCTTCGTGGGTGCGGGGGCGATGCTCGCCTGGGGCCTGGGCGACCGGTCGGCCGCCACAGGCGCGTTCTTCGGCGTGGGGGCGCTGCTGCTGACGGCGCTGCTGGCGGCCGCGCATTCGCTGCTGGCACGCATGGGCCACAGCCGGTCGGCGCTGAAGCGGATCTCGGCGCTGGCACTGCGCAATGCCTCCCGCCGACGGGGCCGATCGCTGGCGACCATCGGCATCCTCGCAGCCGGCGCCTTTCTGGTGGTCACCGTGGCCGCCAATCGCATGACACCACTGCAGGATGCCGGCAAGCGGGACAGCGGCACCGGGGGCTTCGCCTTCTGGGCCGAGAGCGCCCTGCCGATCACCCGCGACCTGAACGACCCCAACGCCCGCGAGGTCTACCGCCTGGATCGGGACCTGCCCCCCGGCGTGCGGTTCGTGAACATGCGCGTCCGCCAGGGCGACGACGCCAGTTGCCTGAACCTCAACCAGGCCCAGCAGCCACGCCTCTTCGGCGTCAATCCCGAGTCGCTGGCGAGTCGCGCCGCCTTCGCCTTCGCCCAGACCATGAAGGACGTAGAGAACCCCTGGCTGCTGCTGAAAGGCCGCCTGCCCGACGGCAGCATCCCCGCCATCGCCGACACCGAGACGCTTCTGTGGGCCATCCACAAACAGGTTGGCGAATCGATCACCTACACCGACGACCGCGGCCGCCCGTTCCGGGTTACGTTCGTGGCGGCCACGACCAGTTCGGTGCTGCAGGGGGTGGTGCTGATCGGCGAGGAGAACTTCGTGCGGAAGTACCCCTCCATCGAGGGCTACCGGGCGTTCCTGATCGACGCTCCCGAAGACGGCCGCGAGCAGATTACCGACGAGTTGGAGAAGGCGATGCTGGAGTCGGGGCTGGAGGTGACCGCCACGGTCGACCGCCTGGGTTCCTTCATGCGGCTGGTGAACACCTACCTGACCATGTTCGGCGCTCTCGGCGGGGTCGGGCTGCTGCTGGGCAGCCTGGGGCTGGGCGTGGTGGTGCTGCGCAACGTGCTGGAACGCCGGGGCGAGTTGGGGCTGCTGCGGGCGGTGGGCTTTAGCCGCCTATCGCTGGGGCGGATGATCGTCCTGGAGCACTGGATGCTCTGCGTGGTCGGGCTGGTGATGGGAACCGCCGCGGCGATCATCGCGGTCGTGCCGGCCATCCGGTCGGCCGGGGGGTCGATCCCGCTGGGGCTGCTGAGCGTGGTGCTGGGCCTGATCGTCCTCAACGGCTGCGTGTGGGCCGCGGTTGCCTCGGCGGTCGCCGTCGGGCGCGGTAACCTGCTGGATGCCCTGCGGACGGAGTGAAGTCATTCCGCCCGCAACAAGTTGCGGGCCCTACGGCTGCCTGTCCGAGAAGGGCAC
>JBKHHV010000358.1:0-3077 GCA_046539005.1 Phycisphaerae bacterium
ACGTCCTTCGTAGCCTTGGTCATTCCGCCCGCAACAAGTTGCGGGCCCTACGGCTGGTGATGACCCCCGGACGTTGGCGTTTCCTGCTCACATTCGCGCGTGGCGTCCACCGGGAATCGGTCCACACCTGCAAAGGCAACCCGCGCAGAAATGCCCCGTGGCCGGCGATTTCCGGGTTGACGGGCTTGAGAATGCCGGTACACTTGTATGGGCATATGCCCATGCGTTCGCCATGGGTGGGTCCACCGGTAGAGGCGGGCCCGCAAGGGGTTGTTTCGCACCGGGGACATGGCTGCGGGGCGAACCGGCAAGAACGCGCAACTCGCATTCTGCAAGGAGGACATCATGAATTCCATCTACACCCGTGTCGTTTCGGCCATCACCCAATCGGTCTGCATTCTCCAAGAAGGCGTGAAAAACGCAGGAAAAAAAGCAAAGGTTGGCGCTATTGGTGCAGCTTTTGGTCTTGCTTCTCTTACTGCTCCTTCTAATGCAAATGCAGATATTATTAATAATTGGGCTCAATTAATGAATAGTTCTGATAGTCAGAATGTTCAGAATTATGATTCTAATAATAACATTTTGGGAAATGTTACTAAGAATGGTGCAGAATTAACAGAACAAAATTATGATATTGGTGGATTAACTATGGATGAAGAGGATATTAAGATAAGTGCTTATTTACATAATTCTGAATTTTCAGGATATCCTGAGGCATGGACGGGTGCTTATGACAGAAGTTTGTTAGGAATTGAAGGTAAGCCAGATTATTGGATTGCTGTTCAAAAGATTGCAGGATATTTAGGAGAAACTGATGGAAGTGGAAATTTAACAATTGCTCCTGAAAATAATGTTTGGACTTCTGATGATATTAAGTTTAATGGAACTCTTGGAGCTGTAGATGAAATGCCTGGATGTACTGATGGAGCACTGTATATTGATGACAGATATTGACCTTGTTCCTGAACCTACAACAGGATTGCTTCTGGGTGCAGGGCTGGTCGGGGCGGTAGTCAGAAAGAAGAATCGCAGGTCCGCCCTGGCCGAAAGGCAAGATTCGTAACCCGCACGCCGGCCAAGGCCTGTCGGTTCATCAGGACCCATGCACCATTGGACGCCAAGGCTTTTGCCCCGGCGTCACCCGATCGCCGCTCCAGATCTCCGTGGGTCGTGTATGTTACGAACGCGACAGGTACACGCGCCTGGATCCACCGCCTGCCTGCTGCCTGCCGGCAGCCGGTAGTGTCCAGACTTTTTCGCACATTCGCTGACGGGCAGCCATTGACCAGCCATTGAGCTTTGCCCCTCGCCCTCACCCCAGGCGGGGGTGAGGTTGAACTCAGGAACGCAGAGAAAAAGCCAACTGCTATCTGCTCGTATGACCCAGCGCGACCAGGGCGTAGCCGGTGTATTCACAGTCGGGGGACGGGTCCAGGTGGGAGGCGCAGAAACCCCCGGCCGGGGTCTGCAGCGAGCGGACGAACGCCCCGGCCTGCTCCTGTTCGCCGTGCATATCCGCTCCCGACACCGCCAGCGCATGCAGCGCCGTCGCCGTCGACAGCAGATCCTCCACCGGCGCCCCGGGCACCGCGACCCATCCCCCGTGCTTGCCCCGCTGGCGTTTGAGCCAGTCGACGCCCGAGGCCGGCACAGGCTGCCCGAGGTTGGCCAGCAGTGTCAGCGCCGCGGCGGTGGAAGGCGTTGCGGCGAAGGGCAACGCCGGTTCGTTCACGTACCCGCCTTCGGGGGTCTGCAGGCCCGCCAGGAAGCGCCCGATCCGGGCGGGATCGCCGGCGGGTTCGCCGATGTCCTGCATGGCGCCTGCCGCCACGAAACAGCCATACACCGACCCTTCGCCCGCGCCGGCCACCAGCGAGTAGCCTCCGTCGGCCGACCGGTAGGAACGGACGGTTCGGGCAATGGCGCCGCGACGGTCGTCGGGCAGTTGCACGCCGGGCAGGTCGGCCCAGCAGCGGGCCAGGCAGGAGAGGTGCACCAGGTCCAGCGATGTGCCGTCGCCGAAAGTCTGCAGGTAGCGGACGATCTGCTCGACGGGCAGGTCCAGCCCCACAGCCAGCGAGGCCTGGATGCCGAAGACGGTGTAGTACAGGTCGCTGACACCCGCCTTGTTGGCAAAGCCGCCCTCGTCGGTCAACTGGGACTGGAGGTAGGCGGCGAGGGGGGCGGTTCCGCCGGGCAGGGCATTTGCCCCGGCCGAGGCGGCCGACCGCATCTCACGACGAATGCTCATCGCAGCAGCCCATGGTCTCGACGTCGCCGAAGATCTTCGCCACCAGCCGCCGCAGCAGCGCCTTGAGTTCGACGCTCGGCAGGCCGATCAGCGCCCGGATGGCCCGGGCCTTGTGGAACTCCAGCATGCCTTGGGCTATGGGCCGAACGTCCAGCCGCGTCAGCACCTCTTCGAGCTGTCGCCGGTCGTCCTCGCTCGCTCGGCGGGTCCAGACGCGCTGCAGCAGCCGGGCGTCGTCGGTCTCGGCCCGTTGCAGAGCGATGGCCGGCAGCACGGAAGGCCGCATCGACGAGAGGTCGCCGTCGGGCCCGGTCGCCGAGCCGTCGTCCAGGTCGTCACGGATCTGGTAGGCGATGCCCACGGCCACGCTGTAGCGGTGCAGGGCGTCGCGCAGTTGGGGTTCCTGTCCGGCGAGGGCGGCTCCCACCCGTAGTGCCACCTCGAAGGCGGGGGAGGTTTTTCGCCGGAAGATGTTCAGCACCTCGCGCACGCTCAGCGGGCGGGGGTTGCGGGCCCAGGTCAGTTCGTCGCCCTGCCCCAGGCACAGTTCGTGGTGTCCCTCGGCCGCCACGCGCATCATGTCGGCCGTCCGGGTCGGGTCGGCGGTGGCGCGGGACAGCAGGCGGTAGCCCTCGCCCAGCAGGTAGTCGCCCACGTTCAGCGCCACCGGCAGGCCGAGCGCTTCGTGCATGGCGGGCTTGCCGTAGCGGACGGGGTCATCGTCCTCGATGTCGTCGTGGATCAGCGAGGCCTTGTGGAAGCATTCCACCGCCACCGCGGCGGTGGCAACGGTGGCGGGGTCGGCGTCTTCGCCCGCCAGTGCCCG
>JBKHHV010000099.1:0-12429 GCA_046539005.1 Phycisphaerae bacterium
AACGCCACGCTGGCGGCGATCTCGATGGGCACGCGCAAGGTCACCGAGATCCGGGGGAAGATCGTCAAGGCCGCCAAGGGTCAACTGGTGCTGTTCCGCAACATCTCGGGGCGATTCCACGGGGGCAAGCTGGTGGGCAAGGCATCGATGCGCCTGGGGGAGAAGGTGTCTTATGCGTTCCGCGTGTCGGTGCAGGGGGCGGAACTGGAGAAACTCGCCAACGCCGGGGTCACCGACCCCAACGCGATGGTGAAGATGCCCGGGAGCGTCAGCGGCGACCTGGCCCTGCAGCAGACCCTGGGCGAGGCCGACTCGCGCCGGGCGACGGGGACGCTGACGATTTCCGACGCGAAGCTTTACCGCGTGCCGGTGCTGCTGGGCCTGCTGCAGGTCATCACGCTGCAACTGCCCGGCGAGAGCGCTTTCAACGAGGGGACCATCCGCTACCAGCTCAGTGGCGACCGCCTGCTGCTGCGGGAGATCAACCTCTCCGGGCAGGGACTCTCGATCGTCGGCTCGGGCGTGATGAACATGGACAGCGAGAAGATCCGCCTGAACTTCCTGAGCCGAACCGTGGGCAAACTGCCGGGTATCGGGCGAGACCTCGAAACGCTGCTGAAGCCCTTCACCAAAGAGATCATGGAAATCCAGGTGACCGGCACGCTCAAAAAGCCTAGGATGCGGACCGTCGCGCTGCGAAGCCTCGACAGCGCGATCCGGCGCCTCCTGAGCCCGGAACTGGAAGACGATTGAGCCGAGAACACAGCGACGGAGAGACCAGCATGGATGCGAAGGTGGGAATCATCGGAGGAAGCGGGTTGGGCGACGCCCTGTGCGAGCAGACCGGCGGCCGCCAGACCAAGGTAGAGACCCCTTTCGGGGCCCCGTCGGGCGACATCATCGAAACCGAGTGGGACGGCACGCCCATCGCACTGCTGAACCGCCACGGCGACGGGCACCTGCTTTCGCCCTCGGCCGTCCCGTACCGGGCGAACATCTACGCCCTCAAGAAGCTCGGCTGCACGCACGTGATCGCCTCCGGGGCGGTCGGTTCGCTGCGCGACCAGTTCAAGCCCCGGGACCTGGTGATCGTCGACCAGGTGATCGACAAAACCTACCGCCGCGAGCCGACGTTCTTCGAGTCGGGCCTGGCCGTGCACGTGGAGTTCGCCTCCCCGTTCTGCCCGGTGCTCCGCAGGCACCTGCTGAGCTGCGCCGATGCGGTGAAAACCGACGTCCACGACGGCGGCACCTACGTCTGCATGGAAGGACCGGCCTTCTCCACCCGGGCCGAGAGCGAAATGCACCGCATCTGGGGCGGCGACCTGATCGGCATGACCGTCATGCCCGAAGCCAAGCTCGCGCGCGAGGCCGAACTGGCCTATGCCCTGGTGGCCCTGCCCAGCGACTACGACTGTTGGAAACCTGCCCCCGCCGACCTGGATAAACACGAACTGCTCAAAGAAATCATCGGGCACCTCACGGTCGCCACGCGGAACGCCATCGAACTCATCAAGGCCGCGGTCAGCCGCTTCGGCGACATCGCCGGCAAGCCCTCGCCCGCCCACACCGCACTGGAACTGGGTATCTGGTCGGCACCGGGCAAGATCGACCCGGCCGTCAAGGATCGCTACGGCATCCTGGTCGAGAAGTACCTCTGAACGAGGAAAGAGGGCGGAAGGCAGCAGCGCGGCGGTAGGCACACCGAAGGGACGCCTGCCCGTCTCAAGCAGCGCTGAACGCCAAGGCAACTCCGCCGGCTTTCATTTCTCGCGGCCGTTGTGCTTCACTTTCTTGACCGACAACGTCCAGTATCGCGGCGAATCGAAATCGCTGACGGTGTCGATGGCCTCGACCTTGTCCAGCCCCGGCGTCTGCCGCAGGGCCAGGCCCCACGGAATGACCGTCAGACGGGCCGTCTGCCCGGGGCGGATGCTCGCGGCCGCGGTGCGCTTCCGCACCTTCATGAGCCAATCGCGGGCGATCAGCGAGCTTCCTGCCAGTTGGCCTTCCTCCACTTCCAGCACTTTCCAGGCGAACGTGCCCAGGGCGTTGGGGTAGGCGGCCGTTCGGGGGTCGGGTGCCTGGGGTGTTTCCACCGCCACGGCCTTGACGGTCACCTGTCCGGGCGGCAGGCGGAAGCTTGCCCTTCGGAAAGCGCGCCCGGCCAGCGACCAACTCCGCCGGCGGTGGGGGGTCAGGTTGGCGGCCCGGATCACCAGCACCACCACCTGCGTGCCGGGGCGGGGCCAGAGGTCGGTGGCGATCTGGTCGGCCACGCGGTAGGCCCAGCCGGCGCGGGAGCGGTCGTCGACCAGGAAACCCAGCTTCTTCGAGAGGTGTTGGGTGAAGCTGAAGCCGCGGTTGCCGTAGAAGTGGGCGCTGCTGTCGCCCACCACCAGCACGGGCGACTCGATGTTCCGTGGCCAAGGGCACACGTCTCCGCGATACCACACCCGCTGCATCAGGTGTTCCTCCTGCAGTCCCTCGGGGTAGGGGTGCGATTCGTCGGGCACGATCCCGTTGCGGATGAACAAGTGCTTGGGCGTCGTGCGATGGGTCAGCGTGGTTGCGAAGTGGGCGTAATCGGCGGCCGTTCGGATGCGGGGGTAGCGTCCGCGCAGCCTCGCGGCCAGCAGGTCGGCCCCGATCTCGGCGCCCGGCCAGTCCCAGTGGTGATCGTAGCGGTTGAGCACGTCGCCTGGCCCGTCGTAGCTTCGCAACTCGTCCAGAACGTCCAGCACCTCCACGCCCTCGCTGAGCAGGTGCTCAACGGCCCGGAAGTACGCCGGCCAGACGGTCTGGTCGGCCGAGACGTCCGACAGCAGGCGATGGGCGTACAGTTGCACGTGGGAGGGCACCGGCAGGACGATCAGGTCCACCTCGCGGCCGGCGAGTTGGCGGTGCAGGTCAACAATCGCCTCCACGGCCGTCACGTATCCCGGGTGCAGCGGCTCCAGCAGCGACTGGTCGGACCGGACGGCCCAGACATCCTCCAGCGGGAACAGGAAGCCGGTGTCGTTGAGGCCGTTGCTGTCGCGCAGGCGGTCCATGAGTTGAACGACCGACCGGCGGGGGGCGACGTTGCCCAGGCGTCGGCGGACCTTGGCGAGGGCGCGGGTTATGCACTCGGCGCGGCCGCGGTCTGCGCCGGCAACGGGCACGACGGGGCGAGGGCGGCGCAGTACGCTGAACCAGGCCCCCACGGTCAACGCCGCCAGGAGGAGAGCGGTCAGAGTCCACAGGGCAAGACGCTTCATTCGACGGACGATATCGCCGCCCGGTCGGCGGTGTCAAGTCTGCCGGCGACGGTGGGGCCGACGGCGGATGTCAGTCGACTCCGAGGATGCGGTTGATCTCGCGGAGCCGTGCCCGCGCCTGGCGACCCAGCGGGCCCTCGCCGCCTCGCTTGGAGGCGATCTCGAACCACTTGATGGCTTTGCGGTACATCTTGTTGCCGTGGTACATGTGCCCGAAGGCGTATTCGAAGTGCGGATCGTCGGGGCGCAGCTTCATCCCGTCGCCCAGCCACTTCTCGGCGTCGCGAATCTCTCCCAGTCGGCCGTAGGTGAGCCCAAGGTGGAGGTACGCCGAGTCGTACTTGTCGTTGACCACGATGGCCCTATGGAACGCCGAGAGGGCTTTGTCGTCCTCCTGGTTTCCGGAGTAGGCATATCCCAGAGCGTACCAGTAGTCTTCCTTGTGTTTGTCCGGCTCGCCCATCTCGGTGAGCATCCGGATGGCCGGCGCCCATCGCTGGTCGGTGAGTTCCTTCCAGACCTTGGTCATAGTCTGCTTCTGCTCGTGTCGGCGAATGCCTTCGGTGTCGGTGGGGTCGACCGAGTACAGCACGCGGTCCTCACGGCCGGTCGCGACCTCCAGTTCGTCGGGATCCTGCTTGGGGTCGGTGGCGTCGGTGTAGTTGGTTTCGACATCCGGCTTGGAGGCGGCCATGTAGGCGAAGAACGCGAACGCCGCGCCGATGGCAAGGAGGGTGCTGACGACGATCATCGCCGTGGCCTGCGACTTGGGCTGCTGGTAGCGTTGCACGGGTGTTCGCGGCTTCGAGGCGGTGGACACCCTGGGCACGCGGTTGATCGTCTGGCAGATCGGGCAGGTTTCCTGGCGACCGGCCATTGCGGGTGACGATTGGAGCATGGACCGGCAATTTCGGCAACTGTACGTGATCATGATGTCCGTCCCTTTTTTCGTTGGCGCGTCGGGCGCTCAACCCCTCGTCGAAACGACGTGAAATATCTGCAGCGACGTGAATGAGAATCCGGCCATCCGGCGTCTCTACCTACTCTAGACGTTTCAACCCCCGAATTGATCGGACCTCTTGCAGTATTTTCCCAAATTTGCACGATCTTGACTACCGGAAAACCGTGCGGTTTCAAAGGTTGTCTCCGCGGCAGTTCATTGACCGCCGCCGAGGGGGCGATATAATCCGGACAGGCAAAGCATCTCCGCGACGGACGCGGACGGAAGGCAGGGAGAATTGTGCAGAAGGCAGCAATGAGATTCGGCGATCTCTGCTGCCGGGACGGGGTGTCCCGGCGACGCTGCCTCTGCGCGGGCATTACCCGCCGTCCCTGAACCGGGGCGCGTCGCCACCAGCATCATTGCAGGGTCGGCTCCTCCGCCCCGGGCGCTTCGCGTCGGGGCGTTTTTCTTTCGCACCTGTGCCCCGTTTGAATTACCTTCTTCCTTTCGATCGGCCGAGGGTGGCCACACGTGTTCGGCAACCCGCTGGTTCTTGCCCGATCGGCCGACTGGGAGCAGATACACATGGCAGAAAACGATAACAAGAAGAAGTACAAGGATACGCTCAACCTCCCCCGGACCACCTTCGACATGCGGGCCGGGCTGGTGAAAAAGGAACCGGCCATCCAGCAGAAATGGGCCGACCAGAAGCTCTACGAGCAGATTCGCCGGCTCGCCGAGCAGGAGGAACGCCCCCGGTTCAGTCTGCACGACGGACCTCCCTACGCCAACGGTAGCATCCACATGGGCACCGCCCTCAACAAGGTGCTCAAGGACATGGTCATCCGCGTGAAGACCATGTCCGATTTCGACGCGCCTTACCTGCCCGGCTGGGACTGCCACGGGTTGCCCATCGAGCAGAAGGTCATGGACGAACTGGGCCCCAAGGCCGCCTCCATGGACGCCCGCGAGATCCGCAGACTCTGCACCGAGTACGCCAACCGGTTCATCGATGTCCAGCGCGAGCAGTTCAAGCGCCTCGGCGTCATGGGCATGTGGGCCGAGCCCTACATCACCATGAACCCCGGTTACGAGGCGGCCGTGCTGGAATGCTTCGCCCGGCTGGTCGAGCAGGACATCGTCCACAAGCAACTCAAGCCGGTGCACTGGTCCATCGCCAACCGGACGGCACTGGCCGACGCCGAGCTGGAATACCACGACCGCGAGGACCCCAGCATCTTCGTGGCGCTCAAGCTCACCGGCGAGAGCAAGATCGTCCCCACCGAAGGCGACGCCCCCAAGTACCTGCTGGTGTGGACGACCACGCCGTGGACGCTCCCGGCCAACCGGGCCGTAGCGGTGCATCCCAACTACCAGTACGACTGCGTCCACTGCGAGACGGCCGACGGGCCGATGACGCTGGTGGTCGCCGGCGAACTCTCCCAGCGCGTGCTGGGTAACATCGAGCAGAAACGCGACGGCTGGCTCCGCTCGCGGCGCAGCATCGGCCAGGTGTGGGGCAACGACCTCTGCTCGGCCGGCCTGAGCTACGAACATCCGCTGATGGAGATGACCTGTCCGGTCGTGGCGGCCGACTATGTTACGCTGGAAGACGGAACCGGGCTGGTGCACACCGCCCCCGGGCACGGCATGGAGGACTACGGCACCGGCCTCAAGCACGGGCTGGAGATCGCCTGCCCGGTCGCCGAGGACGGCACGTTCGATGAGACTGCCCCCTCCTGGCTGCAGAGCATGACCGTATGGGACGGGAACGCGAAGGTTATCGAGTATCTCACCGAGCAGAAGACACTGCTGCTGACCGAGACGATCAGCCACTCCTACCCCCACGACTGGCGATCCAAGACGCCCACCATCTTCCGGGCGACCGAGCAGTGGTTCGTGGCCGTGGACAAGCCCCTGGCCGCCCGGGGGGTAAGCCTGCGCGAGTTGGCGATGGAGGCCTGCCGCCGCGAAAGCGAAGACGGCGGGATCGACTTCATCCCCTCTTGGGGACGCAACCGCATCGCCGGCATGCTGGAAAGCCGCCCCGACTGGTGCCTGTCTCGCCAGCGGGCCTGGGGGCTGCCGATCCCGGCGTTCTACAACGCCGAGGGCACGCCGCTGCTGACCCCGGCCACGGTGCGGGCGGTCGCCCGCGTCATCGCCGAGAAGGGCTCCGATGCGTGGTTCCATCTCAGTGCCGAGCAGTTGCTGGCCGAGTGGATCCCCGAGGAGGACGACTGGTGCGAGAATCCCGAGGAGTTCCCGCTGCAGGAACTGACCGTCGGCAGGGACATCTTCGACGTCTGGTTCGAGAGTGGCAGCAGTTGGCTGGCGGTGGCGGTCCGGCGCGAACTGGTGGATGACATCCCGGTCGACCTGTATCTGGAAGGCTCCGACCAGCACCGCGGCTGGTTCCAGCTTTCGCTTTTGCCGGCGCTGGGCGCCCAGGGCAAGCCGCCGTTCAAGGCCGTCCTCACCCACGGCTACGTGGTCACGGAGGAAGGCCGAAAGATGAGCAAGTCGCTGGGCAATGCCATCGAGCCGACCGAGCAGTTCAAGAAGCGCGGGGCCGACATCCTGCGGCTGTGGATTGCCTCGCAGGACTACCAGAACGACATCCGCTGTTCGGAGTCGCTGATCGCCCAGCAGGAGGACGCCTACCGGAAGATTCGCAACACGCTGCGGTTCTGCCTGGGCTCCTGCTGCGACTTCGACCCCTCCCAGGACGCGACTGAGCCGGCCGAGCATTCGGTGGACCTGTGGATGCGGCTGGAACTGCACCGACTCATCCGCGACGTGCGGCAGGCATATGATCGCTACGAATTCCACCGCGCCGCGCGGTTGATGTACGAGTTCTGCACCGTCCAGGCATCGAGCATCTACATGTCGGCCGTCAAGGACAGGCTGTACTGCGAGACGCCGTGGGCGATCCGCCGCCGGGCGAGCCAGACGGTGCTGCACGAGGTCTTCCTGGCGCTGGTGAAGCTGCTGGCGCCCATTCTGCCGCACACCTGCGAGGAGGCCTGGGCCGAGATGCCCAACCGCCCCGACGACGAGCCGCAGAGCGTCCACCTGGCGTGCCTGCCGGAATGGGACGAGGAGGCGCTGCGTTTCGCCGACGACCTGCGTCCGGTCAACCCCGACCTGGGCCGCTTCAGCTTCGACGAACTCAAGGCCGGTCCGTCTGTGGTGTGGGAACGGCTGATGGAACTGCGACAGGAAGCGCTGGTAAAGCTGGAGAAGCTCCGCATCGCGGGCGTCAAGAACCCGCTGGAGGCCGAGGCGGTCTTCCGCATCGCCACCGGCAATTCCGGGGCGGTGAAGTTCATCGACACCTACCTCAAGGAACTGGAAGACCTGCTGGGCGTGGGGTACGCCCGCATCGAGGTCGCCGACGACGTGCCGGACGACTCGACGGTGCAGGTGGAGGTGTACGACGCCCGGGAGAAGTACCCCCGGTGCGCACGCTCGTGGAAGCGGCGGCCTGACGTCGGCAGCGCCCCCAGCTACCCGGACCTCTCCGCCCGTGACGCCGGCGTGATGGAAGAACTGGAAGGGAAGGTCTGACGGCCCGAGGTCCGAGGTGTTCTGTCACGACGTGCAGGAAGGACTTCCGTCCTCCCGCCGAGCCCGATGGCGGGTGGCTGGTGGAGGATGGCTTTCTTTGACCCATGGATCGCATCGTTTTCTTCGACATCGACGGGACGCTGACCGACAGCCCGCGCTCCTGGCGCACCGCCGCCGTCGTCGAAGAATGGGAGAACGCAACGTGAGCATCGACATCAACCGTTCGCACATCATGACCTGCCTGCAGCCGGCGACCCGCTGGGAAGACGCGCTGCCCACCGGAAACGGAACCGTCGGGGCGATGGTCTACGGGCACATCTGCGAGGACACCATCCTCCTCAATCACGAGGCGCTGTTCCTGCGGACCGACCGACCGCGGCTGCCGGACGTCTCCGGGCACCTGCCCGAACTCCGCAAGCTGCTCGCCGAGGGCAAGTACGCCGAGGCCGAGTACTTCCTGCCCAACAAGCTCAAGGAGGCCGGCTACGACTACACCAGTCCCGACCCTTACCACCCGGCCTTTGACATCGAGGTGCTGCAGCATACTCCCCACGCCTTCAGCGACTACCGCCGGACGCTGGACATGTCCACCGGTGAAGTCATAGTGCAGTGGAAGGACAGCGGAGTCACCTTCACCCGCAGCTTGGTGGTCTCGCGGCCGGACGAGGTGATTGCCCTTCGCATCGCCGCCGACAAGCCGGGGGCGGTTTCGTGTCGTCTTCGGCTCACCCCACACGGAAGGCGTGCCCGGGGCGGCGGTACCGGCAACGGCAAGCGCTCGCAGATCGTCTTCCAGACCTCGGCCGAGGCACCGCGGATGCAGATCGTGGGCATGTACGACCGCGGCGGAAGCTTCGGCGGGGCGGGGCACGTGCACCTGCGCGGGGGCAAGACAACCACCGAGGGCGATTGCGTGGTCATCGAGAAGGCCGACGAGGCGTTGCTGCTGGTGAAGCTCTACGCCAACGACTATGCCGACGTCGCCGAGGCGAAGCTCGCCGCCGCACTGGAGCAGCTACCGGCCGACTACAAGACGATTCTCTCCCGCCACGCCGAAGGGCATCGCGAGATATTCCATCGCTGTCGTCTGGAACTGCCCGGCAATGCCCGGCGGGAAGACGCCAACGAGCGGCTCCTGCTGGATGCCTCCGGCGGCGACGTGCACCCGGCGCTGACCGAGCGGATGTTCGACTTCTCCCGCCACCTGCTGATCTGCTCCTCGTGGGGCGGGCGATACCCGGCCAACCTGCAGGGCATCTGGAACGGCGAGTACGACCCGAAGTGGTCCAGCGATTTCCACAACAACGAGAACATCCAGATGAACTACTGGCAGGCGCTGCCCGCGGCGTTGCCGGAAGTTACCGAGCCGTACTTCGACATGTTCGAGCGCTCGCTGGACGACTACCGTCGCAACGCGCGCTGTCTGTTCGGCTGCCGGGGCATCGTGGCTGCCCACGCCCAGACCACTCATGGGCTGCAGCTTGCGATCCTCTTCGGCAACTGGACGGCCGGTGCGGGCTGGCTGGCCCAGCTCTACTACGACTACTGGCTTTTCACCGGCGACGAGGACTTCCTGCGCGACCGGGCGGTGCCTTTCATGCGGGAAGTGGCGCTGTTCTACGAGGACTTCTGCATCATCGACCCCGACGGGCAGGTGGTGTTCGCCCCGTCGCTGTCGCCCGAGAACCACCCCCTGGGCGTCGAGGGACACCCGCGGGTCGTCGTCAACGCCACCATGGACTTCGCCGTTGCCCGCGAACTGCTGGGCAATCTGGTTACGGCATGCGAGCATCTGGGCATCGAGCAGGAGGGCACCCGACGCTGGCGCGAGCTGCTGGCAAAAATGCCCGACTACCAGGTCAACTCCGACGGGGCGATCGCCGAGTGGATGCACCCCGAGTTGGAAGACAACTACCACCACCGCCACCAGTCGCACATCTACCCGCTGTTTCCGGGGCTGGAAGTGACCGCCGAGAACAACCCCGAACTGTTCGAGGCGATCGAGACGGCCGTCGAGAAGCGGCTGGTGGTGGGACTGGCGTCCCAGACGGGGTGGTCGCTGGCGCACATGGCGAACATTTTCGCCCGCCTGGGCGACGGGGAGCGGGCGCTGGAATGCCTGGACCTGATGACCCGCGCCTGCACCGGCCCCAACCTGCTGACCTACCACAACGACTGGCGGATGATGGGCCTTACGCTGCACTGGCACGGCGACACGGTGTTCCAGATCGACGCGATTCTGGGTTTCGCCGCGGCCGTTCTGGAGATGCTGGTGCAGTCGCGCCCGGGCTTTGTGAGCCTGTTGCCGGCGCTGCCGCACGAGTGGCCCGCCGGCCGCATCGTCGGCGTGCGCTGCCGCGGGGCCGTGACGGTAAGCGTCGACTGGGACCGCCTGGGTGAGAGCATCGTCTGCGAATTGTTTTCACAGGATGCCCAGGAGATCACGCTGGGCGTCCCGGGGCGGATCCACGGCATCGAACCGTCCGGTGATGAAGACGTTACGATCCAGCCGTCGGAACTGGGCAACGCCTACCGGCGTGTCCGGTTGCCGGCCGACCGCAAGGTTACGCTGCGGATCTCCATGTGAGGGGTGGACGGATCAAGCCTATGATAGTAACGTAGTGACTCGTCGCGGTGATGTCCGTGACCCGAAACAGAACCGGAGCGGGTGTTACCTCCGCATCGCTTGGACGTACTCGGGCGGCTCGTAGACAGAACGGGCCGCCCGTTTTCTGTGCCGGCGGAGGGCGGGGGAGAGGTCGCATCTTTGCCGCGTGGCGGTTTCGGCGCTCGGGTCTTGCCTGTCGGGGGTGTGTATGGTAGGTTGCGGCGATTTTGGAGGCCGACTCCCTGCGCCGACGGGAGGGGTCGGCCTTCAACGGACCGGAATGTGCGATCTGTGCCCGGCGGAAGGATCCGCCCGGGCGACGCCGTTGGACCTCAGAGGTTGGCCTATCCGCGCGCCGCGCGGACGCCACGACCCCAGACAGGAAAGGCTCTCATGCCGCGTAGGGACGATCTGGAAACCATTCTCATCGTGGGCTCCGGCCCGATCGTGATCGGGCAGGGCTGCGAGTTCGACTACTCCGGCACCCAGGCGTGCAAAGCACTGCGGGAAGAGGGATACCGCATCGTGCTGATCAACTCCAACCCCGCTACCATCATGACGGATCCGGAGTTCGCCGACCGCACCTACATCGAGCCGATCACAGCCGACGCCGTGACCAAGATCATCGAGCGCGAACGCCCCGACGCGCTGCTGCCCACCCTCGGCGGACAGACCGGGCTCAATACCGCGGTGGAACTGTTCGACCGCGGCGTGCTGGACAAGTACGGCGTAGAGATGATCGGTGCCACCCGCGAGGTCATCCACCGTGCCGAGGACCGCACCGAATTCAAGGAAGTCTGTCTCGACATCGGGCTCGACGTGCCCCGCAGCGGCATCGCCCACAGCATGGAAGAGGCCAAGTCCATCGTCGCCGAGATCGGGCTGCCGGTCTGCATTCGCCCGGCCTACACGCTGGGCGGAACCGGCGGCGGGTTCGCCTTCAACAAGGAAGAGTTCGAGATCATTGCCGAGCGTGGGCTGGACTACTCGCCCATCAGCGAGATTCTCATCGAAGAGAGCGTGCTGGGCTGGAAGGAATACGAACTGGAGGTCATGCGCGACCGGGCCGACAACGTCGTCATCGTCTGCTCGATCGAGAACTTCGACCCCATGGGCGTCCACACGGGCGATTCCATCACCATCGCGCCCGCCCAGACACTGACCGACAAGGAATACCAGCTCATGCGGGACGCCTCGATCCGGATCATCCGCGCCATCGGCGTCGAGACCGGCGGGTCGAACATCCAGTTCGCCGTCGACCCCGGCACCGGGCGGATGATCGTGGTGGAGATGAACCCCCGCGTGTCGCGAAGCTCGGCGCTGGCGTCCAAGGCTACCGGCTTCCCCATCGCGAAAATCGCCGCCAAACTCGCCGTGGGTTACACGCTGGATGAGATCCGCAACGACATCACCCGCGAAACCCCCGCCAGCTTCGAGCCGACCATCGACTACGTGGTCACCAAGATCCCCCGCTGGACGTTCGAGAAGTTTCCCGAGGCCGACGAAACGCTTACCACGCAGATGAAGAGCGTCGGCGAGGCGATGAGTATCGGTCGAACCTTCAAGGAGAGCCTGCAGAAGGGCATCCGCTCGATGGAGGTCAAGCGGTACGGGCTGGGGTTGGACGGCAACGACAAGTGGCACCACGCCAAGATGCTGCAGGCGGAGAACGCCGACGCTTCCCGGGAGGCCTCCGGCTCGGGCGACGAGTCCGACCCGGAATGGCCCATCGAGAAAACCAAGCTCCGCCGCAAGCTCTCAGTCCCGTGCCAGGGACGGCTGTACTACATCCGCTACGCCTTCAAGATGGGCTGGAGCATCGAGGATGTCTTCGAGCTGACGCAGATCGACCCGTGGTTCCTCACGCACATCAAGGAACTGGTCGACTTCGAGGACGACCTGCTGGCGACCGGGGGCTTGAGCAACGTGGACACCGCGCTGCTGCGGCAGGCCAAGCAGTGGGGCTACAGCGACATCCAGCTCGCCGCCGCCTGGAACACGACCCCCGACGAGGTTCGCGCCCGGCGCAACGAATTGGGCGTTACCCC
>JBKHHV010000100.1:0-12406 GCA_046539005.1 Phycisphaerae bacterium
TTCGATGGTGGCCATGCCGTCCTTGTCGGTCAAGGCGCTGCTGACCAGTTCGCCGTCGCGGTAGAAACCCACCGAGGCGTCCTGCAGCCCGCGAAGCACCCCGCGGACGTCCCGGACCTGCGCGGTGATTTCCACCTGCTTGCCGGGGTAGGCGAGCGCGTCGTAACCGTAAAACAGCACGTCACTCTGGGCACCGACCATGTACCCGCCCACGCCATAGGCAAGGTCGGCAAGGCTGCCCCCTCCGTTGCCGGCCGGCAGTTGCGACCCGCCGGACGAAGACTGCCCGTTGTTGTTGAAGTTGATGTCGACCTTCTCGGGCACTTGCACGCACCCGCCCAGCAGCAGCGCCGCCAGAACGGCAGGCAGTGCCCGAACAATGAAACGCTTCACAATCATGTGCCTGCTCCTATGGATATGGGGACACCAGTATTGTATCCGGGGACAGGGCTGCTGCGCAGCAGATTACCCCAGGGCCTATCTCGCCCCCAGGGTGGTACGCAAAGAACCCCTCGATCCGGCAACCGCACCCCGTTTTCTCCCCTCTCTCCTCTCTCCTCCCTCCTCTCTCCTGACAGGAATCGGTAGGGGTGGGATTCGAACCCACGGTACCCTTGCGGGCACAGCGGTTTTCAAAACCGCCTCCTTAGGCCACTCGGACACCCTACCAAAGTCGCGTGCGCCGCCGCCAAGTCTAGCGATGCCGGCAGAAAGGTTCAACCGCGCAACAAAGCGGGCGAACCGCCTCAGCGTCCGCCCGCGCTTTGCCGCCGGTCCTTGTCCGGCTGTGTGTCTAGCTGCGTCGCCGACGCGCCAGAAGCCCGCCGAGCCCGAGGGTCAGAATCGCCAGCGTCGCCGGTTCCGGAACGACCCCGGCCGCTCCGTCCAACGAGCGTCCCCAACTGCCTGCCAGCGCCGACAGGTCGGCCAGCGAAACCGTTCCGTCCAGGTTGAAGTCGCCGGAGCCCCAGCTTCCTTCCGAGCCCCAGTTGCCGGCCAGGGACGAGAGGTCCGCGAGGCTGACCTTTCCGTCGAGGTTCGCATCGCCGGGCAGGATGCCCAGCACGTCGGTGAAGGCGCTGTCGGTGTTGCTCAGGCGGATGGCGTCCAGTGCTCCGCCGCTGTCGCCCAGGGAGATACCCAGCCCGTTCAGCGCGTCGCCGAACAGGTCGACCCCGTCGACGCGGATCGCCGCATCGCCCATGTCCGCGACATTGGGGTCGATCCACACTTCCATCGCGTCGGCGGCACCTTGAGAAACCGACAGTTTCGCCAGCAGCAGGTGGGCCTGCCCGGCGGCGTAGGCCGGTTGGCCGTTCTCGGTCAGGTCGGTCGAGCCGCTGTGCCGCAGCACGAGTCGGCCTTGCTCGTCGAGCCCGACAAAGCAGTCGCCGCTGCCGTCGCTGCTCTTGCGGTCGAGCCAAAGCAGGGCTTCGTGCCCACCGGCGAGACTGTCGGTCTGCACCAGGGCGGTCAGCCACACCTCGCCGCTCATGCCGCCGGCGATGGCGCGCTCGGCGATGTTCCCATGACGCGATCCGGGCGCATCGGAAGCCTTCCCGCTGGTGAGCATGCCGGGGGCTTCGCTGTTGACGTAGCCCTTGCCGGTGTAGGTCAGGTTGCCGCTGCGGTACTTGGGGTCGGCGCTGTCGGCGTCCCAGGGCTCCGAGAAGCCCGGGCTCACGTAGCTGACGGTCTCCAGGCCTTTCCCGTCGGACCCGTAGTTGAAGTCCTCGCGGATTACGCCGGTGAAGGGCCCGGCCGCCGGCTCGTTCAACGAGAGCCATTGCCCGTACTGCCGCATCAGCGCCTGGTACGTGGCGATGTCGATGTCCTGCACGTCGGTCCCCTCGGCGAGGGCCCGGACGGCCGCGGTGGCCGCCGACTGCCCGAGCACCATGAACACCGGCTCCATCCTCATGGATCCGAACGCGGTGTGCGAGGCCGAGACGGCCGCCGGCACCAGCAGGTTGCTCACCTCTTCCTGCAGGGGGGTGATGCTGCCGTAGTCGATCTTGTAGGTCTCGCGGATGCCGCCCAGCCAGAAGTTGCCCTCGGCCTCGACGTATCCGTCGGTGTCGACGTAGCGATGGGTGTTGTGCGAGTCCATGGGGTAGGCACCCAGCCCGATGGAGTTGGGGGCGGTTTCGTACAGGCGGCAGTTGTCCTCGGTCATCACGTACTCGCCGAGCATGCGGCGGGCTTCGCGGACGTAAAGCTGGTGCGGGAAGCCGCCGTTGTCGGTGAACTCGTCGGAGGGCAGGCCCCAGCCGGCCATGGAGCTTTTGATGCTGTCGGGGGCGTCGAAGGCGAGATAGTACAGGAAGCCCTTGGTGTACTCGATGTGCTTCTGGATGATGTACTCGCGCTCTTCGTAGTTGGCATCGGCGTAGTTGACGGTGTTGCCCGTGGAGGGAACGTACACGTCGTAGTTGCCGCCCAGGAAGTCCGTCGAGGCCGGTCCCCAGTTGTTGATGTCATACTGCCCGCCGCCGATGTCGGTGTGATTGGTGCGGACGACGTCGCCGAGATTGCGCCCAGTATTGATGTACCGGTCATGCAGCTCGTAGGTATCGCGGTCGTAGCCTTCGGGCGGGGTCTGGCCGCTGGAGCCCCACAGGTCGGTCCACTTGATGCGGTTGGAGCTTTTCGTCCAGGTCATGCGGTAGCAGTAGGCCTGGATGCGCCCGTCGGCCTTGCCGTTGGGCAGGTCGCGGGAGGCCAGGTGCACGCCGGGCAGCAGACCGCTGGAGGCATCGCCGGGGGTGTTGTAGGGGTCCACGTTCTTCCCGCCAAAGACGTGCTCGCGCGTCTGGTCGTAGGCGACACCGTTGTAGGTCTCGCCATAGGTGGTGCGGTCCTCTCGGCCGACGGTGTAGCTCGCACCGGCCGCGTCCATCAGGTCGCCTTCGTAGGTGCCGTCGATGAACATTCGGCCGCTGAAGGTCTTGCCGGTGAGGGTGGAGAGGGAGTTGATGCGGGTGCCCGTCTTGCTGATCCCGGCAGGCGTACGGTCCAGCCGGTCCAGGCGGTACACGTCCACGCCCGACTCGGTGACCATCGCGTCGAAAGTGGCCTCGGCGTCGGAGGCGTGGATGTCGTAGTCGCCGGACTCGCCGAAATCGAAGCCGTTGGTCCGGCGGTAGAACTCGTAGCTGAGCCCGCCGATGGCGTCCTTGTCGCCTACGTCGGTCTTGCCCAGCCCCCCGCTGGAGAGCCCGCCGAGGTGGCTGACGTAGCGCGCCGAGCCGTCTGTGTTCTCGCCCACGTAGACCCCGGGGTCGATCAGGCAGACGCTCTTGCCCATGCGGGCGGCCTGGACGGCGGCGGTGACGCCGGCCGAGGTTCCGCCGTAGACCACCACGTCGTAGTCGTAGGTCTGGGCGGACGAAGCGAGGGGACACAGCACGATCGCTGTCGCGAGGGCAATCCACTTGGGACACTTCATGTCGGCACTCCTTGGGGCATTGGCGGGCTTTCGGACCCGCTGTCGAGACAAAACGGGGCAACGACAGGTGTCGCCGCCCCGCTCGATTCGGTGCGTCAAGACAGATCGATTGTTTACTTACGCTTGCGGATCGCCGCCAGCCCGCCGATCGCCAGCAGCGCCAGCGTGGTCGGCTCGGGGACGATCTGGACCATGTTGATGAAGCCACGATACTCGGTTTTGCCGTTAACATTACTGGTGTTGGTCGGTTCGGCCACGAGCACCACGTCCTCGCCGTCGACCACGTCCAACGAGATCTTCACGTAGTTGACGTTCTCGACCCACGAAGTGTTCGAACCGGTAGTGTAGTCGAGATCTTCGGCAACGACGAAACCACTGTAGTCGGTGTCCCCGGTCGCCGTGGTCGTTCCGGCGATGATGTCGTAGGTATCGTGTCCGGGCCCGGTTGCGTCGGCATAGGTATTCCGCGAAACGACAAAGAAGTCGTAGCTGCCGGCAGCCAGACCGGAGATGCGGACCGCGACGGCCTGCCCGTCCTTCTCATCCATGAACTGCGCGCTGCGGGCATTGTCCTGGTAGATCGTACCCAGGAGCTGCAACGTGGCAGCCTTGTGATCGCCTAGCGTCTCGTTGGAAGCATCCCAGTCCCAGGAAATCAGTTGCGATGTTCCCGTGGTCTCGATGCCTACGTCGATGCACAGCCCGGCGTCCGACCCGTCATCATTAACCAGCCCGGCCTGGGCATCTCCGTCGATGTTGGAGTTCCAGTTGGTCCCGGTAATCAGGCCCAGCGCCTGGGCGGGAGACTGGGTGTCGCTCTCGTTGGCGTTGGCGCCGAAGTTGATCATCACGCCCGCTTGGGCGATGCCGGCCATCCCGATGATGGCCAATACGGCGAGGCTCTTGATAAGTGCTCTGCTCATTCTCTCATCCTCCTAAAGGTGGTACGTCCTTCTGAATGGACCGAATTGTCATCACGTCTTCTGGCCCGGGATTGGTTACACAGCAAACGGGCCTTTGGGGGGCATGGTCGTACTATAAGCGAGTCCCCCGAAAAGAACTTGATGGTTAGCGTATTTATCTTCTACGAATGCGCAGACCCGCTTTCTTATGCGGGATCCATGCATCGGTTTCCCTCACGGCGGATTTCCCGCTCACCCCCCCACCTACCCGTGTTTCTCGAAGACAAGTTGATGGAAGCCGCACAAGGTTTATACAATTGCGCACGACGGAATCAGGAGAATCGCATGACAGACGAACGCAACTCCGGTTTGCCATACCGCCACATCCTCGTAGGGGTGCAGACGTACGCCGCCTATGGCCGACGGATTATCGACGGGATTCTCGACTACGCCGACCGGCGGCGGGTGTGGGAGTTCAGTGCCAACCGCGAAGGCGGGCTGCCGCAGGTGCTGCCCCCGCGGATCGACGGGGCGATCGCCGAGATCCGCAACGACGACCAGTACGCCCGGGCCCAGGCACTCAATGCCCCCGTCGTGGCGATTACCGGCGTTTACCGCCCTGGGGGGCTGGCGACCGTCATCGCCGACAACCCCGCCGTCGGGCGAATGGGGGCCGAGTATCTTTCGTCGCTGGGGTTCGAGTACCTGGCGTACTTCGGTGCCGGCGAACACTTCTACATTGACCAGCGTCGAGAGGGGTTCGTGGGGCGATGCCGGGAACTGGGCATCGAGCCGCACGTGTTCCACCCGGCCGCCGGCGAGAGCGGCCTGGAGAGGTGGCTCGCCGATTTGCCCAAACCGGTTGCGGTGATGGGGGCCGAGGACTGGTCCGCCGTGGCGGTCGCCAACGCCTGCCGGGAATTGGGCATCGCGGTTCCCGAGCAGGTGGCGATTCTGGGGGTGGACAATGACGAGCATCTCTGCCGGATGGCGAATCCGCCGCTGAGCAGCATCGATCATGGAGCCCGGCGGATCGGCTTCGAGGGGGCGAGCCTGCTGGAGGAGTTGATGAACGGCGCGGCCGTTCCCGATTTTCCGCTGCTGGTGGAGCCGACCGAGGTCATCGTCCGCCAGAGCACCGACACGCTGGCTATTTCGGACCCCATGGTCGGCCGGGCCGTGGAGTACATCCGGCAGAACGCCTGCAACGGGCTGGACGTGCCGGACGTGGTGCGCCAGGTGCGGGCGGCGCGGCGGACCCTCGAGGCCGCGTTCCGCCGGACGCTGGGGCGGACGATCCTGCAGGAGATCAACCGCGTGCGCGTGGAGCGGGCCAAGGACCTGCTGATCAACACCGACATGGCGATGCCGGAGATCTGCGAGCGGACCGGCTTCAGTTACCCGTCCCGGCTGTCGTATGTCATCAAGAAGGACACGGGGCTCTCGCCGCGGGATTTCCGGCGGTCCAAGCGGGTCTGACGGTTCCGGCCCTCAGCTTCTCTTGCGCGTATGTCGGCGGGAGGGGCCTTTGCGCTTACGGGGCCGGCTCTTGCCGTCTTTGCCCCGCGGGCCTTTGGCGCCGCTGCGCCCCTTGCCTTTCCCCTTGGCTTTCTTCGGAGCTTTGCCCTTGCGGCCGGGTTGGGCTTCTTCGCCTCCCACGGGGCTCACCGGAGCCAGGTCCAGCTTGCGTCGGGCAACGTCGACGTTGGCGATCCGCACGTCCATCAGGTCGCCCAGGCGGTAGGTCTTGCCGGAGACCTCTCCGCGGACGCTGCCGGTCTTGGGGTCCACTTCCCACCAGTCGTCGCCCAGTTCTTCCAGGCGGATGAGCCCTTCGGCGAGGAACTGCGGCCATTGGACGAACACGCCGAAGTTCGTCACGCCGGTGATCACCCCCTGGAACTCCTCGCCCAGCTTGTCTTCGAGGAACTGGAGAATCAGCACGTCGCGCAGCTCGCGTTCGGCGTCTTCCGAGCGTTGCTCGGTGAAGCTCAGGTGCTTGCCCATCTCGGCCAGGGCGACCACGTCATCGGGCGGCATCTGCTCCAGCGTTCCGCGGCAGAACGCCTCGACCAGCCGGTGCACCGTCAGGTCGGCATAGCGCCGGATGGGGCTGGTGAAGTGGCAGTAATGCGTGGACGCCAGCGCGAAGTGCTCCACCGCCATGGGCGAATACTCGGCCGACTGGAACGTCCGCAGGATCGCCATGTTCACCGGGAAGCTCTGGGGAGTGTCCTTGACCCGCTCCAGGATGCCCTGGATCTCCGATCGCGACAGGTCGTTGGGGATCTTCTGCCCGAAGGCCCGCAGGAACGGCTGAAGCCGCTCGGTGTCTTCCTGTGCCGGCGGCGGGTGGATGCGACGCATGAACTTGCGCCCTTCGCGATCCAGCGCCCGGGCGACGGCCTCGTTGGCCTCGACCATGAACATCTCAATGATCGTGTGCGTGTAGGCGTCGTCTTCTTCCACCGCGTCTACGACCTTGCCGTCGTCGTCGAGGATCAGCTCGACCTCCGGCAGGTCCAGATGCAGCATGCCGGCCTCGCGGCGGCGCTGCTCGATGCGCTTCGCCAGCGTCTCCATCTGCTTGACGAGCTTCACGACCTCGCCGGGGTACCCACCGACCTTCCCGTCGCAGATGTCCTGGGCCTGCAGGTACGTCAGCCGCTTGTCTGAGCAGATCACGCTCTCGCAGAGCTTGGAGGCGATGGGGTTGGCCCCGCCGTCGTACTGGATGAACACGCTCTTACAGAACCGCTTCTCCCCTTCCTGCAGGCTGCACACGCCGTTGGAGAGCACCTCCGGCAGCATGGGCACCACGCGGGTGGGGAAGTAGGTGCTGTTGCCGCGGGCTTTGGCTTCCTTGTCCAGTTCCGAGCCGGCCTTCACGAAGCTCGACACGTCGGCGATGTGAACCCCCAGGGCCACCGTGCCGTCGGGGTCGGTCTCGATGCTGATGGCGTCGTCGAAGTCCCGGGCGGTGTCGGGGTCGATGGTAATGACCGTCAGGTCGGTCAGGTCCTGGCGATGGCGGATCTGCTGAGGGTCTTCGGGGTCGAAGCCGGTGGTGGCGGCGCGGGCGTCGGCGACGGCTTCGGCGGGGAACTCGTCGGGCAAGTCATGGGCGCGGATGATCGCCAGCGTCTCCACGTCGGCTTCTCCGGGCTCGCCGAGGACCTCCACGATCACGCCGGTGGGCAGGTCGTTGGGGTGCTTGGGATACTGCACGATCTCCACCACCACCTTGCTGCCGGGGGTGGGGGGCTTGGCCAGCGGGGGCGCCTCCTTTTCGGCGGCCTTGGCCTTGGGGCCCTTCTTGCCGGTGCTCTTGGGGCTCTTCTTGCCCTTCCCGGCGCGAGTGAGTGTCTTGGGCAGGTCCTTGACGACGGCCGGCTGGAGCAGGCCCTTGCCTTCCGGAAACACGAACCAGGTGTCTCCGGTTTGCTGAAGCGTACCGACGAACCGGTCCTGCCCACGCTGGATGACCTCGACGATCTTTCCGGCGTAGCGCATCTCGCCGTCGCGCTGCCCCCGTCGGCGGACGCTGGCACGCACCAGGTCGCCGTTCATCGCCGACCCGCTCTCCCCGGGCGGAATGAACAGGTCGCCATGGACATTGGGGGTCTCAGGCAGCACGAAGCCGAACCCGCGGGGGTTCGAGCGGTACTTGCCGATGACTTCCTTGCCCAGTTGGGGCAACGTCAGGGCGTTGCCCGCACCCATCACGATTCGCCCGCTGTCGCGAAGCTGCTTGACCGCCTCGCGGAAGGAGGGATACTCCTCCTCGCCGATGCCGATCTGCCGGGCGACCTGTTTGGGCTTGAGCGGCCGACCTTCGCGATCGGCAAGAAACTGGAGAATCGCATCGATATAGCGTTGGGGCATTTCGCCTCCCTGTTCTGTCGAAAAAGACTGCTGCAGGAGCGGCCCGTCCGCCGCGGCGGAACGGCCCGTTCGGATTTGCCGGTTTCAATCCGACCATTACCATACTACCATCCTTCTGCAAGGCATTCTAAACACAAGACCTCCAGACGGGAGAAAAGCATGTCCAACGAGAACATCATCGACTTGGCCGGGAGACTCGGGGAGGCGATCGCCGCCTCGCCGCAGGCCCAGGCGCTTCGCGAAGCCCGCGACGACCTCAACGACAACGAGGGCACAAAGAAACTGCTGGGTACCGCTCAGGAGCACATGAACAGGCTGGCGACAATGGAGCAGGAAGGCAAGCCCATCGAAGTCGAGGACAAGCAGCGCATGCAACAACTGCAGGACCAGTTGGTCAGCGACGAGACCTTCAAGAAGTTCAACGCCGCCCAGGTGGAGTACGTGGACCTGATGCGGAAGGTCAACGCCACCATGCGCGAGAAGCTCGCCCCGGTCGAAGAAGGCGAATAACGCCCCCTCTCCCCCGCGGCACGGGAGGAAGTCTGAACTGCCGCGGGCGGGTTGCGTATCCTTCCCCAGGAAGAAGTCATTCGACCCTCGCAGGAAAGGTGTATCCCGATGGAACGCAGGAAACTCGGAACGAGCGACGTGGACGTAACGGTGGTCACGCTGGGCGCGTGGGCAATCGGCGGCTGGATGTGGGGCGGCCAGGAGAAACAGGACGCCCTGGACGCTATCGATACGTCGCTGGAGATGGGCGTGGATACCATCGACACCGCGGCGGTCTACGGGTTCGGCCGCAGCGAGGAACTGGTGGGCGAAGCGATTGCCGGCAAACGCGACCAGGTGAGGATCCTCACCAAGTTCGGGCTTCGCTGGGACCGCCCTGGCGAGGGTGAGAAGGCCTTCGAAACCGAAGACCTCGACGGCAACCCGATTACGCTCTACCGCAACAGCAAGCCCGACAGCGTGATGGAGGAATGCGAGAACAGTCTCCGCCGGCTGGGCGTGGACGTGATCGACCTCTACCAAGTCCACTGGCCCGATGCCACCACGCCGATCGAGGAGACCTTCCAGGCGGTGGCGAAGCTGATGGAACAGGGCAAGATCAGGGCGGCCGGCGTGAGCAACTACACCGCCGAGCAGATCGAGAAAGCCCGGTCGGTCTGCCCGATCGCGTCGGTTCAGCCGCCCTACAGCATGGTCAACCGCGACATCGAGGACGAACTGGTGCCCTACTGCCGGAAAAACGACGTGGGGATCATCTGCTACAGCCCGCTGCAGCGAGGGCTGCTGACCGGCAAGATCACCACCGACTACGAATTCGACGCGGGCGACCACCGCGCCAACAGCAAGCTGTTTCAGCCGGAGGTGGTCAAGAAGGTCAACGGCTTCCTGGAGGACATCAAGCCGATCGCCGACAGGCACGATGCGACACTGGCCCAGTTGGTGATCAACTGGACGATCCGCCAACCCGGCATCACGGCCGCGCTGGTGGGCGCCCGCAACACCAGGCAGGCCCGGGAGAACGCCCAGGCCGCGAGCTTCACCCTCGGCGACGAGGAACTGAAGGAGATCAACGACAAGCTCGACGCCCTGGAACTGCCTGTGTAAGGAACCCCTGCCGCCGGAAGCGCGGAAACCACAGAGAATCCCCGGGGGGGCATCTGATTGGCCCCAAACCCATGTGCGGGCCGGAGGAAGGGAAGGGAGAGTGTTGACTACTGTCGGCGCAGCTCGCGCAGGCGGCGTTCGATTTCCTCATCGCGCCCGATTTCCTCGATGTCCTGTTCCGGCAGCACGTCGCCGAGCGTTCGGCTGATCTCGTCGGCGATCTGCACCTGCGCCTCGGCCTCGTCCACCTTCGCCTCCATGCGGGCGACCTCGTCCAGCACGCCCCCGCCCAGCGCGGCCGCCATGGCTGCGCGCCCGGCCTGCCTTCCACCCCGGGCCGACCGCCAGCGTCCCATCAACTCTTGCCTGCGGCTGCGCAGGTTCTGCAGGTCTTCCTGGAGGCGCAGGCGGGTCTGTCGGGCTGTGACGTGTGCCTGCTGGGCGCCCTCCAGTTCAGCGGCGACGGCCTGGCCGGCTTGCTCGGCCTCGATCTGGGCGGCCACGGCGGCACGGGCGGTGTCGTCCTCGCCCGCCTCCATCGCCAGCTTCGCCCCCCGCTGCAGCCGTGCGATACGCCCGTTGGCTTCGTCCATGCGACGCTGGGTGCCCTTGACGGCCGAGAGGGCCTTGGCTTCGGCATCCGAGGCCAACCGCACCTTCTCCGCCAGTTCGTCCAGCAGGCGCGGAAGCAGCAGCTCGGGCGTCTCGACGCTGTCGAGATACGCCTCGATCCTGGCCCGCGTGATGCGTTGAAGGTTCCGGATGATTCCCATAGTTGACGTCCTGTCCGGTGCGTCTGCCGAAGTCCGTGCCGATCGCTGCCCGGTGAGGGGGGCTCTGCCGGGCCGTACCCGCGGGGGGCGGTCTACTTCTTCGGCTTTCGCTTCGGTTTGCCGGTTTTCGGCGCCGGTTCGTCCTGGTCCTCGGCCTGCTTCTCGCGAAGGACCTCTATCAGGTGATTGTATCCGTTCACCATCGACGAGAACCGATCTATGAGCTGCTCGACGTATCCGGTTCGTCCCTCGTCGCTGCGGGCAACGGGCCTGAGCCAGGTTTCCATCGTCTCGAACTGCTCTTCCAGCACGCTGGTGAGCATTTTCACGTTACGGGATACCTGGGCGGGGTCCTCGCCCGATTCGGCAGACGCCTGTCGGGCATGCAGGGCGGCGATCATCTCATCCAGCTTGGCCATCACCTCCCGGGCGGCCTCGCGGACGGCCGGGTCGGCAGGCGGGGCCTTGGGCTCGCGCTGTGCCAGCGTCGTGACCCCCTGCGAGATCACCTCGCCCAGTTTTTCCACCGCCCCGCCGATGCGTTCGGCCTCCGGGGCGGGGGCAGGCTTTCCGGCATCGCCGGCGGTAAGGGTCTGCATGCCCTCCTGCAGCGTGCCGCGGATGCCGTCGAGCCCTTCGCCGAACTGGTTGAGCTGGCGGATGATAAGCCCGACCTTGTCGTCTTCGCCCCCGCCGAGCAGCTTGTTCCGCTGGTAGGTCTTCCTGATCTCGGCCCATCGCCGGGCGTTTTCGCCTTCCAGCCTGCCCACCAGTTCGCGGAACTTCAACAGGTTGGCCTCGGCTCCGCTGGTGAGGGTCTGGGCGTCCTGCTCGTAGGCGCTGAAGATCAGCGTCCACAGCTCGTCCTCGTTCATTACCGGCAGCACGCGCGAAGCGATGCGGTTCATGTTCCGGTAGGAGCCCTGCAGCAGGAACGGCGGTTCGGTGCGGTACTCATCGGCCTGTCCTGCCGAGCGGATGTAGGTCTGGTTGACCTTCAGCACCACCTCGCGGACGGTGAAGAGCTTCTTCATCGTGGAGACGTACTCGTTGATCTCGTCCACGCCGTAGTTGCCCTCGAACTCCACGCCCTCGCGGTCGCCGGTTTCGGCCAGGTGCATGATCGCGTAGACATCCTGCTGGCTGCGGTTGGCGAGCTTGCCCAGCACGGGGTTGGAGGTGAGGGCGTTTTCCACGTAGCTGGAGACGAAGGCGTCGTGGCTCTCGCCCACGATGTCGCCGATGTTGTAGGTGTCGGAGCGGTTGGCGAGCATGTCGGGGATGCGGAACTTCTCGCCGCTCTCGGTATACGGGTTGCCCGCCATGACCACGCAGACGCGTTTGCCGCGCAGGTCGTACGTCCGCGTCTTGCCCGCGAAGACGCCTTCCATCCGCCGCTGGGCGTCGCAGAGGCTGATGAACTTCTGCAGCAGCTCCGGGTTGCAGTGCTGGATGTCGTCGACGTAGATCATCACGTTGTCGCCCATCTCCAGGGCGAGGTTGAGCTTCTCGACCTCCTCGCGGGCGGCGGCGTTGGTCGCCTCGGCCGGGTCCAGCGAAGTGACCTGGTGGCCCAGGGCGGGTCCGTTGATCTTCATGAAGATCAGCCCCAGGCGGTTGGCGATGTATTCCATCAGCGTCGTCTTGCCGTACCCCGGCGGGCTGATCAGCAGCAGCAGGCCCTGGCGGTCGATCCGCTTGGACGCACCGGAAGTGCCGATCTGCTTGGCCAGGTTGTCGCCCAGCAGGGGCAGGTAGACGCGATCGATCAACTTGTTGCGGAC
>JBKHHV010000359.1:0-3041 GCA_046539005.1 Phycisphaerae bacterium
AGCTTAGTGTGCGGCGTGCAGCGCCAGCGCGAATGGGAGATTGGTTCGCTTCACGTTTTACGACGAAAAGAGGACCTTGACAGGACTCACTTCATGGGAGCAGAACATGCCGATTCCCAGAAACGGACACCCCCGCCCCCAGTGGGTTCGACAAGATTGGCGTTGCCTTAACGGCCGGTGGCAATTCGAGATCGATTCCGGAAACAGCGGACTGGAAAGAGGGCTCCTCGACCGACAACTCGCCGACGAAATCGTCGTGCCCTTCTGTCCCGAATCCGAACTGTCCGGCGTCGGAAATACCGATTTCCTCAACGCCGTGTGGTATCGACGCGACCTGGACGTTCCCGCCGAATGGAACGGCCGGAGAGTCCTGCTGCATTTCCAGGCCGTCGATTACGACGCGACCGTCTGGGTCAACGGTCACGAAGTCGTCCGCCATCGAGGCGGCTTCACGCCCTTCTCGGCCGACATCACGGCCGTCGCACCGCCCGGGCAGAAAGCCCGGCTCGTCCTCCGTGCACGCGACGATCACCGCCCCTTTAAGCCCGTCGGCAAGCAGTCCAGCGAGTACCACAACCACGGCTGTCACTACACCCGCACGACCGGCATCTGGCAGACCGTCTGGCTCGAGGCCGTCGGACGCACCTACATGGACCGCCCCCGCATCACACCCGACCTCCCCGGCGGTCGGTTCCTGGTCGAATGCCCGCTGAAGGGCGACTCGCCGGCGGGCCTGACACTGCGGGCGACGCTGAGCGACGATTCCGGCGTGGTCGCCGAAGCCCAGACCCCCGCCGACTGCGGATTGAGCCCCGCGCTGGTGCTGGAAATTCCCCCCGACCGGCGCCGTCTGTGGAGCCCGGCCGCCCCGTTCCTCTATGACCTGCACTTCCAACTGATCGACGCCGACGGCATCGCCCTGGACAAGGCCGACAGCTACGCAGGCCTGCGGGCGATCACCATCGACGGCTCGGCCGTCCGGATCAACGGCGAGGCGGTCTTTCAGCGACTGGTGCTGGACCAGGGCTACTATCCCGACGGAATCATGACCGCCCCCAGCGACGAAGCGCTGGTGCGGGACATCGAACTGTCGCTGGAGGCCGGCTTCAACGGGGCGCGGCTACACCAGAAGGTCTTCGAGGAGCGGTTCCTCTACCATGCCGACCGCTTGGGCTACCTGGTGTGGGGCGAGTTCGCCGACTGGCGGCTGCCGAAATTCCAGGACCCGCGGGCCACGTGGATCACCCAGTGGATCGAGGCGGTGCAGCGGGACTACAACCACCCCGCCATCGTCGGCTGGTGCCCCATGAATGAGACCCAGCAGCCGCTGGACGACGAGATTCACGAGCACGACGATGTGATGATCGGCGCCTTCCTGGCGACCCGGGCGGCCGACGCGACGCGGCCGGTGCTGGACGTCTCGGGCTACTGTCACCGCGTGGGCGACGCCGACGTGTGGGACTGCCACGACTACTCCCAGAACCCCGAGGTGCTGCGCGAGCACCATGCCGGGCTTCCCGACGGTCGGCCCTTCGAGTGCGGGCCGGGTGAGCGGAAATGGTCGGTGCCGTTTAACGGCCAACCGTTCTTCGTCAGCGAGTTCGGCGGCATCTGGTGGAATCCCGAGGCGGCCGAGGGCGAAGACAGTTGGGGCTACGGCGACCGACCCACCACCGAGGAGGAGTTTTACCGGCGGTTCGAGGCCCTGACCGAGGTACTGCTGGAGAACCCGGGCATGTTCGGATACTGCTACACCCAGTTGACCGATGTGTACCAGGAGCAGAACGGGATCTACCGCTTCGACCGCTCAGGAAAGCTGAACGTGGCTCGCATCGCGGCCGCCCAGCAACGCCCCGCAGCCGTCGAGAGGAACGCATAACCCGGCCTGCCACGGGCGCCAAATGAAACGTGCAGATCAGGATACGTGTTGCCGGGTGTCATCTATGAAGAGCGAGAAGTCAACAAGACTCCCTCGGTCCCTTCATTGATTTTGAAGGGCATCCATGAATCTGCACCCGCCTGGCGGGCGGAATCGGCTCGGTTGACGTGCCAACGGTGAGAGTTGAGTAGGTAGGGCCCGCAACTTGTTGCGGGCGGAATCACACCAACCCTCCAACCAACGGCGCGACCCGCGCGCCCACGGCGGCGCGATGCAATGCCGGCCATTTGCGGTTGCAGTAGGTAGGGCCCGCAACTTGTTGCGGGCGGAATCACACCAACCCTCCAACCAACGGCGCGACCCGCGCGCCCACGGCGGCGCGATGCAATGCCGGCCATTTGCGGTTGCAGCCCGGCGGATTGCGCGGGAGAATGGGGCTCAACAACAAGGGGTTGCCCCATGGTCACCGCGGCGAGACTTTCGACGTCGAACACTCCCGGCCGTCACGGCTCCGCGCGGGCGCGTTCCATGGCTGAGAGTTCTTGGCCTTCCGACTCCATGGGCGAGAGGCCCGGTCAGTCGGTGGCCGACGATCCGTTGGTAATGCACTCGCGGCTGGAGTCGTTCCGGACGGACAGCCAGTGCGGCTCGGGCGGCTGAGTGTGTTCCCTCGTCTGCGACCTACAGACCGTGCGGAACCGCGTCTACCCCTTTACAGACGGCAACCCGCGGCGGCCCTTCACGCAAAGCCCCTATTCTTCCGGGGTTTCCTCCTGCATCGAGCGGAGCATCGCCAGGCGTTCCTCGGCCACGTGCTGCCAGGGGTTCACCGGCCCTTCGCAGACGCGTTTCAGGTAGGCCTCGGGCTTCTCCATGCCGTCCATCAACTGCAGGACCGGCTCCTTCATCGCCAGGATGCCCAGCTCGTAATTGGCGACGATCGCGGCATCGGGGTCCTCCCGCCAGTGGGTCGCCACCTCCAGCAGGGCCTTGGCCCGCTCGTAGACATCCGGGCGGGAATTCGCGGCCGCGACCTTCCAGTTGCCCCCCAGCGTGGTGTCAGCGTACCGGGCAGCCAGTTCCTCCACCGCCGATGAGGTCGGGCGTGCCAGGGGGTTCAGCGAGAGCAGCGCCCCCAGCGCCTCGGCCGCGTTGGGGTCGG
>JBKHHV010000101.1:0-12361 GCA_046539005.1 Phycisphaerae bacterium
CCGGCCTGTTTCAGCAGCGAGAGGTGCTGCCGGACGGCCTCGGCGGGGGTGGCGATCATGATGATTTCGTCGCGGGTTTCGGTACCGTCCTTGACCGCCCCGGCGTTGATGTAGCGGAGCTGGTCGGACGTGACGTCGAAGGAGAACCGTTCGCAGGCCTCTTCCAGCACCGCTTGGTCCATGTCCGGACCGTTGCGGCGGGCGAGGCGGACGTTCTTGATGCTCAGGTCGCGGGCGGGCAGACAACTGACCACGTGACGACCGCGGAAGGCACCGTCCTTGCAGAGATTGCGGATGATCTCGGCGACCTTCTCGGTCCGGACGTCGGGCTCTTCGGGGAGACCCCGGTCAAAACGCTGTCTCGCCGAGGCGACCACGCGGATCTCTCCGCCGACGTCCGCCAGTTGCATCATCTTGACGCCGTCGGCCCCGAGGTCCAGGGCGATCGGCGATGTCTTCTTTCGCGACAAAAGGTTGAGCATGCGGCGGTCCTTCCTTACGAACCGGTCGTCGTCACGGTAACCCGCCCGGTTACCGGTGCGACGGTCACCGTGTACCGCTGGTCGGAGAAGCGAACCTGCACGGTTCCGTCTCCGGTGTTGTCCGGCGCGCCCAGCGCGTCGAAGGTCACGTTCGGGTCGCCGTCGAAGTTCACCGAGCGAATCTGTAGCCCGTTCAGGCCGGCTGTGGACGAGAAAACGACCCTGTAGTCAGTCTTAGTAATCGGATGACTCAGCACGCCACTTGTGTTAGACAGCACATAAGAATTGGCATTGGCGTCGTTCCAATCGCTGAAAGTGACCGTCACGGGCGAACCGGTGGCGATGGCGTAGTTCTGGGCGTACTCCAGGTCGTTGGCGATCACCCTCGCCCCGGAGACGGCCTTCATGCTGTTGGCACCGGCAAAACTGGGGACGATGACGGCCGCGGCGATTGCGAGAATCACCACCACCACGATCATCTCCACCAGCGTGAACGCCGAGTCCCTACGGCTTGGTCTTCCTGATGATGAGCTTTGCATCGCTCCCTCCCGACGTCTTCGGCCGAACGGTCGTCACCGATTCTTCCTTCTGGCCGACAACCTGGACCTGCACCTCGCCCGACTTCAGCAGGCCGATGATCTGGTCCAGCTTCTGGTTGGTTTCTTCTGTAACGTCCAGCAACTTCCCCCGCTGCTTGGTGGACCCGAAAATCTGCCCCTCCGCGGCCCCTGCCACCGGGGGCGTGGGCGAGTGGGAACCCCACAGCCCGAAGATCGCCACGGTCATCAGGACCGCCAGCAACGTCAGGCAGAAGCGGGTGTAAGCGTCCACGCGGATTCGTACGGTTCTTCCAGGCCGTGCCATGGCTTGTACTCCTTCGTTACTCGATCCAGCCGACTATCTCTGTCTTGGGCCAGCGGGCCTTGTAGAGCCCGCGGATCTGCTTCTTGGTCAACGCCTTGTCGAACACGGCGACCTCGTCGATTTTCCCCGGCCAGGGACGGTCCCGGCGTCGAGGTGGGTTGCCGCCGATCCATGCGTCGTTGTTGTTCTGCTTGATGGTTCCGCTTTTGGCGCAGGAGGCGACCTCTTCACCGTCCTGGTATATTCTCATTCGGCTGCCGTCATACGTAACTGCAACGAAGAACCATTTCCCTGCGGTCAATCTTGCCCGCTGCGGTTCCAGCTCGGCTACCGAGCCACCCGCGCTGAGGCGGAATCGCAGGCGATTTTCGCTGCCCACGTCCTCGTAGCTGATCATCCACACGTGGTCGTTCTTGCTGGTCCCGTTGGCCTTGGAGATGATCCGCCCATCCTGGACGCTGAAATGGTCGGCCTTCGCCCAGGCCATGATCGTCATCTGGTTGCCGGGGATATTCCAGCGGTCCAGGTCCACGTAATCGTCGATCCCGTCAAACTGCACGGCCGTGTCGGTATCGATGTAGAGAGCCCCGCTCTGTCCCAGGATCGGGCTTCGTCGGTAGCGGCCTTGGGCGGTTCCCACAAGGTCAGCAGCATAATCCCCGCCACTCTCGCCCAGGCGCCAGTAATGGATCGGCCCCAGCGAGACCACCCGCTGGCGATACTCGCAGGAAAGCTTCACCTCGGCGCTGTGGACCCGCTGGATGTTGCCCACCGTGCCGGTGGAAGTGAGCCTGTAGATGTGGTTGGCCGGGTCGGTGCAGACAGCCCGGATGCGGTAGCTGTCGGTACTGCTGTCGGGGTAGAAAGGCCCTTTTGTGCCGGAGTCGAAGGCGGTAAGCCCTTGGCTTCGGAAGAGTTCCAGGCCGTGCATTACTCCCGACTCGGCGACGTACTCGCTGCGGATGGCGTCGGTGAGGTTCTTGCTGCTGGCGGTCTTGACCGAGGTGGACGCCAGGTAGGACAGCCCTACCGTAATCGCCACGGCCATGAACATCATCACCAGCCCCAAGGCGAAACCCCGGCGGGCGGAATGTCTGCGGAGAGCGGTCATCAAGCGGTCACCTTTCGATCGAGCGGGCAGACTGAAGCTGCACGAACCGGTCGGCTGTGCCGACCTTGATTCGGAGACTGATCAGCGTGGTGTCGGGCGGCTGGGTGTCGGTGCGAAGCTGGCATTCCAGCAGATTGGTCGCCAGCACACCATCGCTGCGATACGGCCCGTACCACCACATCAGCAGCACGGTCACGTCGACATCGCGCAGGCTGCTGGGGGAGATCGAGAAGTCCATGTTGTCGGGCAGCTTGTTGAGCCGCTGCTCCACCAGCTCTCCCCTCGTGGGATCGAAATGCACGAAGACCATCTCCGAGAGGTTCACCATCCCGTCCTTGTCGCGGTCTTCCTCCCACAGGGTGAGCGCGGAGTTGGCAAACGGGTCGCTGGAGAGCAACTGCTCGCTGCCCTGGGCCATCGCCTCGAGGCGCATCATGCTCACGCGAGCAGACTGGAGGTCGCTGTAGAAACTCTCGCCCTGCCCGTATGCCCGCGACAGGCTCGTTGCCATGCCGCCGATCGCCAGCCCGATGACCGAAAGCATCGTCAGGCCGATGATCAACTCGGCCAGTGTCATGGCTCTTCTGCTCATATTGCTTCTGTGTCGCATGAGGTTCCCTTCAGGAGCCCGGTCAATCGACTACCCGCGTCCACCGTGGCGCCCATTACCGCGGCCGTTTCCGCGGCCGTTGCCATTGCCGTTGCCGTTGCCGCCGGCGTTGCCATTTCCGGGCGGGGTGTTCTCTTCGTCCTCGTCTCCGTCGCCTTCTTCCACTGCCTCCTGTGTCTCCTGCTCCTCTGCCTCGGAGGGAGCGATAATCACCAAGGTGTCCTCTCCGGCTACTTCGAAGGCGCCCATGGCGATGTCTCCGTCCGCGTCTTCCGGAGCGCGGATCAGCCTGGTCAGGGAGACAATGGGTGCCCCGTTCCGCTTGACCGTCACGATCACGCGAAGGACGGTGGGGCTTTCGAAGAAGACGGTCTGGCCGTCGAGATGCACGTATTCGATCTGGACGCTGCGAACCATGCCGTAGGCGCGGGGGTCGATGCACTTGACGCCATAGGCGTCGTAGATGCCGGCCGCGCTGCGGCCCGACTCGGAATACCCGTCGTAGTCGTCGACATTGTCGAACTGCCCACGGGAGTTCTCGTTGTCCTCCGGTCCCAGGTGGCTGCTGCCGTCTGGGTCGTAGAAGGGCTTGGTGATGATCTCTTCGAGCAGTTCCTGTGCCAGGAAGGACGCGACGGCCATCCGGGCGTCCTCGTGTTCGCATCGGGCGGCCGTGGAGAACGGGGCGATGATGGCAGTGACCGTCACGGCGAGGATCGCCGAGGCGATAAGCCCCTCGATGATGGTGAAACCCCTTCGGTTTGTGCCTGATCTGCGCCTCATAGGGCTCCTCGAGCCGGGTGGCCATGCGGACAGTGGATGCGGAATCCTCTGCTTACATCGGGTCTTCCGCGGGGTCACTTCAGCACGGCGAACCGGCGGTTGGGGTCGGCCGGCGGAGGTTCGGTCCCGGTAGCGTCTGCGGTTGGACCTGGCGAGCGAGCCTCTGCATCCACCGGCGTCAGCGCGTCAGCAGGCCGGGGATCCCGCAGGACCCCCGGCCTCGCCGACGATTCGTCACCTTGCAGCGGTCTGCTTAGAGATCGGCGTCGTGGGTGGCGTAAATCTTGTTCTCGGTGGGGTTGTACCACCAGCCAGCGGCGGAGGGGCCGGGGTTGGTGTCGGCGATGCCGACCACGTCGCGGACACCGGAGTCAGCGAAGGGGTTGCTGGGCATGCCCTGCAGATACGGACCGAAACCGGTCTGCGTCGTATCGCCCCACTCATCGGTGGTGCCAGTCAGACGGGACACGAAGTCATCTCCGTCGTTGCTGGAGTTGCCGTCGGTTCCGACGTCCGGACCGTTGTCGTGATGCTGAATCTTGTACAGCTCGATCTGGCTGCGCAGCGATTGCAGGTCACTGACGACAGCAGATGCGCGGGCGTCGTCCGACGCGCTCGTGAACTGCGGAATCACGATCGCGGCGAGGATGCCCAGAATGATCACGACGATCAGAATTTCAACCAGCGTGAAGCCTTTGTTCTTGCGATTCATGCTAACCTACCTCCAAAAAACTTTCCTCGACTTGCCCCTTGCGGGCACCACAACCTCAGTGCGTCCCTGCACCCGGGTATCCGTTTCATGCTCCCACCCCGGAACGCCCGGGCAGTGGGCTTCGATCAGTCTCCGAAAAGGCGGTTTCTCCGTCGCTTCCGCCGGATCGACACGTTGCTTCAAGACAGTTCATGCTGATCCACGAGGGTTATCGACCGATACAGGGAGGCCCTTAATTAGTCCGGGAAGTTTCCGAAGTGTCGACCGATCCGCGTGGTACCCGGGCCGGAGAAGGGAAAAACGCCCCAATTCGGGACGCTGAGACGGCGTGAGGCATTCCCTTCGGCAGCCCGGCAACTCTTGCGGAGCCCGTGGCTTTGCGCACCACCGATCCAAAACGGCGGATTGCCTTTTCGGGGAATGTCAACTGCGGGCGCTCATTCGCCCGGAGTGGACATGTACGGAAGAAAGGTAGGAAACAACGGAGACACAGGCAAATCTCGGCAGCCGATTTGCGGAAAATGCCCTACCTGGACTGCCCCCTGCGGAAACCCTGGGTTTCTATTCTTCGCCCGAGAGGGCCTTGCGACACTCGTCCAGCAGTTCCTTGACCTTGAACGGCTTCATCAGGACCGCCGACAGCCCTTCCTGGTTGGCCTTGACGATCGAATGGTTCGGGTCGTACCCGAAGCCGGTAATCAGGATCACCGGCGTTTCGGGGTTGGCCTGCTTGGCGGCCGAAAAGACCTCGTACCCGGTCGCCCCGGGCATGCGGATGTCCGAGATCACCAGGTCGTAGTCTCCGTTGCACACCAGTTGGCACGCCTCGGTGCCGTCCTTGGCTTTGTCCACGCAACAACCATGCGGGATCAGTACGTCGGCCACCGTCTGGCGGATCAGTTCCTCGTCGTCGGCGACGAGGATCCGCTTGCCGCTGAGCAGGGTGTCGAGCTGCTGCTGCTTCTTGCCGGAGGTGATCACGCCGGTGCGGGCACAGTCGGTCAGGCCCTGGAGCCCGCTGCGTGCCTCGACGGCCGCGTCGATGATCTTCCCGAGCCCCTTGCGGAGGTCGTCGAGCCCGAGGTAGTCCTCCTGCAGGTTGGATGCCTCGGTGATGATGTCGTTGATCGGGCCGGCCATCTCGGCACAGACCGAACCGCTGATCTGCGTATGGGCGGAGTATCGCTCGAACGAGAGCAGGTCGAGAATATGCAGCGCCAGGGCGATGTAGTTGGCGAAGATCTCCGCAAACTGGCGGTCTTCCTCGTTGAAACTCCCCACCCGGCGGCTTTCGGCGTTCAGCACGCCGATGACCTGGTCGTGCAGGCGAAGCGGGACGGTGAGACTGCTGCGGGCTTCTTCGAGACCGGGCAGGTAGCGGGCGTCGCGCCGCACGTCCTGACAGACGTAGCTGGTGCCGGTGGCGGCCACGTATCCGCAGATTCCGCTGCCCTCGGGGTTGGCGAAGAACTGGTACTTGTCGGCGTCCTCCATGAGCCCGACCGAGACGATGATCTCCAGGCGGTTGGTCTGCTTGTTCACAAGCAGCAAGGCGAAATGCTCGTAGTTCAGCACGTCGCGGCTGCAGCGGATGATCCGCTCTTCGAGCAACTGGAGGCGCTGGAAGGCGTCGCGGCCGGCAAGCATCTCGCGGTCCAGGCGTACCAATTCGCGCCCGGCCCGGTCGATGGCGTTGATCTTCCGCTGCTGGCGTCGCTGGGTGGTGGCGTTGACCACCACCGCCGCCACCTGCCGCAGAATGCCCTGGCGGTCGCGCACCGGCGAGCAGAGCACCTCGTAGTACATCCCGTCATCGGGCATGAGGCTGAAACGCTTGCCGGTGTCCGGATCGCTGCGGTCGGGACGGGTGGCAAATTTCTCGTAGGCCTCGGTGCATAGCTTCCGCAATTCCGAAAGCAGTTCCCTGGAGTACGACCTCAGACGCCGGTTGGCCCATACCAACTCGCCCTTCTCGCCAACAATGCACACGCCGTCGCCGATGGAGTCCAGCACGACCCCGGCCTGCTGACTGACTACGCCCCGCTCCAAGGGCAGAAAGTCGGCCGTCTCGGCCAGGACGCCCGCGAACCGCCCTTCTCGCATCTCGTCGAGGGCTTCGTCGAGATCGGCGACCAGGTTGACGTCGTAGTGCTCGCGGAGAAGAGGGAGAATGCCCTGGGCCTCAAAGGCGGGCCCGTGAAGGACCAGAAGACGACGAACGTCGGTCTGCGACTGAGTCATATACACTTCCAGGTACAACCCGCATGCGGGGGAGCAGTCCGGTCCGGGTGGCTACCCCAGCCACGAAAACACTGCATCGCCATGCCACATGCCAAAACCTGAATTCTCGGAGCCCAGTATAAAGGATTCACCGTAATCAGTCAATCCCTTCCATACGCTCAAGAGCACCGGCCCGGATCAACCTCGAGACGGCAAGCAAAGCCGCCCCGTCGGCAGAATCGGATGTAACGAATTGTCGCAGCATGTCTTGGCCATCCGGTCTGGCGACCATGGCCCGCAGACACCACTGCGCCTTTACGGAAAAAACGTACACTGAAACGCAAGACGTGCAACTCGCCCCGAGCCTGCGGAGCACATCGCGCTCCGCCAGCAGCGCCTCGCGCGAGGGGCCATGATCCAGCCCCGACGCCACTTCGCCCCGCCATCGACTGTCCTGGGTTGCCTGAACGACCAGCGTGCCCTGCCCGCCGGCTGGGGGGAATTCCTCGACCGGCAAGGGACAGACGCACTCGGCACGGGTGTCCATCCAGCCCAGCCTTTCCAGCCCTGCCGCGGCGAGAACCACCGCGTCCAGGTCGGCGTCGTTGCCTGCGGCACGGGCGAAACGCGTTTCCACGTTCCCGCGGATCGGCGCCACCTGCAGGTCCGGACGGGCCGAGCGCAGCAAGGCCGCGCGGCGCGGGCTGCCCGTACCCACTATAGCGCCCTTGCGCAGTTCCTGCAGGAGAAGCCCCTCGCGAGTCACCAGCACGTCCCGCGCGTCGGCTCGCGGAGGAACCGCGGCGATGCACAGGTCGTCGGCCATCTCGGCGGGCATGTCCTTGGCCGAGTGGACCGCCAGGTCGATGCTTCCGACCCGCAGCGCTTCTTCCAGATCGGTGGTGAACAGCCCCTTGCCCCCTGCCTCGGCGAGCGGGCCGCGTCGGCGGTCGCCCTGGGAGACCAGCGGCACATATTCCACCGCCACCTCGGGCATCGCCGCCTGTAGCGTCTCTCCTACAGAACGCGCCTGGACCATCGCCAGGTCGCTGCGCCGGGTGCCAATTCTCAACGTTCGCATGCGGGCTCGCTCGTTTCGGTTCGGCCGGGCCGATCACTCCGGCCGCAGGCGTCCGGGCTCGACTCCCATCGCCTTGCGCTTGTCTCGCAGGACTTCCTGCGCGAGACGGAACTTCTCCCGGGCGGTCTGCATGGCTTCCGCCTTGGCGCGGGCCTGGGCATCGGTTTCGCTGGGCCAATCACGGACCTTCTGCAACTCATCCCACGCCTGCTCGGGGTCGAGTTTCTCCAGCGGCACGCAGTCTTCGGCGAGGATCGTCAACGTGTTGTCGTGCATCTGGGCAAACCCGCCGGACGCATAGAACTTCAAAGGCCAACTGCCGCCGGACCGTTCCAGCAGCACCCGCCCGGCCCCCATCTTGGCGACGAGGGGAGCCCGGTTGGCAAGAATGCCCATGTCGCCATCGACTGCGCGGAACGTCACCCCGACGGTCTGCTCCTGGCAGACCGTCTCGTAAGGGGTCAGCAGTTCGCACTTGAATGCACGGTCTTTCTTCATGGATTTACTCTTCCCACTCCCGCCACTGGTGAGGGTGCCCGCAACTCGCAACCGACGTCGCCAGGGCAAGGAACTGCCCTGCCACGATCAAGCTCTTTCCAACTGCCAACTCGCGATCCATGGCAAAGAACACTCCCAGCACCATGATTCCGAAGCCCACCAGCCCGGCCCGATGCAGCCAGTGGTTCCGCACGTACTGTGGGCGGACCGCAAGATACATATGGAAGACCAGCACCACCAGGCCGCTGAGCATGATCGCCATATCCGTGATCCCGATCATGATGCCCCCTTACGCGTAGCGGTCCCAGCAGACCAGTTCGTCCAGGGGTTTGCGTTTCTTCTCCCCCGGCGTGTCGGCCGGGTAGCCGAGCGTCAGCAGTTCGATGATCTGCGTATCGGCCGGGGCCTCGAGGATCTGCTTGCAGGCATCCTGCTTGAAGTGTCCGACCCAGCAGGTCGCCAGCCCCTCGGCCGTGGCCGCGAGCGTCATGTGGTCGATGGGGATCGCGCAGTCCACCGGGGCCGCGGGGATCTCGCAGAACATCGTGCGTGCCGGATCGGTACTCACCACCGCGATGATCACCGGCGCCGACGCCATCCACTCCTGCTCGCAGGCCTCCACGAGCCTCGCCCGCCTGTCGGCGTCGCGGACGACCACGAACTTCCAGTCCTGGAGGTTCCGTCCCGACGGTGCCAGCCGCCCCGCTTCCAGCACGGCCCGCAGCTTGTCCTCCTCGACGGGCCGAGGCTCGTAGGAGCGGCAACTGTAGCGTTTGCGAATTGCTTCCTTCAGTTCCATGGTTCACTCCTTTCCGGCGGAGAAGTTGAGCCTGTGGGACCATTTTGGCCCGGCGCGACCCGGGCCGCAACCGGCAGGACAAAAAATGCCTCTTATCGTCCGGGACTTGTCAACTTCAGCATAGCAGAGTAGGCTCTGCCCCTTCACAGGCCCGAACCGAGGAGCAGATTCGATGAGCGAAGTACACCGCGTGGTCTCCATTGCCGACCACGGAGCACGCCCCGACACCCTTTGCACCGACGCCATCCAGAGCGCCATAGACACCGTCGCCGGGGGCGATGGCGGAACGGTGTTCATCCCGGCCGGGAGGTGGATCAGCGGCACGCTGCACCTGCGTTCCCGCCTCACGCTGGAACTTCACCCCGCGGCGGTTCTGCAGGCCAGCCGCGACCTCGATGACTTCCCCGAGCAACCCAGCCGCAATTTCCAGGACCAGAAGCGGTTCTTTATCGTCGCCGACGAATGCGAGCACGTGACCATCAGTGGCGGGGGCACGCTGGACGGCAGCGGACCGGCCTTCTGGGACCCGCCTGCCGAGGGGCGGAAATGGAAGCGCGCCAAGCAACCCCGCATGCACCCGATGCTGGAGTTCCGCCGCTGCCGGCACCTGACGCTCGAAAACGTGCGGATCATCAACTCGCCCGGCTGGACGGTTCACCCCTACTGCTGCGATGACGTGACGATCCACCGCGTGCGCGTGGAAAACGACCTCTACGGACCCAACACCGACGGGTTCGACATCAACGGCTGTCGGGACGTGAACATCTCCAACTGCCACCTGAGCTGCGGAGACGACGCGATCATCCTCAAGGCCACCAGGGACGCCCGTTCGACCGAGCGGGTGACGATCAGCAACTGCGTGGTCCGCAGCAACTGCATCGGCATCGGCCTGGGGCAGGAGACCGAGAGCGACATCCGCCAGGTCGCCGTGAGCAACTGCGTGATGTACGAGTGCAACCGGATGTTCACCATCGGCATCTGGGCCGGCGGTACGGTGGAAGATGTGGTGGTCTCCAACTGCGTGGGCGACACCCACTGCGAACCCTGGCTGGATCGGCCGATCCAACTGGAGGTCAAGCAGCACGTGGGGTGGGATGTCCCTCTGGGCCGGATCCGCAACGTGCAGATCTCCAACTTCGTCGCCACCGGTGTCGGGCGGGTTCTGATGACCGCCCAAGACGGGACGATGCTGGAGAACGTGGTCCTGCGCGATGTGCACCTGCGCTTCACCGACCTGGAGGACGCCGAGCAACTCTCCCCCTCGGACGGGGCGACGGGCTCCAGCCAGTACGCCAACCGCAACCTCGAGGCCCGTCGCCAGAACGCCGCCATGGTGGTGGAGAACGCTGAAAACCTGGTGATCGACGGGTTCAACGTAACCTGGCCCGCCGAACCGAAGGACGATGTTCCCTACGCGGGCATGTGGGCCCGGCACATCCGCGGCGGGTTGATCGATGCCCCGCTGCTGAAGCCCTGCGGGGGCGAGCGGTTCGTGTTCGAAGACGTGGACGTCGTCAACCGCAGTTGAGCCGTCGGCCGGACGAGGTGGGCAATGAAACGGGCGGGCCACCGGAATGACCCGCCCATTTCCGCCTGCGGAGTCGGCATTTGCTGTCTGTCTGGCGACGCCGGGCAGCGCCGGCGCCTGAGGTGGCTTACTCGCCGGCCTTCTCGGGCTGGTAGAGGACGGGCAGTTCCAGGTAGTACGCCGCGTCCACGAAGTCCAGCGACCGCAGTTCTTCCAGCACCTCTTGGTCGGGGGCGCTGTCGAGGTTGATACCCACGACGGCCTTGGCCGGCTCGAGCTTGCGGGAGAAGGTCATGTCGGCGATGTTGATGCCCTTGCTTCCGAGCACCGTGCCGTACCGCCCGACCACGCCGGGCTTGTCGTCGTTGAAGATTACCAGCACGTGCCCCTCGGGCTTCATCTCCATGCGGAAGCCGTCGATCCCGATAATCCGCGGGAAGCGGTTTCCGAAGATGGTGCCCTTGGCGGAGCGCCGCATCTGGTCGGTTTCGATGACGACCTCGACCATGTTGGTGAATTCCTTCACTTTCGCGGAAGTGATCTGCTCGACCTCCACGCCGCGTTCCTCGGCCAGCACCGGTGCGTTGATGATGTTCACCGGGTGGTCCATGTGCGGGCTCAGCAGCCCCACCAGCATGTAGGTGGTCAGCGGGGCCACGTTCGCCTCGCCGATCTTCCCGCGGAAGATCACCTCCACCTTCTTGAGGGCGCCGGGGGTGGTGGAAGTCAGCACCGTACCCAGGCGTTTGCACAGTTCGGTGTAGGGGATCATCCACTCGGGGATCGCCGCTCCGAAGCCCGGGGCGTTGAGGGCGTTGCGCACCTCGCCGCCGCGAAGGGCCGTCACCAGTTGCTCGGCGGCGTCCAGGGCGACCTGCTCCTGGGCCTCCTCTGTGGAGGCGCCCAGGTGCGGCACACCGAGAACGTTATCCTGCTGAATCAGTTCCAGCTCGGTCTCGGTCTCGGGGGGCTCGGAGGTCCACACGTCCAGCGCCGCTCCGGCGACGCGTTCTTCCTTGATCGCCTTCAGCAGCGCCTCGGGGTCGATGATCCCGCCCCGGGCGGCGTTGACCAGCCGGACCGACGGCTTCATGACCGCCAGTTCCTCCTCGCCGATCATGCCCGCCGTCTCCGGCGTCTTGGGCACGTGGACGGTGATGTAGTCGGCCCGCTTGCAGAGTTCCTGCAGGTCCTTGACCATCTCGACGGGCGTGTCGGACTTGCCGGCGAAGAACGGGTCGTACCCGATCACCCGCATCTCGAAGGCGGCCGCCCGCTTGGCGACCTCCTGCCCGATGCGTCCCATGCCGATTACGCCGAGGGTCTTGCCTGCCAACTGCGTGCCCTGGAACTTCTTGCGATCCCAGGCGCCGCTCTTCAGTGAAGCGTTGGCCGGGGCGATCTTCCGCGAGAGGGCGAGCATCAGCGTAAACGCCAGTTCCGCGGTGGACACGGTGTTGCCGCCGGGGGTGTTCATGACGATTACCCCCTTGGAGGTCGCCACCGGCACGTCGATGTTGTCCACGCCGACGCCGGCACGGGCGATGCCCTTGAGCCGACCGGGGTTTTCCAGCACCTCGGCCGTCACCTTCACGCCCGAACGGACGATCATGCCGTCATACTGCGGGGCGATTTCCGCCAGTTCCGCCGGGCTCTTGCCGGGAATGTGATCG
>JBKHHV010000102.1:0-12285 GCA_046539005.1 Phycisphaerae bacterium
GATATCAACGCCTGGGGAGAGATGCCCGTGGCGCTGGAATTCACGGACGGCTCGGCGGGCCTGTTCGTCGCGGCCGTGCCCGAACCGGCAACACTGAGCCTGGTGGCTTTCGGTGGCGTGCTGGCCCTGCGAAGGCGGAGGCCCAGGCGACCGGGCCGCTCGTAGCCGAGGGGGCTTTCCAAACAGTTCTTCTAAGGCACGAGCTTGCGGAGGATCGACTGGACCTCGTGCTGGTCGTCCTCGTTGCAGGAGAAATTCATCACCGCCAGCGGACGGAGGGTAACGTTCACGCGGCCGGTCGGGCCTTGGAACCGGGCGGCCGCGGTGGCGATGAACTCGCCGTACTGTTCCATGAACTCCTGGCCGTGGGCGGTGTCGAGGAACTTGGGCGAGTAGGGCCCCAACATGTAGGAGTTGTGGGCGTACTCGTTCACGCGGACACTCTTGAGTTGGAATCGCTGGGTGTTCTCGCTGAGCCAGTGAATCGCGGCCTGGACGTCCAGTTCCAGCGGCTCGACCACGGTGGGCAGCGCCAGGCAGGAGCCGAAGAACACGCCCACCTGCTCAATGGCCGACTTGCTCCCGGCGTAGACCTCCAGGCGGTTGGTTTCGGGGCGCACACCGAAGGGATACAGCGTCACCTTTTCCACCGCGTCGGAGACCACCTCGTTGCTCTCGGGGTCCAGCTTCTGGACGGCCTGCTTGGTGCGGCGAAGGAGGGTTCCGAACGCCGAGCCTCCACTGGCGGTGGCCGTCAGCACGCCGAATTCGTCGCCTTCCGGGAGGCCGTACTCGTTCATGAGGTTCACCAGTTCCTCGGCCTCCGGACAGCCCTGGATGTTCGCAATGTTCAGCTTGAACGATGCCATGCTCACTCCGCGTGTTGGGGAAAGACCCCCGATGATAGCGGCCGAGGCGGGGTTATCAAGAGCCTCCCCGGGCGGGGCATTCAGTTGTGTGCGACACAAATTGGGGGTGCAGTTGTGTGCGACACAAATTGGGGGTGGTTCTTCGCGCGGCGCGTTGGAGTTTCCTATAGGCGGCTCATTGTTGGCTGTGGTCGAGGGAATTCCGCAATGCAACCGAGTCGATCCTCGCCGTCGTCAGGGACATGGAGTCAGCAGCACGCCAGACCCACCGAGCGACGATGAGGGTCCGAGGGATTCTGGTGGGGATGGCAACGCTTGTGTCCGGACCATGGGCTGGCATCCGTCATCGTCGTCTTCTTCTCGGGACGCAATCAGCAGGACCCGACCGAACACAACGGGGACTGACTTCTCCGGTCCAGGCGTCCCCGTGGGCCTATAATGCCCTGACCGTTGAACGCGACAGGGCTTACACGCCCCCAAGGCAACGAAAAGGACCGGTACATGCACAGTGAGATCGTCGTACTGGGCGGCGGGCCCGGAGGATACGCGGCTGCGTTTCTGGCGGCCGACGCGGGTTTCGAGGTGACCGTCGTCGAGCAGTCGCCGCGCCTGGGCGGCACGTGCCTGCTGAGGGGGTGCATTCCCTCCAAGGCGTTGCTGCACGCCACGCAGGTTCTCACCGACGCCGTGGAAGAACTGCCCGAGTGGGGGCTGCATTTTCAGAAGCCCGAGATCGACGTCGATACCCTCCGCGGCCGCAAGGAAAAGGTCGTGGACACCCTCACCGACGGGCTCGCCCAGATCGCCAGAAAGCGAAAGGTACGCCACGTGGTCGCCCGTGCCACCTTTGCCGACTCCGGCACGCTGACGCTCTCCGGGGGCGATCGGGACACCTACGACGACGACACGCTCACCTACGAGAAGTGCATCCTCGCGGCCGGTTCCGTGCCGGCCGTGCCGAAACCGTGGCAGATCGACTCCGAGCGGGTCATGGACTCCTCGGGCGCTCTGGACCTGCCGGACGTGCCGGAATCGCTGCTGGTCATCGGCGGCGGGTACATCGGCCTGGAGATGGGCACGGTGTATGCCCGGCTCGGCAGCAAGGTGACCGTTCTCGAACTGCTGGACGGTCTGCTGCCCGGGGCCGACCGGGACCTGGTGCGCCCCCTGCACAAACACCTGGAGAAGCGGTTCGATTCCATCCGCCTCAAGACGAAAGTCACCTCGCTGGAGGACACCGGCGAGGGTGTGAAGGTCGGCTTTGAGGGCGAGGACGGCGACGGGGAGGAAACCTTCGCGCGCGTGCTGATCTCGGTGGGGCGATGGCCCAACTCCAGGGATCTGGGGCTGGAGAATACCGACCTGCAGCTCGACGAGCGGGGCTTCGTGCAGGTCGACCGCTTCCAACGGACCGACGACGGGAAGATCCTCGCCATCGGCGACATTGCCGGAGAGCCCATGCTCGCCCACAAAGCCACCGCCGGGGCGAAGATCGCCGTGGCGACGCTGCAGGACAAACAGGAGCCCTTCGAACCGCGGGCGATACCGGCCGTGGTGTTCACCGACCCCGAGATCGCCTGGGCCGGTCTTACCGAGACGCAGGCGAAGACTGACGGCGTGGAGTTCGAGAAGGCGACCTACCCCTGGGCGGCGTCCGGGCGTGCCCAGGCGCTGGGACGAACCGAGGGACTTACCCAGTTCCTGCTGGAGCCCGCGAGCGGGCGCGTGCTGGGCGTGGGCATCGTGGGCTACGGTGCCGGAGAACTGATCGCCGAGGCCGCCCTGGCGATGGAGATGGGCTGCACCGCAGAGGACGTCGCCGAGACCATCCATCCGCACCCGACGCTGAACGAGACGATCGCCAACGCGGCCGAGGTGTTTCTCGGCTCGGCCGTCGAAATCTACAAACCCAAGAGGACGTGATGAGCGAGTATCGCATTCCGTACAACGACCGGGACGTGGATCCGCCGGAGACGCAGGACTGGCTGGGGGCGTTGGAGTTCACCCACGAGACGCACGGGCCCGACCGGGTCAACTACCTGCTGGAGGTCCTCGGCGAAGAGGCCTACCGCCGCGGCGTCGAGGTGCCCTACGATCCGACCACGCCGTACATCAACACCATCAACCCCGACGATCAGCCCCGCTACCCGGGCAACCGCGAACTGGAACGCCGCATCAAGAGCCTGGTGCGCTGGAACGCCATGGCGATGGTCCACCGCGCCAACAAGCTCAACCCCGGCATCGGCGGGCACATCTCCACGTTCCAGTCGGTCGCGAATCTTTACGAGGTCGGACACAACCACTTCTTCCGCGGGCGGACCGGGGACTTCCCCGGCGACCTGGTCTACTTCCAGGGGCATGCCTCCCCGGGCAACTACGCCCGGGCGTTCATGGAAGGCCGACTCGAAGAGAAGCACCTGGAGAACTTCCGCCAGGAACTCGCCGAAGGCGGCGGGCTTTCCAGCTATCCCCACCCGTGGCTCATGCCGGACTTCTGGCAGTTTCCCACCGTGTCGATGGGGCTGGCGGCGATCCAGGCGATCTACCAGGCGCGGTTCCAGCACTACCTCGTCGACCGCGGCCTGCTGGAGCAGACCGACGCGAAGGTGTGGGCCTTCCTCGGCGACGGGGAGACCGACGAGCCGGAGACCTTGGGCGCCATCACGCTGGCGGCCCGGGAGAAACTGGACAACCTCATCTTCGTAATCAACTGCAACCTCCAGCGGCTGGACGGACCGGTCCGCGGCAACGGCAAGATCATCCAGGAACTGGAGGGCGCCTTCCGCGGGGCCGGGTGGAACGTCATCAAGGTCGTCTGGGGCTCCGACTGGGACCCGCTGATTTACGGCGAGTACGGCAGGCTGCTCACCGAGGTGATGAACCGCACCGTCGACGGGGAGTACCAGAAATACACCGTTTCGCCGGGGTCGTACATCCGTGAGCACTTCTTCGGCAAGCACGAGGAACTGCTCAAGGCGGTGGAGAACCTCAGCGACGAGAAGTTGGAGAAGCTTCGCCGCGGTGGCCACGACCCAGAGAAGGTCTACGCCGCCTTCAAGGCCGCCTTCGATAACGAGAACGACAAGCCCACGGTCATCCTTGCCAAGACGGTCAAGGGCTACGGGCTCGGCGAGGCCGGCGAAGGCAAGAACATCACCCACCAGCAGAAGAAGCTCAACGAAGAAGAGCTGATCGAGTTCCGCAACCGCTTCGCGATCCCGATCTCCGACGAGGACGTGGTGAAGGCGCCCTTCTACCGGCCTCCGGAAGACTCGGAGGAGATGGAGTACCTCAAGGCCTGCCGGACCAGGCTCGGGGGCGAGGTGCCCTCGCGGAAGTTGCTGGCGGACGCGATCGAGACGCCCACCATCGAGGACTACCGCGAATTCCTGGAAGGCTCCGGTGATCGGGAGGTCTCCACGACGATGGCGTTCGTGCGGTTCCTCGGCAAGCTGCTCAAGGACGACAAGGTCGGTAAGTACATCGTGCCCATCGTGCCTGACGAGTCCCGCACCTTCGGCATGGAGGCGCTGTTCCGCCAAGTGGGGATCTACTCCCACGTGGGTCAACTCTACGAACCGGTCGACGCCGAGACCATCCTGTACTACAAGGAAGCCACCGACGGACAGATCCTCGAAGAGGGAATCACCGAGGCCGGCTCGATGGCTTCGTTCATGGCGGCCGGCACCGCCTACGCCACCCGCGGAGTGCCGATGATCCCCATTTTCATCTACTACTCGATGTTCGGCTTCCAGCGCGTGGGCGACCAGATCTGGGCGGCCGGCGACATGCGGGCCCGGGGCTTCATGCTTGGGAGCACCGCCGGTCGAACCACCCTCAACGGCGAAGGCCTCCAGCACCAGGACGGACATTCGCACCTGATCGCCGCGGCGTTCCCGCACGTGCGGGCCTACGACCCGGCCTATGCCTACGAGATCATCACCCTCTTCGTGGAAGGCATGAAGCGGATGTACGCCGACGGCGAGGACGTGATCTACTACCTTACGCTGCAGAACGAGAACTACGAGCATCCGCCCATGCCCGACCGCGAAGGCGTCCGCGAGGGGATCCTCAAGGGCATGTACCTGCTGGACGAACGGAAGGCCGACGACGAGAAAGCCGCCGTCCACCTGCTGGGCAGCGGGTCGATTCTGCGGGAAAGCATCCGGGCGGCCGACCTGCTGAGCGAGAAGTTCGGCATCTCCTCGAAGATATACTCGGTCACCAGCTATAACGAACTGCACCGCAATGCCGAGGCGACCGAACGCTGGAACAAGCTTCATCCCACCGAGGAGCAGCGCAGATGCTATCTCGAAGAACTGCTGGAAGGCGAACAGGGGCCGTTCGTGGCCGCCAGCGACTACGTGCACAACCTCGCCGACCAGATTACCCCCTGGCTGCCCGGGCCCATGGGCACCCTGGGCACTGACGGGTTCGGGCGGTCCGATACCCGCAAGGTGCTGCGGAGGCATTTCGAGGTGGACGCCGAGAGTATCGCCATCGAAGCTCTCTACCAGCTTGTTAAGATGGACGTGCTGAAGCCCGAGGACCTCAAGGCCGCCCTGGACGAACTGGACTACGACCCGGACAAACCCAACCCCCAGACCGCCTGAACGCGGCCGATCAGAAACGGAAGGAACGTTGCATGTCGGAACCGATCAAACTGCCTGACCTCGGCGAGGGAATCGACTCGGCCGACGTCGTGAACGTGCTGGTCTCGGCCGGGGACAAGGTCGAAGCCGAGCAGGGCGTCATCGAGATTGAGACGGACAAGGCCTCGGTGGAGGTGCCCGCCCCCAAGGCCGGTACGATCGAATCCATCGAGGTGGAGTCCGGCCAGACCGTCAAGGTCGGCCAGACCATCGCCACTTTCCAGGAAGGCGGCGATGGCGGCGAAGGCGAGCAAGAAGCCCCTGCCGACAAGGAAGAGAGGTCTGCCGGCAAAGAAAAGAAGCCCCAGGCCGAACCCGAGCCCGAGCAGGAAGAACCCTCGGAGCAGAAACCCCAAGCCGAGGAAACCGCCGAGCAGGAGCCCGAGGCAAAGCAGGAGCGCGAGGCGGAGCAGAAGCCCGCCACCCGGTCGGCCGAGTCGGACGCCGAACCCCGCCCCGAGCCGGGTCGCCCGGACAAGCTGATCCCGGCCGGCCCGTCCGTGCGCCGCAAAGCGCGGGAGATGGGCGTGGACCTCTCCCAGGTGGAGGGCTCCGGGCCCGGGGGACGCATCGAGGAATCGGACCTGATGGGCTACGTCCGCAAGGCGACCTCCGGCGCGCCCCAGGCGCCCAGGGGCGCCGCCGAGGAAGCCCCCGGCCAGGCCGATACCGACAAGTGGGGGCCCGTCCGCCGTGAGAAGATGTCCAAGGTCCGGCGGACCATCGCCGAAAAGATGGCCGACAGCTTTTCGACCATCCCGCACGTGACGCACTTCGACACCGCCGACGTCACCGCGATGGACGCCTTCCGCAAGGAGCACAAGTCCGACTTCCAGGACCAGGGAGTCAAGCTCACGCTGCTGCCGTTTGTGATGCGGGCGGTCGCCAGCGCGCTGAAAATGCACCCCACCGTCAACGCCCGGATCGACATGGACTCCGGCGAGATCATTTACAAGGATTACATCTCGCTCGGAATCGCCGTGGACACCGACCGCGGGCTGGTGGTGCCGGTTCTCCGCAACGCCGACCAGCTTTCCATCGCCCATATCGCACGCCAGACGGCCGAGCTGGCGCAGAAGGCACGCGAGGGCGACTTCGGTGTGGACGACCTCCGCGGCGGAACCTTTACCATTTCCAATGTCGGGTCGGTGGGAGGCTGGTTCGTGACGCCCATCATCAACAAACCCGAGGCCGCCATCCTGCTGGTGGGGCGCGGCAAGCCCCAGCCGGTGGTCTACGACGGAGCCATCGCCCAGCGGCTCATCATGCCGCTGTCGCTGAGCTACGACCACCGCATCATCGACGGTGCCACGGCCGCCCGGTTCATGAACGAGGTCATCCAGTTGCTGGAGTGCCCGGGCAGACTGCTGTTGACGATCTGACCGCCGGTATGGCCCCGTTGGCGTGCATAGAATTCCCACGTAACGGGACCGAAAAAGGAAAGGACCTACCATGAAGACGATGCGACTTGTCGTACTGGCGGCCATGCTGACAGCACTGGGCGGCTGCGGGAACGAGAACGGTTCGATGGACAACACGGCCGACTCTCACAAGCCGCTGGCCGGCATGAAGGTAGCGGTGCTCACCGGGGACGATTTCCAGCACGAAGAGGCGTTGATGCCGCTGGCGCACCTGACCAATCGCGGGGCCGAAGTGACCGTCATCGGACCCAGAACCGGCAAGGTGAAGTCCTACAGCGCCGACGTGTCGCTGCTGGTCGAGAAGGCCGCCGCCGCCGCCGACCCGGCCGACTACGACGCGCTGGTGCTGCCGGGCGGCAAGGCCCCCGCAGCCATCCGCAAGAACCAGGCCGTCGTGGACTTCGCACGCACCATGTACAAGTCCGGCAAGCCGGTGGCGGCGATATGCCACGGTCCGCAGGTGCTCGTGACCGCCGGCGTGGTGGAAGACCGCCAGATGACCTGCTACTCCGGTGTCAGCGAAGAACTCAAGGAAGCCGGTGCGGTCTACTACGACAGACCCGTCGTCCGCGACCAGAACCTGGTGACATCCCGCGTGCCCAAGGACATTCCCCAGTGGCTCGATGCCATGGAGGAGATGTTCCTGGAGCATCGCAGCCGGTAATCGGCTGAGTCGGGGTGGCGCGTTGCGGCCTGGCGGGGCAGGGACCTGCCCGGGGGCTTTCCGTGCGGCGCGGCCGCTTTGAGCCACGCTCAGCGCAGCGGCTTTTCATACAGCAGCAGCGTGAACCGCAGATCGCCGTTGCGGTACTCCTGCGTGCCCGTGCAGCGGAACCCCTCCGACTCGTACAGGGCCTGGGCGGCCGTCTGCTTCGTGGTGGTGTCCAGGTGCAGGGAGCGGAGCCCGAGCCGCCGGGCCGTTTCGGTGAGCGTCTGCAAAATGCGGCGTCCGAACCCACGACGCTGGTAGTCGGGGTGAACGCGCATGCGCTTGATCTTCCCCCGACGGTCGCCGGTGAGTTCCAGTGCCCCCATGGCCACCAGTCGGCCGTCCGCTTCGCCCACCAGGAACTCCCCGCCTCCGGCGAGGTAGGCTTCTTCTACATGGTGCAGGTCGTCGTCCCAGTCGTCCTTGCCGCCGTGGGCGCCGACGTCCTGCAGGGCGAGGTTGTGCAGGTGCCACACGGAGTCGTGGTCGCCCGGCTCGTAACGGCGCAGGTGCAGGCCGCTCACGCCGAGACCTGTTGATGAGCCAGGATCGGCCTCGATGCCAACTGCTGCTGCCACGCGTCCCAGTAGGTCGCCATCCGTTTGGTGAAGCGCCCGGCCTTCTCGGCGTAGATGCGTGTACCCAGGGGGCGGGCCCGGGCGCGCAGTTCGTCTTTCCGCTGTTCCACCAGCGCCAGCAGTGCCTCCAGCGTGCGGTCTTCGGTGAGTTCCTTTCCTTCCTTCCGCAGGGTTTCCCCGAAGACCGAAAGGTCGTGCTCGTCGCCGAGGTAGTCGGAGAGGGTCTTGAGCTGTCCGCGCAGCGGGCGGAGGATCGCCGGCCAGATGCCCCGCAGCATCCGCACCTGGTAGCGAAGGTATTTCACGCGTTTGCGCCATTCGTGGAAGGCTTCTTCACCGGGCTTGCGGTAGGCCTCGCTCATGGCTGTGCGTCCGCGATCGTAGACTTTCTCGATCCCCGCAAACACATCGAACCCCCCGTCGGGGATCGGCCAGGTTTCGATGCGGGGGCGTGCGTTGTCCAGGTGAATGGCAAGTTCAGGGCGCAGTGCTTCCAAATCGGCCTCGCCGTCGGCCATCCGGTCGCGCCGGGCGACCAGGCCTTGCCGAACTTGCCCGAAGGCCTCCTCGTCCAGCAGTTCCTGGAAGATCTCGCGCAGGTCGTCGAAGGTCTCTATCATCGCCTCGGCGTCGCGCAGGTCGGAAAGCTTCCGGGCGACGTCGCGGTACCAGGCGTTCTCTTCGGAGTAGATCCCCTCCATCGTCGGGCGGACCAGTCGCAGCAGGGCGCGGATCTTCTTGCACCGCTTACGGACCTGGTGGACGGCGGCGTGGGCGTCCATGTCGGGGTTGCGCAACTCGCCGATGGCCTTGCCGACCTGTTCGATCGCCATGCGCTTTACGGCCTGGGCGGGTGGCTCGTGTGCCTTCACTCGATACGGCATGCCTGTCTCCCTGGGCTCGGATCGCGGACAAGGTATTGTAGGGTGGCGGAATCCGCCTGAGAAGCCCTCGCAGTCAGTCGGCGGTCATCAGTTGCTCGGCGAGGGCGTGCAGCATTTCCTGGAAACTGGGGTGGGGGTGCATGGTGCGGTAGATCTGGTCGACGGTCAGTTCGTGCTTCATCGCCAGCACGATCTCTTCCAGCATGTCCATTGCGTGGGGGCCGATCCAGGTCGCCCCGAGGATCTGCCCGCTCTTGCGGTCGGCGGTCAGTTCCAGTCCGCCGTCGGTGCGGGCGTGCAACCAGGCGGTTCCGGCGTCGGCGTAGTCCTTGCGGACGGTCACCGGGTCGAAGCCGGCCGCCCGGGCGTCCTCCCCGGTGCGCCCGACGTGGGCGATGTGCGGATGCAGGTAGACGCCCATCGGCAGCACGTCGCGGCTGTCGCGGGAATCCACGCCCATGATCTGGTCTCCGGCGACCACGCCCATGCGCTCGGCGAGATGGCTGTGGTTCCGGGCTTCGGCCACGTCGCCGGCGGCGAAGACACCCTCCACGCTCGTGCGGCAGCATTCGTCGACGGGGATGAAGTCCTTGCGGCATTCCACGCCCAGCTTCTCCAGCCCCATGGTCCGGGGGCAGGCCCGGCGTCCCAGTGCGGCCAACACGTGTGTGCCCTCGAACGAACAGTTGCTCTCGCACTCGGCGCGGATGCGGTCGCCGTCGGACTTCACGTCGATGACCTTTTCCCCGATGTGCAGGTCGACCCCGCGTTGCTGGAGGCACTTGCGGGCGGCCTCGCCGGCGTATTCCGGCAGCAGCGGCAAAAGGCGGTCCTTCATTTCCACCAGGCACACATTCGACCCCAACTCGGCGTAGGCGCAGGCAAACTCGCATCCCAACGGGCCGCCGCCCAGCACCAGCAGGCTCTCAGGCAGCGTTTCTGCGCGAACGGCCTCGGCGTTGGTCCACACCCTCTCGCTGCTCCACGGAAGAAAGTCGGGACGGACAGGCTGGGAACCGGTGGCGATGACCAGGCATCGGCCCTGGAACTGCTTCGGCCCTTCCTCGGTCTCCACGCCGACGGTGTGGGCGTCGATCACGCTCGCCTCGCCGCCGACCAGGTGCAGGTTCTCGATGCCGTCGATCTTGTCGCGCGTGGCCGTCAGGAGGTCATCGACGATCCGATGGACGCGCCGCATCACGAGAGTCCCGTCCGGTTTCACGTCGGCCGCGGGAAGGGCCAGGTCGCAGGCGGATTTCATGTCCCAGCGTCGCTCGCCGCTTGCCAGCAGCGCCTTGGTGGGCATGCACCCGACATTGAGGCAGGTGCCGCCCAGGCGGTCGCGTTCGATGAGACACGCGGTGCCTCCGCGCTGGACGACCTGCTGGGCGGCGGCGCTTCCGCCGGGGCCACCCCCGATGCATATCGCGTCGTATTCCATGTTGTCCGTGACTTTCGTGGTGGGGACAATGAATGCGCCCGGGCAGAACGTCCGCCCGCGTCGGCAATACCGTTAGCCCTGCAGGAGCGACTCGGCCCCGTCGATCGTGACTTCCGAGCCGGAGATGAAGCTCGCCGCGTCGGATGCCAGGAAGGCCACCAGCTTGGCGACATCCTCCGGCCGCGCCGGATCGCCCTCGGTGAGCGGCACGGTGCCTTCGGGGTACTCCACCTTGACCCCGGCGTCGTCGAGGTTGCGTTTCTCGGTCCGTTGGCCGATCTCGGTCTTCACCGGTCCGGGAATGATGACGTTCACGCGGATGTGGTGTTCGGCGAGTTCAAGAGCGAGCATGCGGGTCATCGCCACGATCGCCGCCTTGCTGCAGGAGTAGGCCGTCGCCCCGGTGTTGCTGAAGACGCGCGTTCCGTTGACCGACGCGGTCAGCACCACTGATCCGCCGTGAACCTTCAACAAAGGCAGGGCGAACTTGACGGTAAGAAACGCTCCCCGCAGGTTCACGGCGATGGTCTGGTCGAATTCCTCGACCTTCAGCTCATCCAGGGGTGCCCATACGCCGTTGATCCCGGCGTTGGCGAAGACCACGTCCAGTCGCCCCCATTCTCTCTCGATGCGCCCCACGCCCGCGCTCATCTGCCCGGGGTCGGACACGTCGGCGGCCAGGGCGATCGCTTCGGCTCCCTCGTCGCGGATCGCCTGGGCGGTCTGCTGGGCTTTCTCTTCGCGCAGGTCCAGCACGGCGACTTTCGCACCATTCCCGGCGAGCAGTTTGGCCGTTGCCTTGCCGATACCTGCGCCTCCGCCGGTCACCAGGGCGACCCGTTCCTTCAGGGCATTGCTCATGTCATTCTCTCCGGCTGACGGGTTCCAGCGTGTTCAGCACATCCTGGAGCTTCGCCCTTGCCAGGCACACGCGCGTGTCGGCCGCTCCATAGTACATCCACAGTTCGTCGTCGCGTCGCAGCAGTCCGGTGGGGAAGACCACGTTGGGCACCAGCCCGGACAGTTCCTCCTGTCCGCAGGGGAACATGATGCACCCTGGCGAGCGGTGGGTCATGCGGTAGGGTTCTTTCAGGTCCAGCAGGGCGGCGCCCACGCGGTAGACCAGTTCGGCGCCGTAGCCCTTGACCCCGTGGTAGAGCAGCAGCCAGCCGTGCTCGGTGCGGACGGGCGGGGGTCCGGCGCCGACCTTCACGCCGTCCCACGCCGGCCCGGAGTGTTCCAGGAGGACACAGTGCGGCTCGCCCCAGTAGATCAGGTCCCTGGAGTAGGCGATCCAGATGTTCTCGATACTGCCCCCCGCGTCGGGGCGGTGCAGGGCAGCCCATCGGTCCTCGAAACGGCAGGGAAAGAAGACGGCGTCCTTGTTGTTGGGCGAGAAGATCAGCCCCACGCGCTCGGCGGTCTTCAGGTCGGTCGTGCGCGCAAGCCCCACGGCCGATCCTGCCGGCGAGTAGGCGGTGTAGGTGATGTACCAGGCGTCTTCTTCCTCGAGGTGCACGATGCGGGCGTCCTCGCATCCCCACTTTTCGTATCGCAGCCCGGGCAGCCCAAACTGCAGGATCGGCTCGGGATCGACGTCCCAATTATCCACACCGTTGGGGCTGCGGGCGACGTGGATGTTGGAGTACCCGCTGATTCCCTCCACCCGCAGCAACAGAACCACGTCCCCGTTGTGCTCGGTGGCGCCGGGGTTCAGCACCACCACGGCCG
>JBKHHV010000360.1:0-3001 GCA_046539005.1 Phycisphaerae bacterium
GGCCGCCGAAATCGCCGACCGGCGCACCGACAGCCGTGCCGCCGTCGACAGCGAACTGGCGCTGCTGTGGCACCGCAACTACCCCCTCAAGAAGAGCGTCCCCAACCCGCTGCACTGGCGGATCGAGCCGCAACTGCGCGGCAAGCGCGTGCCGCCCACTCTCATGGCCGCCCGGATCGACGGGCCCAGTGCCTCCGACGCCAAACGGATCATCAAGGATTCGCTGGCGGCCGAGAAGGAAGGCCTGGAAGGGAAGATCTACATCGACGCCGGCGGCAAGCACCCCGCCTACGACAAGCACCTGACCGACCTCTACGCGATGCTCAAGAAGCACGACGTCGAGCTGCCCCCCGTGCTGGACACCGAACGCAGCGTCTTCCAGCGGGGCAAGTGCCCCCAGGCCGCCCTCTACGTGGGCTGGTACTCGCTGCAGAAGTACGTGCCCGCCTTCCAGTGGAACCCCGGCGCGGTCGGCTGGCACATCGCCAGCTTCGAGGCCAGGAACCTCCGCAACCCCAAGAGCCAGGAATGGTGCCCGCAGATGATCCAGAACGGCGTGGCCGCCACCATCGGTCCGGTCAACGAGCCCTACCTCGGGGCCTTCCCGGTGCCCAAGGAATTCTTCGGGCTGCTGCTGACCGGGCGGTATACCCTCGCCGAGTGCTACTGGCGGACGGTCCCCCAGGCGAGCTGGCGGATGACGCTGATCGGCGATCCGCTGTACAACCCGTTCAAGACCAATCCACAGCTCAAGAAGAGCGACCTGCCCAAGGGCCTGACCCCCTAGAAGGCACGCAGGGCCACCGCGGGCTCCTGCTGTACCATTGCCCGCCCGGCCCGGCGACAGTACCATACCTACGCTCATGAGCGACCAACCATCCATCGCGGTGCTGATTCCCTGCTACAACGAGCAGGCCACCATCGGCAAGGTGATCGACGACTTCCGCGCGGCCCTGCCCGAGGCGACCATCTACGTCTTCGATAACTGCTGCACCGACCGCACGGCCGCCATCGCCGAGGAACACGACGCCGTGGTCATCCGCGAGCCCCGGGCGGGCAAGGGATACGTGATCGAGCGCATGTTCGCCGACGTCATCGCCGACTACTACATCATGGTCGACGGCGACGACACCTACCCCGCCGACAAGGCACGCCAACTCCTGGAGCCCGTACTGCAAGGCCGTGCCGACATGGCGGTGGGCGCACGCCTGAGCGAGTATTCCGACCAATCGTTCCGGCCGCTGCACGTGGCGGGCAACGGGCTGGTCCGCAGGCTGATCAATCACATCTTCCGCACGAACCTTACCGACATCCTCTCCGGCTACCGGGCGTTCAACCGCCGCGTGGTCGAGCGGATCCCCATCGTCTCCAGCGGGTTCGAGGTGGAAACCGAATTGACGGTCCACCTGCTGTACTACCGCCTGGCGGTCACCGAGGTGCAGGTGCCCTATCGCGGCCGTCCGGAGGGCTCGGAGTCGAAGCTGCGGACTTTTCGCGACGGTACGCGGGTGCTGTGGAAGCTGTTCAACCTCGTCCGGGGCTTCAAGCCGCTGACCTTTTTCGGCGGCCTGGGCATCGTCATCTTCCTGCTGGGCATCCTCGCCGGGCTTCCTCCGGTGATCGGCTACATCGAGAGCGGGTACACCGAGGTCAGGCGCTTCCCCCTGGCGATCCTGGCGACCGGGCTGGTGCTGCTCTCGGCCGGGTGCGTGTTTCTGGGGATCATCCTGCACGCGGTGAACTGGCGGTTCAAGGAACTGCACAACGTGCTGGTGCGCAACCAGCAGTCGGTGGGCCCGCACGACGACGGGCCCGGACGGACCTTCACCTGATCGGACCAGCCATGACCGACCGCGGCCGACAAGCCAGGCTGTTCGTACCCGGGCGACTGTGCCTGTTCGGAGAACACAGCGACTGGGCCGCCGAACTGGGGCGACACCCGGGCTACTGCCTGGTAATCGGAACCGACCAGGGGCTCTCGGCGGTCGCCACCCCCAGCGAAGGCTTCTCGGTGGAGACGATTCTCCCCGATCCGCAAGGCCGACCCACCGGCCGAACACGCCGCATGAGCTGCCCGTGGGACCGCCAGACGCTCTTCTCGGCCGCCCGGGACGAGGAGGAGTTCTTCCGCTACTGCGCGGGCGTGGCCGGGGAGATCTTCGGGCATCCGGGCGTGAAAGGCGGCGTAGACCTGACCATCACCGCCATGGACCTGCCGCTCCGCAAGGGCGTTTCCAGCAGTGCCGCGGTGTGCATCCTCGTTGCCCAGGCCTTCGACGCGGTCTACTCCCTGGGGCTGTTCCCTCACGAGATGATGGACCTCGCCTACCGCGGCGAGAAGCTCACCGGCAGCCAGTGCGGCCGCATGGACCAGGCATGCATCTACGGCAAGACGCCGGTGCTGCTGACCTTCCGCAACGGGGACGTGCGGGTCGAGCCGGTCTTCCCCGAGGGGACGATCCACATGCTCTTCGTGGACCTCGCCGGGCAGAAGGACACCGTCCGCATTCTCACCGACCTGCGAGCCGGCTACCCGCACGATCCGGCGCTGCGGGAAGCCCTGGGCCGACAGAACGAGCAGATCGTGCGGCGGGCCCACCGGGCCCTGACCGCCGGCGATGCCCGGCAGCTTGGCGCGCTGATGACCGAGGCCCAGGAGCGGTTCGACCAGGACGTGGCGCCGGCCTCGGCCGACCAGCTTGCCAGCCCGCTGCTGCACGAGGTACTCGCCCTGGACGACGTTCAGCCGCTGGTGTACGGGGGCAAAGGCGTTGGCTCCCAAGGGGACGGAACGGCCCAACTGGTCGCCCGCAGCGAAGACGCCCGCGCCCGGGCGGCCGAGGTGATCGAGGGTGCCTTCCCCCAGATGCGCTGCTACCCGCTGACGATCCTCCCCCTGGGGCATCCCCGGCCGAGCGGATCCGAAAGCTAACCGCCCCGCCCGGCGCCACGGGTGTCTCCGCACACCCGTGCTGTCTCGAACAGCGCTGAACGCCAAGGC
>JBKHHV010000361.1:0-2984 GCA_046539005.1 Phycisphaerae bacterium
TGTCGGCCTTCTTCAGCGCCGGGGCGTCGTTGATGCCGTCGCCGGTCATGGCCACCGTGTGTCCCTCGTCCTGGAATATCTCGACCACGTCCAGCTTCTGCTCGGGGCTGAAACGGGCGAAGACGTTGGTCTCCAGCACCTTCTTTCGCTGCTGGTCGTCGATGTTATCGAGATCGGACAGGTCGCGGCCGCGGACAGTCGGCGAGTCTTCCCCGGCGATGTCCACACTGGTGGCGATCGCCCGTGCGGTCTGCGACTGGTCGCCGGTGACCATCACCACGCGGATCCCGGCCCGGTGGCAGGAGTCGACCAGTTCGGCCACGCCCTCGCGCGGCGGGTCCAGCAGCCCCACCAGTCCGACCCATCGAAGTTGGCGGTACGGTTCCTCGTCCTCGTTTTCCACGCGGCGGTCGGCCACGCCGAGAACACGCAACCCCTCCCCTGCAAGCTGTTCGGTTTGCTCGACCCATTGCGTGCGGAGTTGGTCGGTGAGGGGCTCGGTGTCGCTGCCGTTTCCGACGGCGATGTTCGTACACTTTTCCAGCACGGCCTGGGGAGCGCCCTTGACGGCCAGTTCGAACCCGTCATTTGTGCGGTGGAGCGTGGCCATCATCATCAACTCCGGATCGAACGAGTACTCGCGGACCTCGGGCTTTTCCTCCAGCAGTGTGGGACGCTGCAGGCCGAACCGCTCCCCTGCCCGCAGCAGCGCGATCTCGGTGGGGTCGCCCTGGTCTTCATCTTCCTCGTTTTCGGCCAACGAGGCGTTGGAGCACAGCACGCCGATCTCCAGGGCGCGCCTCGCCAGCGGCTGCTCGGGTTCCTCCTCGTCCTGCCCGTCGTCCTCCAGGCGCACATCGTCGGCCGGCGTTGCCACGTGGCGGAGCGTCATGCGGTTCTCGGTGAGGGTGCCGGTCTTGTCGGTGAAGATGATGTCGGTGGCTCCGAGCGTTTCGACCGCGGGGAGGCGGTTGATCACCGCGTTGCGCCGGGCCATTACCCACATGCCGCGGGCGAGTGCCAGGTTCGCCACCACCGGAAGCGCCTCGGGGACGGCCGCCACGCCCAAGGCGATCGAGGTGGCGATGATCAGGCGGACGGGCTGCCCGGCAAACACCCCCGCCACGGCACTGACGGCCGCCGCGGCCAACACCAGCACCGCCATGCGACGCCCCAGCCGTTCCAGCCTCCGCTCCAGTGGGGTCAGTTCTTCCTCCACTTCGCCCGCCAGTTTGGAGATGCGCCCCAGTTCGGTGGCCATGCCCGTCGCCACAACCACGGCGACTCCGTTGCCCTCCAAGGCGGTGGTCCCCTTGTAGAGCATGCAGGTGTGGTCGGCGAGGGGGGTGTCGTCGCTGAGGGGATCGGTGCGTTTGGCGACCGCGACCGACTCGCCGGTCAACGCCGATTCGTCCATGGTGAGGCTGTTGGCCTGGGCAACGCGGCAGTCGGCGGGAATCACGTCCCCGGCCTCGAGCAGCACCACGTCGCCGGGCACCAGCGACTCCACCGAAACCTGTTTCTGGTCTCCGCCGCGACGGACGCGGGCCTTGGGTCGGCCGATCTTCTGCAACGCCTCCATCGATCGCGACGCGCGCCACTCGCTGAAGAAGCCGATGCCGGTGTTGATCAGGATCACCGCCGCGATCGCCAGCCCTTCCAGCAGGTTGCCGAACGCCAGCGATAGCACCGCCGCCGCCGTCAGAATCCAGATCACCACGCTTTTGAACTGCTCCAGCAGGATCCGCCACCACGGACGGACGGCCGTCTCGTGCAGGTGGTTGCTGCCGTATCGGCGTTGGCGTTTGCGCACCTGGGGAGCCGGCAGGCCCTGGGATACGTCGACCTCCAGTTCCCGCGTGACCTCCTCGACGCTCCACGACCATGGCTGTTCGATGGGAGGCCTGGATTGCCGTGACGAGTCGCTGTGCTCCTGGTCGCTCATGCAGGTTCCTTCCGGATATCGCTCGGTTCCGGAGGAATTCTAGAGCGCATTGCTCGCCAGCGTACAGAAGGAATCGACCACGCCGGGCAGGACGCAGATTGCCTCGACAGCCTGCCTCAGCGGCGTGACCGCCTTAGCATGGCCAAGCCGCCGATCCCCAGCAGAACCATGGTGGCCGGTTCGGGCAGGAAGACCACGTTGTCCAGATCGCCGACGTCCGAGCCGGAGACATACTCCCCGCGGATCTGCAGGTCGGTCACGTCGCCCAGAACCTGCTGGAACTCCGCCTGCGTGGGGGCCGACCCGCTCAATTGCCATCCGCCGCTTTCGGTAAGCAGAAGGCTGTAGCCGGTCCAATCGGTCCCGGGATTGCTGGCGGTGTCGAATGTCAGGTCCAGCCCGCCGCCGCGAAGGTAGACATCCACGTTGTTGAACTGGCTGGAGGTGCTGGACTGGCGGAGGTCGAACGTCAGGCTCGTACCATAGGCCGAGGAGAAGTCTCCGTGGAACGCCGCGGGGGCGTTGAAGTACCACGTCCCGCCCTGCACGTCGTCGGTCGCGGAGATGTACCCGCCGGGGTTACCTCCGCTGGACTCCCATGTGGGCGTGGCACCGCCTCCCTGGGCGTCCCCGGTAATGGTCCAGCCCTCGTCGTCGGTGCCGAAGGTGCTCACGGCGGCTGTCGAAAATGCGGCCGCCATTGCCAGAGCGGCCATGCTGATCAGTACACGGTTCATTGCTGTCCTCCTTTGTGCAGCTTTCTGCAAAACGAAGCGCCGTGCCGTCACCGCGGCTTGCTGGGAAATCATAGGCAGCGGCAGCAAGGAAACCGACCGATAATTGTTCTCTTTGTAGTAAAAGTCGGGCAGCCCCCCGGGCGGAGGACCACCGGAAACCGGTCCCCCGCGACGTTGGTGGCGTCCACCGGCCGTGTCCGCTGAGTCGTGCGAGCGTGGCGATCTCCTGTTAGGACGTTGCCATCTTCGCCCGGTGGGCACGACGTTTGCGCGGTTTGCGCTGCTTTGTCTTCGTTGCCGCA
>JBKHHV010000103.1:0-12154 GCA_046539005.1 Phycisphaerae bacterium
CCCGCAACTTGTTGCGGGCGGAATCGGCTAAGGGGACCGCCTGTTCCGCCGCGGCCGTGGTCCAGAGCAGAATAGGCCAGGGACGGGCTTTCGGTGCGTGTTGGTCGAACGATAGCACTGCCGGCGCGGTTCCACACGGTCCGCCGGGACGACCTGGGCATTCGGTGCACCAGTGGGACCATCCAGGTTCGCAGCGGGCGGGCGGACTGTCTGATCTGCTTCAGCTTTCTTGTTCGTTCCGTGGGCCGGAGCGGATCGCTTCAAGCAGGTCGTCGGTGGTGTAGGTGCCCACCAGGCGGATCGGTCGATCGCGGCCGGGCGGGAACACCAGCGTAAGCGGCGGGGCCCCGCCGACCTCGCGTTTCAGGTATGTCGCGGCCGAAGAGTCGCCGTGGGTGACGTCGGCCTTGATGCGGACCACCCCCAGCTCGTCCAGCCTGCTTTCCAGGTCGGGGTCGTCGTAGACAGTCTGTTCGAGCTGGATGCACTTGATGCACCAGGAGGCCGTGAACTTCACCACCACCGGCTGATCCCCGCCGATAGACCGGGCAAGCCGCGAGCGGCTGAAGTTCTCGAATCGCACGGCCGCCGGCTCGGGTCGCGGAAGCATCCCCCACCCGGCCGCCACCACCAGCACAACCGCCAGGCCCCGCACCAGCAGCTTGCGTCGCAGCGGGGCGTCGTAGCGGACCCAGTTGGCCCATATCCACAGCCCCATCGTCAGCACCACCGCGAAGGCGATCAGCCAGAAGGGGTAGACGTCGGTAGCGAACGTGCTGAAAAGCCACACCGCCACCAGCAGCAGAATGAACCCGGTGGCGTGCTTGAAATGCTCCATCCACTTGCCGGGCCTGGGCAGCTTCTTGACCAGCGAGGGCATCCCCGCCAGCAGTACGTGCGGAGCGGCCATGCCGACCCCCACCATCAGCACCGCCAAGGCTCCCAGTGCGGTCGGCTGGGTCTGTGCCCACAGCATGACGGCCGCCAGGATCCCGAAGCTGCAGGGCGTGCTCAGTACGGCCATCATCAGCCCCATGAAGAAGCTGTTGGTATGGGCCCAGCCGCGCGGGCCCGCAGCCTCCATGCTCGCCACCTTCGTGGGCACCACCACGTTGAACACGCCGAACATATTGGCGGCAATCGCCACCACGATCAGCGCCATCACCAGTCGAACGACGTCGAGCTGGAAATGGGCCGAGAGGTTCAGCGCCTCGCTGGCGACGGCGCTGATGGCGGCGAAGACCGCGAAGACCGCCACAATGCCGGCCGCGAACGCCAGCCCCAGCGTCACGAACCGTCGCCGCGACTCCCCGGCCATCTGCACCAGGCTCAGGATACGAAGCGGGATTACCGGCAGAACGCAGGGCATGATATTCAGCGCCAGCCCCGCCAGCAGCGCCAGGCCCAGCCCGGCGACAATTCCGTAGGCCGGGGCGTCGGCCGACACGCCGGGCGGTGCGGTGGCGGTGCCTTTCTGCGGCAGTTCGGCGGCGAGTTGATCGGCGGTGTAGGTGTCATCCAGCCCGGCTGCGAGGGTATCCGACCAGTCGGGGTTGGGTTGGGGCTCGGTGCCCACGCGCAGCGACGCAGAGGCCGGGACATCCACGTTTACGCAACTGTCGGGCGAGCAGACCTGTCCGTGGAGCGTGAGCTTGACCGTGACATGCCCGGCCGTGGCGGTGGTGGGGACGGTAACCGGAACGTAAACGACGGCCGACCCTTTGTAGACCCAGTTGACGAACTCCCCCGAGACATACCTGTGGTGCATCGGCCAACGGATGTCCCCGAGGGGCCATTCCTTGGCAGTGACCTCCAGCGATGCGGGCCCGACCTCCACGCGCTCTCCCTTGGCATCGAAGTTGACCCCCGGGGCGGGGCTGTAGAGTGCCCAGTCGTCTTCGATACGCAGACGCATCGCCAGGTGAAAGGTCTGCCCGGGAGCAAGGACGGTATGGGAGGGCACGACCTCGGCCGACACCAGCGAAGAGCGGCCGTCGTTGCCGAAAGGCTCGATTCCTCCCAGCGGGTCGCCGAACTGGGCGTGTGCAGGCCGCGCAGGTGCGGTAAGCAGGGCAACAGCGGCGAGAACCCCAAGCAGGCGTTTAGTCATGGTGTGTCCTTTCTGTACGAATCGTATCGCCCCCGTTCGGGGGTGGCAACGTATGTCGTTCTGTGGTTCTGAACGTGGCAACTGCTTTGCGGCGTTCCGGATGCAGGGGCCGGCCTTGGTCAATACCGCACCGACGCTTGCGCGATTTCCGCACCCGGTCGCGGAAACGGGCTTGCAATTCCGGGCAATTGGGTTGATGATAATCAACTGGAATCGCTCGCAGGCTACCTTCAGACGTTCGAATCTTATCGGGGCCGGGTGACGTCATACCCTGCAGGCCATGGGGGTTCCATCGAGGGATGCCACGTTTGGCTGCCCCCTTTTTTGCCGTTGCCAAAACGGCTGAGGCTAGGTACTACTTGCTTCGCGCACGGGGTGTGTGCGTAGGTCGAGGAGAACACCATGCCAATAGGCAGAGTGAAGTGGTACGATAAGAACAAGGGGTACGGTTTCATCGAATGCCCGGAAGGGGATGTTTTCTTCCACTTCAGCGACATTCAGATGGATGGGTTCAAGGCCTTGGCCGAGGACCAGCGGGTTTCGTACAAGATGATCCGCTCCCCGGAAGGCCTCAAGGCCAAGCAGATCAAGCCGCTGGACCACCGTGCCTCGGTGAAGAGTGCGGCCCGTTATCGCACGCTGGTACTGATGGAGATCCAGCCCGGGGAAGAGTTGAAGTTCGACCGGATGATGTCCGAAGTACCCGCCTGGTTCGACGAGTTCGAGCAGGACGTGGGTCTTCGACGCATCGGCACCTGGCGTCACGGCAGCATGGCCGTTCGCCTGGTGGAGTCGGACCGCCCCTACGAGCAGACGATCCAGAAAGCCAAGGATCACCCCAGATTCGGCACCTTCCAGGAATGGCAGGCGAAGCTGGGCGAACTGCTCAACGGGGGTCCGCACGTGATGGAACCGGTGCTCAGCGCCGCCGAAGGCGAGGTCTGACTGCTGCCCAAAAGCTTTACCGGCAGACAAAAGGGGATTGTGGGCGTTTTTCTTCCGATGCGAATCTGACTCAAAAACGTTCTTCGTGTGCGCCCGAACTCCTTGCCTGGAAAAATCTTCGATTCCCCTGCTTTTCTGCCGAGAGTGTGACAATCTAGCTGTCACCCCCCCCCTGCGATACTTCTGGCAGACAACCAATCCCAGGGCGACAATCAGCACGATGACCTTTTGGGATGCTGCCCCAGGTTATGCCTAAGGGGGCGGGGCAGCCCCCTTCTTTTCCTCTATGGCCAATAGTCCACCTGCCCACCGGCGGCCGTGCCAGCAGAATTCGCTCCGCGGCCGCCTGCCGCGCAGTCGCTGTCCCACGCACTGCTGCCGGCAGCATGCAACCGTCCGTCGGGTGTCAATCTGCCCGCCTGCAATACTGCCCGGTGGTCTGCGTTATCCCTGCCATGGTTCGCAGAACACAACCAGGCCCCGCGGGATTCACGTTGGTAGAACTGCTGATCGTCATCAGCATCATCGCCCTGTTGATCTCCATCCTCCTGCCCTCGCTGGGGCGAGCCAAGGAGTCTGCCCGGGTGATCTCCTGCCGCAGCAATCTCCGCGCGATCGGGGTGGCGTTTCGCATGTATCTCGACGACTCCCGCGACCTGATGCCCTGCGCCGCCCAATTGCCCTCGGCGAAGCTCAACCATTGGCCGCGAATCGTCGATATCCTGCTGCCCTATGCCGAGAACCCCGAGCTGTTCCGCTGCCCGGCCGACACAAAGAAGAACTACTTCCTCTCCGAAGGCTCCAGCTACGAGTATCACACACTTGTCGGCGGGCGGAAGACCAGCGAGTGGTTCCTTGCACGGCGCCTGGGTGAAAGCAAGGCCCCGGTCATGCACGACTATGAGCCCTTCCACGGGCTGCCCGGACAGCCCGGGGCAACCAACTTCCTCTTTGCCGACGGAAGTGTCGGCGATCTGGTGGACTGACCATGGACTTCAGACAAATCAGCCTTCGCTGGAGAGTCGTCGGGGGTATCGCGGTGATGGCTGCCGCAACCCTAACCGCATGGGTCCTGTGGCCCCAGACAAGCCCCACGCCCGACCGTCTGCCAACACCAACCGTACAGAATCCCCAGCAGATCGCGAACGTGTTGGCCTCCAAAGAGTTCGGCTCCATGAGCCTTTCCGACCGGGCCGCCTACCTGAAGCGGATCGAGCAGGAAACCGGGCAGAACCCCCGCCGCCTGCTTCGCCGGGCCGAACTTTCCGAAGAGCAGCGCAGCCGACTGCGGGAGAACCTGGCTCCCCTCGGCCGCCAACGCATGCAGGAGCGGATGCAGAAGTACTTCGACCTGCCTGCCCAGCAACGTACCGCCTACCTCGACAAGATGATCGACGAGTTCCAGGAACGGCGCACCGAGTGGGAGAAGCGACGCGCCCAACGACAGGCCAATCCACCCAAAGAGGGAGACAACGGCCAGCAAACCCGTCGTGGTCGCGAGGGCCGTGGGCACTTCACGGCAGGACGCCTCCGCCAGCGCATCGAGACGTCGGACCCGCTGGAAAGAGCCCGGCACGTGGAGTTCATCTCGGCATTGCGGAAGCGGATGCAGGAGCGGGGCATCCGTCCGGGTCGGGGCCGACGGTAAACGCGAAGTCGGCGCAGAAAAACGGCGCGACGGGTATTACTCCGCGGCCGCGCCGTGGTTGTGGTAGTGCTCCGCAGTCGGCCGACCTTTCAGGCGGCGTTGAGCGCCTGGTGCACTGTTGAAAGCAGTTGCTGGACCTCGAAAGGCTTGTAGATCAGGGCATACGCCCCCAGCCGCCGCGAAATGGCGTCGATGTCGGGGTCCTTGTCGCCGGTGAGGTAAATGACCGGTGCGGCGACACTGGCCGACTGCCTCAGCCGCTCGTGGACCGTAAACCCTTTCCCGCACGGCATGTTGATGTCCAGGATGATCACGTCCGGCCGCGTGGTCATTGCCTGGGAAAGCGCCTGGTAGGAGTCGGTCCCGCAGATGACCTCGAACCCGGCGTTCTTGAGGCGGATCGCCATAGCCTGCACCAGCCCCATGTCGTCGTCAGCTATCAGAACTCGCTTCTTGTCCATGGTACGCCTCGCTTGCGCTGCATGATGTGCCCCCGAATGGGGTGCCCACAGATGCTATCGGCCAAGTGGGGCAATCCGTTTAGCAAGAGTGCGCTAATAGCCGAAGACCTGCGCAAGGGCCGGCGTGTCGGGCATGGAGACGCCGGTGCCGTCGACGAGGAAGACCGATCGTCCCTGGTAGGTGTGGGCCGCGCCGAAGCGGCGTTGCATGCGTCGGCGGAAAAGCTGGTGCGACTTCGGGACGTGGTCGACAGCATACATGGCAGGCCTCCTTGCCTACGGGTGATGGACTTGATCTACTTCACTCATCGACAAGGCAGGCCTGTCCTTATTCCCATATCAGCAGCCTCTTATCGCTTAACTCAGGGCCATTGTCTGGTGTCCCCCGATCATATCGGTTCAGCCCGGAGCAGCAATGCGGATCTCGCCCCCCGCAACAGGCTCAGGCCCGGGTCACCACGGCCGTCCGCTCGATGCCCTGATGGTCGCAGAGGAAGGTGGCGTCGTCGTAGCGGTCATCGGCGTCGATGAGATCGCGCACGGCGTCGGCCTGGTTGAAGCTGAACTCGGTGATCAGCATGCCCCCCGGGCTGAGTTGCTCGGGCGCCTCGGCCAGCAGGCGACGCAGCATCGACATCCCCTTGTCGGTGGCGTACAGGGCGACCTTCGGCTCGTGCTCGACGCATCGGGCGACCCACTCACCCTCGGCGACATAGGGCGGGTTGGCGGTAATCACGTCGAACGGCGACAGGTCGGCGCAGTCGGCCGGGAGGGTCAGCATGTCCGACACGCGGCAGCGGACGCGGTCGCCCACGCCGTTGGCCTGGGCGTTGCGGGCGGCGGTCTCGACGGCCGGCTCTGATATATCCGTTGCCAGAAGCTCGACTTCCGGGACATGCTTTGCGATCGCCACACCGATGCATCCGCTGCCGGTGCAGCAGTCCCACGCCGTGGTGGGGCGCTCCAGCGTCTTGAGGTACATCAATGCCTGCTCGACCACGATCTCGGTCTCCGGGCGCGGGATCAGCACGTCGGGGTTCACCTCGAAGCTCAGCGAGTAGAACTCCTTGCTGCCGGTCAGGTAAGCCACCGGCTCGTGGGCGGCCGCCCGTTTTACCAGCTCGCGATAGGCGGCCTTCTGGGCCTCGGTGGGCTCGTAGTTGTAGCGCGCATAGAGCTGGATCCGCGGACATTCCAACACGTGTGCCAGCAGCACTTCCGCCGAGAGACGCGGATCGACGACCTCGTGCCGCTCGAAGTGGTTCCTGGTCCACTCCAGCAGCTTCAGTACGGTCCAGGGGGTATCGGTAGGGTCCGCCATGGCTACAGCGGTACCACAAATGCTTGGTCAAAACAAGCTCACCGCGATCCCTGGGGCATGAAATGGTCGGATTCCCCCATGCGGACCCCTCGTATGCGGTTGCTGTTCGTCGGGCCGCAGCTTTGCCTGCAGTTTCCTTCCAACGACGCCTCGCGGCGGCAGCCTTGCTGTTCGGCTAAGGGTCCCTGTCATCAAGGTCCGTAGAGGACTTGCACCTCCGAGCCATCGCGCCATGCCCGGCGCACCAAACAGGAGCCCGGGTCTCTGCCAGGAAACCCGGGCTCTTCAGTATTCCTGCTCACTGGGGTGCGGCCTGGGCGGGTCAGCCGTTTCCGCCACCGCCGCCACCGCCGCCGGAGGGTTTTTTCTTGCGGCGACGGCGCCGTCGTTTCTTCTTCGGTTTTTGATCGCCTTGGCTGTCGGGCTTGCCGCCGCCCTGTTGGGGTTTGTCCTGCTGGGACTGCGGTTGGCCGCTGCCTTGCTTGTCCCCGGCGGGCTTCTTCTTGCGGCGGCGGCGCCGTTTCTTCTTCGGTTTCTGCTCGGTTTCCTGGTCGCCGGAGGGCTGCGCCTGGGCGGGGGCTTCTTTCTTCTCGGTCTTGTCCGGGGCTTTCTCGCGCCGGGGTTCCCTGCGCGGCTGTGGCTTCTCCCGCGGCGGGGGCTCGGGCAGGTCCCGCTCGACGATCTCCTCGTTGGGGATCGCCTGGAAGGTTCCGTCCTGGAGCATCACCTTGACAAGCTGGGTGATGATCTGCGTGTCCACCACCTTCCCGCAGAGTTCCTCGGTGCGGACCCAGGTGTTCTTGCGGGGCAGCTTCTTCTTGAGTTCGCCGTAGGTCTGGTCTTCGTATCGCAGGCAGCACATCAGGCGTCCGCAACGGCCCGATATCTTGGACGGGTCGAGCGTGGCTTTCTGCACCTTTGCCATGCGCATGGAGACGGGCTTGAGATCCTTGAGGAACTGCTGGCAGCAGCAGCGTTGCCCGCAGCGTTCATAGTCGGCCACCAGGCGGGCCTCGTCGCGGGCGCCCACCTGCCGCATCTCGATACGGGTGCGGTATTGTCCGGCGAGTTTCCGCACCAGTTCGCGGAAGTCCACCCGGTGTTCGGAGGTGAAGTAGAACACGATCCGCTCCCCGCCCAGCAGGTGCTCCACCGACACCAGTTTCATGTCGAGTTTGTGTTCCTTGATCTGCTGGCGGCAGTAGACGGCCTCCTCCTTGGCCGAACTGTCCAGGTGCCGCTGGTCGATGATGTCCTGGCGGTTGGCGGCCCGCAGCACACGGCCATTGCGGCGGAAGGGGTATTCCGAGCCGTTCTGCTGCAGGAATTCCTCCAGCCGATCGCATGGAATCTTTCCGTACCCGGTCTCATCGCTGACGGCGGCGATGACCTCGCCCAACTCCACGCCGCGATCAGTGCGGATCACCACGTGCGAGCCCGGCCGCGGGGTGGTGTCGAGGTTGTGGCGGAACTCCCCGACATAGCGCATCAGCCCGTATCGCACCACCACGCCGGGACGGGACGGGTTGCCGCCGTTGTTGCCCTCGTCGTCGTTGTCGTTATCGGAGGAGCGATGCCCTTCGTTCCCGTCGGCGTCGTCCTGTGGAGGGGACGCTTCGTCCCCGTCTGCCGGCTTCTGGGCAGAATCGCCGTCTTCCGGGGCGTTCTGCGAAGCCTGGGGGGAGGAATCGCCCGGGGTGGGCGCAGAATTCTCCTGGGGTGCCTGCCCGGAGGGGGCGGAGGCGTCGTTGGTCTCGGGCGGTTGGGCCTGGGGCGTCCCGTCCGAGTGCGTTTCCTCGGCCATGAGGAACAACTCCGTATGTCACCGCGGCGGCCCGCGGGGGTAAAGCGGTTCCGTTCCCCCGGCCCGTCACCGGGGTCCAGCACGCCCAGAAGGGCTGGGACCGCAGCCGGTCCCGTTGTGCGACACACCCGCAGGTTTCCCCCGCAGCAGCATCGCACCGTTGCAGTATACCGCGCGGGCGGCGGGGTTGGGAAGCCTCAGTTGAGGTCTTGGCGGGGGTTGAATTTGCCTTGCATATGGGGGTGGCGAATCTATAATCGCCGCTTGGGAGCGCGGCCGATGCTGCGCAGTGGTAGACCGTATGTCTGACAAGAGCCCGAATAAGTACAGAGACGTTGGCCGACGTGCCGCACGATGGTCGGTGGTGGTTCTGCTCTCGGCGATCGTGGTGGGCCTGAGTACCGAGTTGCTCCGTGGCGACCCAAACTCGACCGGTTCGCAGGAGACTCCCGCCCAGGGCGGGAACGTCTTCGCCATGGCCGGTACGATCGGCAAGGACAACTACGGGGTCTATCTGGTCGACTCCCGCAAAGGTAACCTGTTTGCCGTCGGCGGTCAGATCGCCGAGGATAAGTACGGCCTTTACCTGGTGGACGTGGAGCGGGGCGTGATGGCGTTGTATGAATGGATGCCCCGCACCCGCAAGCTCCGCTGGCTTTCCAGCCGTAACTTCAGCAACGATCTGAAGATCGACGATTACAACACCGAGCTGAAGCCCGCCCGCGTGCGGGAGTTGGTGGAGCAGTCCCGGCCGATGGGGTCGTCCCGGTAGCGCCGGACTACTGAGAACAAGGAGTTCGTCGAATGGCCAAGATGTACTACAGCGAAGAAGAAGCCGCCCAGAAGCTGGGAGTCAGCCCCGAGGGTCTGCAGAATCTTGTCAGCTCCGGGAAGCTGCGCGTCTACCAGGACGGGCCGCGGAAGATGTATAAGGCGACCGAGGTCGAGGCCCTGACCGGTGGCGGCGAGGAAGAGGAGATCGAGCTGGCGCCGGTCGACGATTCCGACGCCCTGACTCTCGATGCCGCCGACGAAGAAGCCGCCGCACCGGCCGGCAAGGAAGACACCGTCATCACCGCCGAGGGCATCTCGATCTTCGACGACGAGGACCTGGAGATCGAGGCTGCCGACCCGATGGCCAAGACCCAGATCGCCCCGTCGCTGGAAGACCAGATGGCGCTGGAAGGCGTGGGAAGCGGCTCGGGCCTGCTGGACCTCACCCGCGAAAGCGACGACACCTCCCTCGGCGCCGAGGTGCTGGACAACATCGACGTCGACTCGGTCGTGGAATCCTCCATTCCCGAGCCCGAGCCCTATCAGCCTGCCGGCCAGCCGATGATGGGCGAGCCGCAGGTGGTCGAGGCGCCGGATCCCACCGCCGGGCTGTTCGGCGGGTTCGCCGTGGCGACCATGCTGCTGATGGTCCTGGTGGGCATGGCGGCGATGGCTGCGATGATGGGCGTAGTGCCCGGATTCGTTGCCGATATGAAAGCCAACATGACCATGGTGGTCGGCGGGGCGGCCGTGGTGATGCTGATTGTCGGCGTGATTGGCTATTTCGTCGGCAAGGCAATTGCCGATAAGAAGCAGGCGATGCGCCACATGGGCGGCTGATCGGGTTTTCCGATCCGCCCCAAGGGCCCATCGCGCCGGAATCGTCCGGAACGTTCGACGGGCGGCGGCGTTGTACACAATGTGCGGACCCGAGGGTCGCGCGCCATATCATGGATGAGACAGCCGCGCTGCAGAAAGGACGCAGGAACATGAACGTCAACGGGATGCGACTGCTGACCGCCACGCTGCTGGCCGGGCTTACCCTCGCCGGCGGATGCGTGTCCAAGCAGAAATACGACGATGTCTGGGCTCTCAACCGCAAGGCCCAGGAAGAACTCTCCAAGTGCCGACAGCAGAACGATGAGCTGCGCACCAAGAACGACGACCTGCTGGCGAAACTCGCCAACCAGGAAACGCGCTTCATGCGGCAGAAAGAGGTTATCGAGAACCTCGAAGAGGCCAACCGGCAGCTCAACACCGACTTCAAGGATCTGCACCAGCGATACCTCAAGCTGCTCAAGGGCGATGATGTCCCGCAGATCGGCTCCATCCGCGTGCTGCCCCAGGAACTGGACCTGGCGCTGAAGGCCTTCGCCGCCGACAACCCTGACCTGGTGGAATACTTCCCCCGACGCGGCATGCTGAAATTCAAGAGCGATCTGACCTTCGAGAAGGGCAGCGACTTCGTCACCGACGAGGCCGAAACCGCCCTCCAGAAGTTCGCCAAGGTCTTCGGTACCGACGTGGCCGACAAGTTCCACGTCTACGTGGCCGGGCATACCGACGATATCCCGATCAAGAAGCCCTCGACCAAGCAGGTACACCCGAACAACTGGTACCTGTCGCTCCACCGGGCCGTGGCGGTGCAGCAGGTGCTCACCGGCGCGGGGATCCAGGGCGACCGGATCGGCGTGATGGGCTTCGGCAAGTTCCATCCCATCGCCCCCAACAAGCCTAACAACGGCGGCAACCCCCTCAATCGACGGGTGGAACTGTGGGTGGTCCCGCCGGATCGCTACCTGACCACCGAGGCCGACCTGGCCACGAAGGAAGACACCGACACCAACAGCGGCGAGAGCAAGTAAACCCGCTGAAACAACTTACGCAGCAAACCCCAGGCCCGCCGTTACCACCGCCGCGGGCCTGACTTTTGCGCCCAAGGCGTCCGGACGGCCGGCGTGGCGAACTGTCGAGGTCCGGAACGTGCTGCTTAGAGAGGCCAACCGACAGGCTGCTGGGCTTTGGCTGGAAGAGGGAGTCGAGAGGGGAGCCACCGGCCCAAGCGGGTCGGCCCACTTGACCCGACCGACAGCCGTCCGCCCGCAGCATCTTGCGGACCTGCCGCCGCCGACCCCAACCCCGCAGGGCTTGCCCACGGGCCTACGCTCACAGCTTGCCGCTTTGTGCTTACCGCTTATTGCTTCTTCGCAAAGCACTTATCCAGGTAGCTGTCTTCGCCCGGGCGGGTAAGCAGCGTAACGACGAGCAGCGTCAGCGTGCTGGCGGGCAGGGCGATGAGGATCGGGTCCACCAGCGTCCAGTTGGGGTAGTCGGCGAGGATGCTGATCTTCCCGCCGGTGACCTGCTGGACCAGTCCGATCGCCTCGGCCTCGGAGGCCTTGACGAACGTCAGCCACAGCAACGTTACCACGAAGCCCACCACCAGCGACGCGGCCGCAGCCGGCCTGGTGACCCGCCGGAAGAATAGTCCGCCCACCAGCGCCGGCAGGAACGCCGAGGCGCATACGCCGAAGAAGATGGCCGTCGCACGAGCGATGAAGTAGCCTCCCCGTGCGTAGTAGCTGATGACCACGGCCATGAGGACGCCGATTACCACGCCGATCCGCGTGATGCCCAGGCTCTTGCCGCGTTGCCCGGCGACTTGCTCGAACACGTCCCGCCCGATGGCGGTTCCCAGTGTGTGGAACTGGCTGGAGAGCGTGCTCATTGCTGCCGCCAGCAGGGTCAACAGGAACAGCACCCCGAACCAGCGCGGCATGGCCGTGGTGATGTAGATCGGGATGATGCTGTCGGTGTTGAACATCCAGTCGTCGCCGCGGCGGACCACCGCGCGGGTGAAGCCCGTCGCTCGCGGGTGCACCTCCACCCGTCCGTCGCCCAGATCCTTGACCTCCGCTCGGGGCATCAGCTTGCTGAAGGGGATCGTCTTGCCGTCCGGCGTGGTCACGTCGTGCCCGTGGGCCACCAGGTTCACCTGACGGCCTTCGCCCACGTCGACGTGCAGCAGCTTGCACGGGATCCGGCTGACCTTGCTGCGGGTCTTCTTGGCGATGACGCCGGCCTTCTCGGT
>JBKHHV010000104.1:0-12141 GCA_046539005.1 Phycisphaerae bacterium
GCTGCTGTGGAAGTACATCCGCATCGCCCTGAACATCTTCGAGGACACCCACCCCCCTATGAACATGGGCGTGGTGGACTTCGAGCCGATCCACGGAGAAGTCGTCCGGTTCCGGAGCTTCGACGGAACGAGCCTGCGGGGCATGCACCTGCGGACCGGTCGGCCGGAGGATTACCGCGGGACGGTGATCTTCTGCCACGAGTTCAACTCGGATATGTACAGTTGCGCCCGCTACGCCACCCCGCTGATCGAGGCGGGCTTCGACGTGTTCACCTTCGACTTCCGCGGACACGGCGACAGCAGTTGCCCGGGCAGCTACCGCCCGCTGCAATGGCCTTCCGACAAGGACATGGAAGACGTGCTCGGGGCATGCGCCTACGTGGAGAGCTGCCTGGCGGCCGAGGGCAAGCCCATCGAGGTCGGGATGTTCGGGGTGTCGCGCGGGGCGGGTTCGGCGATTCTCGCGGCCGCCATCGATCCGCACGTCAAGGCCGTCATCTGCGACGGGGCCTTCAGCACCGACACGACGCTGATTTCATTCATGAAGCGGTGGGCGTATATCTTCGCCTCCATCCGCCTGGTCTACGAGAACCACACCGAGGGCTTCTGGCGGTTCCTGCTGTGGGTGCTCATGCGGGCTGCCCAACCGAAGATGGGCTGCCGCTACCCCTCGGTGCGCAAGGCACTGGCCGACATGCAGCCCCGCCCGATGATGTTCGTTCACGGCCAGCGGGACAGTTACATCCGCGTCGAGCAGAGCCGCCTGCTGTACGACCTGGCCCCCGACCCCAAGCAGCTCTGGATCGTCGAGGGCGCCAAGCACAACCAGTCGGTCATCGTCGAAAAGCACCAGTACGCCCGCCGGACGGTGGGCTTCTTCGAGGAACACCTCGCCACCGAGTCGGCCGCCGAGAAGACCGCCGCCCACTCCGGCGAAGTGGCATAGGTCCGATCGATCCCGGACAAGAGATTCTGCTCCCTCGCGGGCGCAGGTGCTTGTCTCTTTCTGCCTGGGGTTTGACCTGTCTCTCCGCTTTGTCCCCTGTATCAATCCCGGTGCGTGCGGTATACTGTCTGCACCCGCCCGTGGGGCGGACAGGACCTGTTATGAGCCTGAAGCAGTTTATACTTCGACCGATCGCTTCCATCGCCGGCCGACACGCGGCCGCGCAGTTGCGCGCGTTCCTTGACGCCCACCGGCACACCGAGGCGGTGCAGGACGCCCTGCTGCGCGATATGCTCCAGCAGCATGCCCCCACCGCCTTCGGGCGCGACCACGGTTTCTCGAAGATCCGCACCTACGAGGACTTCACCGCGGCGGTACCGGTGCGTCCCTACGAGCAGCTACGCCCCTACTTCGACCGCGTGCTCGCCGACGAACCCACCGCCCTGCTGCCGCCCGGTCAGCCGGTGCTGATGTTCTCCCAGACCTCCGGCACCACCGGCAAGCCCAAGAGCATCCCGGTGACCCCCCGGTTCCTCGCCGACATCCGACGCGGGTGGAACGTCTTCGGGCTCAGCGCCCTGAGAGACCATCCCGACGCCTGGCTGCGATACATTCTGCAGATCTCCTCGCCCAAGCAGGAGACCACCAGCCCGTCGGGCCTGCCGTGCGGGGCGATCTCCGGGCTGCTGGCCGAAACGCAGAAACGCATCGTCCGCCGCATGTACTGCGTGCCGCCGACGGTGTCGACCATCAAGGATCCGGACGCCAAGTACTACACCACCCTGCGATGCGGAATCGGGCGGGACGTGGCGTTCATCACCACCGCCAACCCCTCCAGTACGATCCGGCTGATCGAAACGGGGCAACGGCACGTCGAGCAGCTCCTGCGGGACGTCGCCGACGGCACGCTGACGCCCCCGGGCGGAATCAGTGGAGACATCGGTCATCGCCTGCGATTCCGGCCCAACCGTGCCCTCGCCCGGCAGATGGAGGACGGCATCGCCCGCGACGGGCAGTTGCTCCCGCGGCATTTCTGGAATATCAGCTTCCTGGCCAACTGGACCGGAGGCACGCTGAAGCTCTACCTCAACCGCCTGCGGGAACTGTTCGGCAACGTGCCCATCCGCGACATCGGCCTGCTCGCCAGCGAGGGGCGTTTCACCGTCCCCCTCGCCGACGACACCCCGGCCGGGGTCGCCGAGATTACCGGCAACTTCCTGGAGTTCATCCCCTCCGAGGAGAAGGGCACGCCCAACCCCACCGTGCTGCGGGCCCACCAGGTCCAGGTGGACCATGAATACTCGCTGGTGGTCACCAACCGGGCCGGGCTGTTCCGCTACGACCTCGACGACCGCGTCCGGGTGACCCGGCGACTGGGAAATTCGCCGGTGTTCGAGTTCCTCTCTCGCGGCAAGCACACCGCCAGCATCACCGGCGAGAAGATCACCGAGCACCAGGTGGTCGAGGCGATGCGCCGGGCAGCCGACCGATTGCGGGCCGAGGTGGACCGCTTTATCGTGCAGGGACGCTTTGCCCCCACGCCGTATTACGAGCTGCAGTTGGAGACGGCCGATCCTGCCGTCGCCGAGAAGCTCGCCACCGCACTGGACGAGCAACTGGGCGAGTTGAACATGGAATACCACTCCAAGCGAAGCAGCGGACGCTTGGGGCCCATGCGGCCCATCCGGCTGCCACGGGGCACACTGCAGCAGGCGGAGGAAAACCACATCCGCCGTCGGCGAGGCCGGGGGGAGCAGTACAAGCACCAGTACCTGATGACCGACGTCCGGGCCGACGAGCCCGAGACGAGCAAGGAGGCCTGAGTCTCGGGCCGCAAACGGAGCTGTCATGGCGGAACTGGAATTCTTCGGCGCTGCACAAACCGTAACCGGATCGATGCACATCCTCCACGTGCCCGGGGGACCGGTGAGCCTCGACTGCGGACTCTTCCAGGGGCGACGCAAGGACGCCCGCGAGAAGAACCGCAAGTTCCCGCTGCGACCCGGGCGGATCCGTTCGGTGCTGCTGACGCATGCACACATCGACCACAGCGGGAATATCCCCGGACTGGTCAAGCGAGGCTTCCAGGGCACCGTCTACGCCACCCCCGCCACGGCCGACCTGTGCGACGTGATGCTGCTGGACTCCGCCCACATCCAGGAAGAGGATGCCCGCTACTGGAACAAGAAGCGTGCCCGCACCAAGGCCGACGAGATCGAGCCGCTCTACCGCCGCGAGGACGCCCTGAGAGCCCAGCGACACTTCCAGCGGATGCCCTACGACGAGACATTCGAGTTCGCCCCCGGATGCAGGGCGCGGTTCGTCGAGGCCGGGCATATCCTCGGCTCGGCGTGCCTGCTGCTGGAGGTCGACGACGACAGGAACCGCCGCACCATCCGCCTGCTGTACACCGGCGACCTCGGCCGCTTTAAGGTGCCGATCCTCCGCGACCCGACCTGTCCGTTCCCGCAGGTGGATTACCTGATCACCGAGAGCACCTACGCCGACCGCGTGCACCACAACCCCACCGACATGAAGCAGCAACTGGTCTGGATCATCAACCAGACCCGCGACGCCGGCGGAAAGGTCATCATCCCCGCCTTCTCGGTCGGGCGCACGCAGACGGTGGTCTACTACCTGCACCAGGCGATGGCCGAGGGGCTCATGGAGCCGCTGCCGATCTACGTGGACTCGCCGCTGTCGACCAACGCCACCGAGATCTTCAAGAAACACCCCGAATGCTATGACGAGAAAGCCCGTGCTTTCTGGCAGCAGGAAGGCGACATCTTCGGAAGCGGGCACGTGAGGTACATCACGGCCGTGGAGGAAAGCAAGGCCCTCAACCGCCGCGAGGAACCGTGCGTCATCATCGCCTCGGCCGGCATGTGCGAGGCCGGGCGCATCCTGCACCACCTCAAGAACAACGTCGAAGACGAGGCGAATACGATCATCGTGGTGGGGTACATGGCCCAGAATACTCTGGGGCGTCGGATCGTGGAGCGACGGGAAGAGCTGAAGATCTTCGGCCGAATGTACAAGCTGCTGGCACGCGTGGAGGTGCTCAACGGTTTCAGCGCCCACGCCGACCGGCACGACCTCCGCAAATGTCTGGGCCCGCTGGCGAAGAACCTCAAGGGCGCGTTCTGCGTGCATGGCGAAGGTGCCCAGCCGCGTGCGATGAAGGACATCCTCGTCGAGGCCGGCTGCGAGAACACCCATATCCCCGCCCCGGGTCAGAAGTTCACGCTCTGACGACGGCCGGGAGAGGGTGACGCGGGTGCCATGCTTCTACGCGAAGCGGAGAAACATGCTGCCTCAAAGCCGTAAGCTTGTGCCGCCCCGTTGGGGCTCGTCGTTTGGGGCGCCTGTTTCCGGGGGCTTACGCCGCCCGGCCATTCGCCACCGCCCTTTCAGGGCGAGACAACAGCCATGAGCCACATAGCCACCAGCCAATAGGGTGTGGGTCGGCCGGCGACTTCCTGCCCGAGCCGAGAGTTTGGGCAGGGTTCGCAGCAAAGGCATCTGGAACCTGGGACTTGGGACCTGAGTAACCACAGCGGGCAAGGACATTCGGGGGCCCACGGCCATCTCCGACACCCGTGCTGTATCGAACAGCGCTGAACGCCAAGGCCACCCGGGGGCGGTTGCCGGAATCCGCAACAGGTCTGGCATTGACGATGGCAGGTGGCAGAAACCCTTCCCCCGCCTCGGGGGAAGTGCCTGCGCAGCAGGCGATGGGGGCCGTCCCAACAGCGCTGAACGCCAAGGCAACCCGGGGGCGTTTGAAGGAATCCTCAACTGCTCCGGAATTGGCGCAACCACCCGCGCCGCCACGTCTACTCTCGCCCCGGCCGACCGGTTACCGCTGGTAGATCGGCAGTTGCCGGTAGCTCACGCTCATCGCCAGGACAGCCATCGCCGTGGAGTAGGCGGGCCCGGCTTTGCCTTCGTTCCCGCGTCCGCTGGGCCAACTGCCGTAGTGCTTGTGCCCCTTTTTGGTGTTCTGGTACTTGAGCATCATGTCGTACATCCGCCGGCCCCACGTTTCCCAGTATTTGCCGCCAAGCTGGAACATGCCCTGCGAGCAGTAGTAGAGCCCGTAGTAGAAGTGGTTCTCGCCGCCGAACTTGTTGGGCAGATGTTTGAGGATCCAGTCGCCGGCCTCGCGTGTGACCTTCTGGCCGTGCTTGCCGGTGAGTTCCAGGCACAACAGCCCGGTGCCGGTGCGGGCAAGCCCGGGCTTGTTGCGGTCGCGTCCCTGATAGCAGAAACCGCCGTCCTTCGAGCGGCACTTCATCACGTATTCCACGGCCTGGTTGATGGCGGTCCTGGGCACCTGGGCCCCGTTGGAGCGCGCGCTGCGCAGCGTCATGAGCTGCCAGCCGGTGCAGGATATGTCGCTGTCCCTGGAAGTATGCTGGTATCGCCACCCGCCGGAGTGCACGCGGTGCTTCTTGATCTTCTGGGCGGCGAGGATCACCCTCAACGCCCTGGGCAGTGCCTCGTCGATCCGCTTCTGGCGGTTGGGGTCGACCATGCCGGAGACTTCCGACAGCAGCAGCGTAGAGATGCCGTGGGAGTACATCGGCCCGTGGGAGGTACGTCGGCCCACGAGCATGCCGTTCTTCTCCTGCTCGTCGAGGACGTAGTCGATCCCGCGGTTGATGATCTCGCCGTAAGGCCCGGTGCCCGGCGTGTAGCCCGCCGCCAGGAAGGCCATCACGCACAGGCTGCTGATGCCGGTGTTGCCCTTCATGGGGCTGGCGAAGGAGCCGTCCTTCTCCTGCTGGGTGGCGAGATACTTCAGCGCCCGCTGGATGGACTCATCGAGCGGCTCTTTGTACTTGGCGAGCGCCTCGGTGGCCTGGTCGGCGCGGGCGACCGGCAGCGGCGCGGGACTGCTCAGCATTAACGCCCCGCCGCAGAGAACCACGACCCATGCGAATTGTCGAACGGTGTTCATCTCGGCACCTGCCTGTGGGTTACTTGTCCTTCTTCGCGGCGTCGGCCTTGGCCTGCTCGGCCTTGGCCATGGCCCGGAAGTACCGCTTCACGTACGGGCGGTAGCTGGCGGGCACGTCCTCCCGCGCAGCCTGGAGGATCTCGCCGCGCAGCGTACCGGGCAACCGGGCCCAGTCGCCGGGGGTGAGCCCGAGCTTCTCGAACTGCGAGGCACGCAGGTCGGTCCCCATGGCGCCGACGCCCATCTTGCTGTCGGCCGTCTGGGAAGGCTGCCCGCTGCCCTCGCCCTCGCCTTCGCCCTGCCCTTGACCTTGACCCTGGCCTTGTCCCTGCCCCTGACCTTGACCCTGACCCTGGCCCTGACCCTGTGCCTGTCCCATGCCGGGAATCGAGGAGGTGTTCATGCCTTGGGCGCTGGCCTGGGCGGATGCGCTTTGGGCGGCATTGGCCATCGCCTGGGCGGCCTGGGCAGCCGCCGAAGCCGTCTGCTGCTGCGCAGCGGCGGTGGTGTCCTGGTAGGCCTCGGCGAGACTCTCGGCCGTCTCGTCGGCGGCGATGGGCTCCTCGCCCTCGCCGGATCCGGCCGCGGAGGCGAGTCGACCGGCCAGGTCCTCCAGCGACTCCGACGCCTTCGCCAGCGACTGGGCCGCACGCCCCTGCGACTCGGCCGCCTCGGAGGTCTCGCCCTTCTGCATGGCGCCTTGGGCGGAGGTCTGCTGGTCGGCGGCCCGGGCAAGGGCCTTGTGGGCCTCGGCAGCGGCGGCCTTGGTGTCCTTGTCCAGGGAGAGCCCCTCGACCATCTCGGAGACGCCCTCGACGGCGTCGGCAAGTTCGCGCGTCCGGGCTTGCACGTCCTGCTGCTTGGACTCGGCCAGCTTCTTCAGGTCGGCCTTGCTGAGGGCATCGAGTTGGCGGCGTACCTTCTCCTGTCGCTCGGCCAGGTCGGCCGCCTTGTCGGCAAGCTGACGCTTGGCCTGCTGCTCGGTGGGCATTGCGCCGCCGGCCGCGTCCTGAGCCGTCGAACCTTCAACCGCCACCTGCTCGCCTTGCTGGCCCTGCTGACCCTGCTGGCCTTGCTGACCTTGCTGACCCTGCTGGCCTTGTTGACCCTGCTGGCCCTGCTGACCCTGCTCACCTTGTTGGCCCTGCTCGCCCTGCTGACCCTGCTGGCCTTGCTGACCCTGCTGGCCTTGCTGGCCCTGCTGACCCTGCTCGCCCTGCTGACCCTGCTGGCCTTGCTGGGCGTCGGTGCCCTCGGCCTGGGCTTTCATCTGCTCGGCAAGATTCTGCAACTTCTCGGCGCTTTGGCCACCCTTCTCGGCAGCTTCGCTCACGTCGCCCTTGTCGATGGCATCCTGTGCCTTTTTGGCGGCGATGGCCGCCTCGGTGGCACCGTCATCCTTCTGGGGCAGTTTCTCCCGCGATTCGTCAGCCAGTCTGGCCACCTGGCTGGCGATGTCTTCCTGCTCGGCCTTAAGACGCGCAAGCTGCTTCTGCTCCTGCTCGGTGACCAGGGCGTCCTTCTTGGCCTGCAGAGCCTCGGTCTTCTTGCGAAGGTCGGCTTGCTTGCGGACGAGGTCCTTCTCCTGCTGCTGGTCGAGCGACTTCTCGGCCGCCTTCTGGCTGTCGGCCGCGTCGGCAAGAGCGTTCTTGGCCATCTTCTCCGCGGCCTGGTCCATCTTGTCGACGGCCTTCTTCATCTCGCCGGCGTCCTTGCGGGCCTGCTCAGCAGCGGAAGCTTTCTCGCCGGCTTCCTTCTTCGCCTCGGCGAGTTTCTTCTCGGCGTCACGGGCTTTCTTCTCGGCGGCCTCGGCCTGCTTGCCGACCTCCTCGGCGAGCTTCTTCTGCTCGCGGGCGAGCTGCTTCTCCCCGGCCTGGAGCTTCTTCAATTCTTCCTTTTCGGGCTCCTCGCCGAGCTTCTGCCTGCGCTGCTGCAGTGTGCGGGTCTGCTTTTGAAGTTCCTGCTGGCGTTTGGCGAGCTTGGCGAGTTTCTCCTCCGCCAAGGTCTTCTCGGCCTGCTCCTGCGGCTCGGCCGCATCGGCGGGCTTGCCCCTGTCGATCTCCTCGGCCGCCTTCTGCATCTTCTTCGCGGCGTCCTGGAGGCGGCGGGCAGTCTGCTCGGCCTTTTCGGCTTCGGCCTGGGCCTTCTGAGCCTCGGCCTTGCTTTCTTGGGCCTGCTGGACCGCTGCCTCGGCCTGTTTGCTCGCCTGCCGGGCTTCGGTGGCCGCTTTCTCTGCCTCGGCGAGCTTCTGCCGACTCTCGGCGGATTGTTGTTGGGCGTCCTTCAGTTCCTGCTCGGCCGCGTCGGCAAGCTTCTTCTGATCCTTCGCCAGTTGCTGGCGGCGGGCCTCGACCTTCTTCAGTTCCTGCCGGGGCGGCTTCTTGCCGAGCTTCTGCTCCTGCTCCCGCAGTTGGCGGGTCTGCTTGCGCAGCTCCTGCTGGCGTTTGGCGAGTTTGCTGAGCTTCTCCTCCGCCAGCGTGTCCTGAGCGGTCTTCTGAGGGGCGTCGGCCTCGGCGAGCTTGCCTTTCTCGATCCGCTCGGCCGCCTGCTTCATCTGCTTGACGGCGTCGGCGAGCTTCTCCGACCGGTCCTGCGTCTGGTCGGCGGCGGTTTTGGCCTGCTCGGCGTCGGTCTGCTTCTGTTCGGCGTCTTGGGCGGCTTGGCGGGCGGCCTGCTCGGCATGTTCGATGGCGTCGGCGGCGGTGTCGGCGTCGCCCCGGGCGGCGGCCTCCATCGTCTCCTTCGAGGCCTGGTCGGCCTTGTGGTCGGCCGCCTGGGCTTTGCGGCGGCCCTCCTCGGCAAGCTTCTTCTGCTGGCGGGTGAGTTCCTGCAGTTCCTTGTGGACCTTCTCCAGCTCGGCCGCGTCGGCCGTGTCCTGGGAGACGTCCTGCTGCTGCGCGGCGAGCTTCCTGGCCATGCCGGCGAGGGTCTTGTTGGTCTCGGCCTGCTCGGTGAGCGTCGCCTCCATGGCCCCGGGGATGGCACTGTCGGAGACCATCTCGCCCACGGCCCGCGCGACGGCCTGCTGGGCGGCTGCCCACTCCTGGTCGTTCATCTCCGGCAGTGACAGGTCGGGCACTTCCTGGGCGCTGGAAGAGGGGGCGTTGGGGTCGGTCAGCGCCTTGACGGCCGCCAGTTCCTCTTCCCGGGCGGAGAGGTCGCTGAGTTCCTTGACGATCAGGGCCGTTCTGGTGATATCGCCCAGCCGGGCAAGCAGTTCCTCCACCAGTTGGATGCTCCGGTCGACGTGGAAGTCGACCTTCTCGCCGGCGTCGGGCCGGCGTTTGGCGTCCTCGACGATCTTGATCCGGTCGGCGTAGCTCATCGCCACGCGGATGTGGTCCTCGTTGAGGCTCTTCAGTGCCGGCTCGATCCCGCCGTACACGCCGCCGGTCACCTCCCGCCGCAGCGACTCGACGGTTCCGTCGGCCGAGGCGAGGCGCTTGCTGATCACGTCGATGCGTCCCAGCAGGTTCGCCTTGAGGCGGCGTTCCTTGAGGCGGGCAAGCGTCTTGGCGAGCGGGCGCGAGACCTCGCGGGCCTTCCTGAGGTCCTCCAGCACCTGCTCCAGCATCCCGCGGATGGTCAGCTCTTCGTGCTTGAGCACCTGTTCCACGTACGACTCGGCCTTGCCGGAGAGGTGGATGGTGAACTGGCGGCTTTCGCCCACCTGCGGGCCGGCGAGGTCGCCCGGGAGGGTGTCCACCGCGCGGATCCGCCAGGTAACCTTGCCGCGGTCCACGCCTAAGGTCGCCAGGTCCAACGTCGCCTCGCGCACCTCGGCGCGGGTGAGCTTGCCGTCCTCGCGCGGAGCGGGTGTCAGGTCGATACGGCTCTGCCCGCGGTCGGTCTTCACGAGCATGCTCACCTCGCCGAGCCCCACGTCGTCCCCGGCGGCGTAGCGGATGAACACCTTGTCGTTCGGCGGGAGCGTCATGCTCTCCAACTCCGGGCGCAGCACCTCCACGCTGGGCGGCGTGTCGCTGAGGGCCTCGATGCGATGCTCGCGGGGGCGGTTGGCGAAGCCGTGCTCGTCGGTCAGGTCGATCCGCCAGGTGGTCTTGAGTCCGTCGCTGAGCGGGACGGTGGTCTGCAGCACGGCCGGCTCGCCGGGGGCGGGCTTCATCGGCCGACCTTCGCCGTCCAGCACGAACCGTGCGACGGCCGCGTGCTTGTTGAGGTGGGCCCGGACGGTCACCACCGTGCGTGCCAGGGCGCGGATCTCGCCGGGGCTGTCCTCGACGGTCTCGTTCGCCCAGCCGGTGTAGGCGGGGTATTCGTAGGTCAGTTCCAACCGCTCGACGCGGGGGCGGTGGACCACCCGCACGGTGTAGTAACGGCTGGGCCCGTCGCCGGCGAACACGCGATAGCGGAAGCCCCCGTCGGCCGGCGGGCAGGTGAGGGCGAACCGCGGCCATTCCTCGTCGGCGGTGCGCACGGAGGACATCGGCAGGACCTTGTCGGAGCCGTCGGGCTGTTCGATGCGGAGTTGGGCGCCGGTAACCGCGGAGTTGCGTACGGTCACTTCCACCCGCAGGCGTTCGTCGGCGGTGATGGTGGCGTCCCCGGGCGAGATCACCAGGTCGTCGGCCCCGATGTGGGCGATGTTGGCATACGGGGCGACCGCCCGGGCGAGCAGTTGAGCGGTTTTCTCCGGCCAGAGCACCAGCAGGCCCGCCAGCAGCGCCCCCGCTGCGCCCAGCGCGACCAGGTACGGCCGTAGGGGTTTGAGCGTCACCTCGCGCCGGGGCTGCACGCTGCCCACGTCGCGGGCGGCCTCGACCGCCAGGGCGGCAATCAGCGCCTCCGAGCCGCGAAATTCGGGACGGTCCTTACTGCTGAGCAGTTCGACGGCCGAGGAGATGCGCTCCTGCAGTTCGGGGTGTCGTTGCTCGATCGCGCGGGCGATGCCGGCAAGGGTGAACGTCCGCGCGAGGGGGCGCACCAGGAACCACCCCACCGCCGCGGCGGTGGCAGCCAGGGCGCCCAGCGTCAGCAGCCAGCGGGGCCAGGCGGCGAAAATGGTTACCGTCGCATCGATGGCCATCACCGCCAGCAGCGACAGCAGCAGCGTCGCAACGGCCGCGAGCGTCCCCCGCAGGAAGATCATCGCCCGGGCCCGTCGGATCAACTGCCGAAGCCGATCGACGATCGGCCGGGGCAACGAATCGGTCACGCCTGCGGTCAGCCTCATCATGGCAGCCCCACTTTCTTGCGAGTGATCCATTCTATCGTCGCGATCAGCACGATCAGCACCAGCACCGGCCAGGAGTCCCACAGCACGACCTGGCGGTTCTCTTCGTAGACTTCCGTCGGCTCGCCGAGCTTCTCCAGGAGCTGCTCGGCGGCGGCCGGGTCCACAACCACCCCGCCCGAGACGGACGCCAACTGCGAAACCAGGTCCGGCGAGGCGCCCAGCTCGAGCTGCTCGGTCGGCACCAGCGGGTCCACCGAGAACGGGCAGGAGACCTTCTTGACCTTCTCCCCGGCCAGCAGCGGAATCGCCGCCGGGCTCTCCAACTCGGCACGGTAGGTGCCGCCGGACAGTTCCTGCAGGTCGGCCGAATAGATCCCCGCCGAATCTTCCACGAAATCCAGCTTCTTGCGCAGATGCAGTTCGTCGTCTTTGTAGATGCGGACGTAGACCTCGTCGGACCGCACGGGCGCGAACTGCTTGTCCACCAGCTTGGCCCGCACGCGAATGGGCGAATGCGGGGCATAACGGGTGCGGTCGGTGCCGATCTTGACATATCGCGTCCCGGCCGAGAGCTTGTCGGCCGTCGCCCAGCGAATGATCTGCCCCCAGAACTTGTGGTGGTAGGTATCGCCGATGCGATGCCGCAGCCGCCAGGTGCGGTCGAAGCCGAGCATCAGCACCCGCCCCAGCGAGATCTGCTGGCTGACGACCAGTGCGTGCTCGCTTTCCCACTTGCGGCGGGCGGCGAGTTCCTTCTCGCGGTCGAGGTCCGCCGACTGTGATCGCGTGGTCGCCGGGACGCCGCCCGTGGGGCGGGGGCGGTTCGGCGGGTCGTTCCAGGGCTGGCGGTCAAAGACCATCTGCTCGCCCTTCCGCTGGCCGGGCAGGGCATACGCCAGCACCTCGGCCGACTCCCTGGCACGCGTCAGCGGGTACCGCCAGTAGAATTCCGGGATGCTGTCCCATATCTCCACGTTCCGGTCGTGCTTGACCGCCTGGGCCATGACGACGCTGCGCCGGCCGGCCGTGGTCAGG
>JBKHHV010000105.1:0-12134 GCA_046539005.1 Phycisphaerae bacterium
GCTTTCGGCATGGGCGCGGCGGTGATCTTCGTGATCTCCATCGCCGGCCTGCTGAGCTGGGTGTTCACCTTCTACATCACCCGCAGCGGCGCGCCGCTGACGGCGTGGGTGTACGAGCTGTTCACCGGCGAGGCCTACCCGGCCGCGTACAACCTGACGGTGCTGAACTACATCATCTACATCTTCGTGATCGCCAGCTCGGTCCAGCTCGTGGAGATGTACCTGCGGAAGTTCTTCCCGCCGCTGTACAAGAGCTTCGGCGTGTTCCTGCCGCTGATCACCACCAACTGCGCGATCCTGTTCGCCTGCCTGGAGATCATGAAAAACGTCGCCGGGGCCGAGAACCCCGCCATGGCGTGGGACCTGGGGCGGGCACTGGCGCTGGCGATCTTCGGCGGGGTGGGCTTCACCATCGCCATCGTCATCATGGCCGGCATCCGCGAGGAACTGGACTTCTGCGACGTGCCCAAGCCGCTGGAAGGGGCGGGAATCACGCTGCTGATCGCGGGGATCCTGGCGTTGGCGTTCATGGGGTTTACCGGCGTGGACAGCAAGCTCAAGAGCGTGCTCCTGCCGGCCGAGCCGGCGCCGGTCTACAAGGCCCCGGACGTGCCGCGCCCGCAGGTTCGCGGGAACGAGACGGCCGCCGCGGCGCGAATGCGACCGAACGAAACCCCCAGCGATTCGTAACGAAGCTCGGGAGATAACCATGGACTTGACGACGATCACGATTCTGCTGGGGGCCGGTGCGATGCTCGTGCTTGCGGTCGCGATGGCCTGGGTTCTCGGCTGGGCGAACCGCGCGTTTCACGTGGAGGTCGACCCGCGGGTCGAGCAGGTCAACGAGGTGCTGCCCGGCGCCAACTGCGGCGGGTGCGGTTACGTGGGCTGCGGCGAATACGCCGAGGCCGTCGTGGCCGGGCAGGTTCCCCCCGACCGCTGCCCGGTGGGCGGAAGCGAGTGCGCCGCAGCGATCGCCGAGATCTGCGGGCTGGAACTGGGCGAGGCGCTGCCGTATCGACCCGTGGTGCACTGCGGAGCGACCAGCGATCAACGACTCAAGCAGCACGAATACCGAGGCGAACGGTCGTGTGCGTCGGCGAACCTCGTGGCCGGCGTGCAGGGCTGCACCTTCGGGTGCCTGGGCTTCGGCGACTGCGTGGCCTCGTGCAACTACGACGCAATCGACATCGTCGACGGACTGGCGACGGTGAATTACGACAAGTGCATCGGCTGCGGAGCCTGCGCGAGGGTCTGCCCGCGGAATATCATCTCAATGATTCCGTTCAAGGAAAGCCGGATGCTCGTGATCAAGTGCTCCAACAAGGACTTCGGCAAGGACGTCAAGGCCGTCTGCACCATCGGGTGCCTGGGGTGCAAGGCGTGCACGCGGGTGCTGGGCGACCTGCTGGAGTTCAAGAACAACCTCCCGTCGGTGGACTACGAGAACTACGAGCCCGAAGACGACGAGAAGATCGGACAGGCCGTGGAGAAGTGCCCGATGAAGCGGCTGGAGTTCATGGGCGACCCGACCGAGCAGGACCGCCAGGCCGTTGCCGACCAGGAAACCCCCTCGGTCGCCACGCCGGACTTCAAGACCACCGTCGACGATACCGAGTGGCACGGCTGACAGAGCGCAGCAGCCCGGAGCCGAACTCCGCTGCCCGCGCTCTGTCCTCTGTGCTTCCATTCCGGATGTGCGAACGATGAAACGGAGCACGCGCAGGCGAATGATCTGGTGGTTCATCATCACTCCGTTGGCGGCGTACGGCCTGCTGGCGGCGTTTCTCTTCCTCATGCAGGGACGCATGGTCTACGACCCCACGCGCCAGTGGGAGGGCACCCCCTGCGACGTCGGCCTGCGGTTCGAGGACCTCACGCTTAGAGCCGCCGACGGGGTGAAGCTCTCGGCGTGGTACGTCCCCAACAGCGACTCCAACGCACCGGTGGTGCTGCTGTGCCACGGCAACGGGGGCAACCTGTCCCACCGGCTGGGCACGCTGCGGCAACTGCACGAGATGGGCGTGAGTGCGCTCATTATCGACTACCGCGGATACGGCCGAAGCGAGGGCAGCCCGTCCGAGCAGGGCACCTACCGTGACGCCCGCGCGGCGTGGGACTGGCTGGTGGAGCAGCGGCAGGTCGATCCGTCACGTATCGTGCTGATGGGGCGCTCCCTGGGTGGGGCGATCGCCTCGCACCTGGCGGGGCAGGTGAGCCCGGCCGGTCTGGTGATCGAGTCGGCCCCGACGTCGATCCCCGAGATGGGTCGTGACATGTACCCCATCTTCCCGCTGGGGCTCATGCGGTTCCTGGCCCGCTACCGGTACGACACCCGCGAGCATCTCGCCGGCGTGGACTGCCCCGTGCTGGTCATGCACAGCCCCGACGACGGACTGATTCCCTTCTCGCACGGGCAGCGGAATTTCGAGGCCGCCGGCGAGCCCAGGCGGCTCGTCGAACTGACCGGCACGCACAACGACGCCCACGAAGTCTCCGGCGGGGTCTACACCCGGGCGTTCGAGGCGTTTGTCGCCCGGTGCGTGAAGTAGCGCCCGCCCGGCGTTGCAGGCGGGGCAAACGTGGGACGCACTCTCATCGGCCGACGAAGCCGAGAGGGAGGGCGGCAGGTTGGTTCTGCAGGATCAGCTTTTCGAAGCCGGGGGTCCGGAAGGTCTTCATCGCATCGGCGGTACCGGTGACGATCATCGCCTCGATCTTCCCCTCGGGCGGAAGCATCTCCAGCCCGTCAGGTCCCAGCACGCTCAGGGCGGTTGCCCAGGCGTCGGCCCTCATCGCGGTGGGTGCCACCACCGTCACCGAGGGGGCATGGTCCACGGGCATCGCCGTACGGGGATCGATGATGTGGCTGAACTGCTGTTCGGCGATGGTGATACTTCGGCGGTAGTTGCCGCTGGTACAGACGGCCGCCGCGTCCTCGCCGTCAAGTGCCAGGTAACACAGGGCCTGCTTGCCGTTGGGGTCGAAGGGGTTCTGCACGGCGACCGTCCAGGGACGACCGTCGTAGTGCCTTCCGAAGCATCGCAGGTCGCCGCCGATTTCCACCAGCCCGCCGGGCACGTCCCTGGCCCGTAGCGCCTCGACCGCCTGGTCGATGGCGTACCCCTTGGCGATGCCCCCCAGGTCCACCCGCACGCTGTCGGAACTCTTGGTGACTCCGTTGGGGGAGATGTCGAGCTGCTCCCAGGACGACGCCGCCCGCGCCTCGGCCAGCTCCGAAGAGGTCGGCAGGCGGTCCTCCGACGCCGCTTCCTTCCAGAGTTCGATCACCGGGCCCACCGTCACGTCGAACGCGCCGGCCGTCTGCTGGTGGAGCGTCTGGGCGGCTTCGAGAACGCGGACCGTACCGGGCATGACGGGCACCAGGTGGTTCGCCGACGCCTCGTTGAGGGCGTGGATGTCGGTGCCTTCCATGTGGGCGCTCATGAGCGTTTCGACCCGCCGGGCCGCCTTGACGGCCGATTGGTAGGCCGTGCGGGTCAGTTCGGGGCGGTCGGCGGGCACCGCCAGGACGATCTTCCCCCGCGTGCTCATGATCGACAGGATTGCCTTCTGCTCCCTGACCAGCAGGGGCTTCTCGCCGCTGGTCATGTACCGTCCGACCAGTGCCAGCAGCACCACTCCGCCCAGCAGGACGAAGGCGATCGCGGTTCGGACGTTCTTGCTCATGATGTCGCCTCACGAGAAACCGAGTATCGAACCATCCGCCCACCGGCGCCGTGCCGGAGGGCCTATTCCCAATGATACGATGCAGTTACCACCGAGTGCATCCCGCCGCGGGGGGTGAAGCTGCCGGTTACGCGCATGCGTCGCGGCTCGAGTGCCTCCACGAGGTCGTCGAGAATCCGGTTCACCAGCGCCTCGTAAAACACGCCCTCGTTGCGGTAGCCCTGCAGGTAGAACTTCAGGCTTTTCAATTCTACGCAACGGGCCTCCGCGACGTACTCGATCTCGATGGTCGCGAAATCCGGCTGTCCGGTCTTGGGGCAGACCGATGTGAACTCCGGGGCGACGTGCCGGATCAGGTAATCCCGCTGCGGGCAGGGGTTCTCGAATGTCTCCAGGTCGATCATGCCCCTATTTTACCGACCCGGGTGCCAATGGGAAAGGGGCAGGGACGGTTCTTGACGCTCCGATCCGAGCCGTCGCCGGAGAGCCGGCGTGTGCGTCCTCCGCAAGGCGCCGGCGAAGGCTCTAGGTCACCGTCTTGGCCAGGCGGATCTCCCAGCCCTTGTTCTTCACTCGCGTGGTGTCCTGCAGCCCGATTACCCGGAAGCCGGCCCCGAGGTAAAAGTCCAGCCCCGCGGCGCTCTGGCGGGTCGTGAACATCGTCATCACCTCCGCCCCGAGATTCCGGGCCGCTTCTTCCACGGCCGCCAGCAGACGCGTGGCGATTCCCCGGCGGCGGTACTTCGCCGTCACCGAAAGCCCGTAAATCTCGACGGTGTCGTCGAAGAGCTTCTGACTGAGGACCGCAAAGCCGACCATCCTGCCGTCGTCGAAGGCGCCCAGGAACGTCGCTCCCTCCTTGTGGCTGCGGCGCCAAGTCTCCAACCGCCCGGCGAGCTCGTTGGGGGCCCAGCTTGCCATCGGCACCGGCGCCAGCAGGGGCCGGCGTTCCAGCACCAGCCCCGGCGGGTCCGACACCGGCTCGACGATATACTCGGCATGCTGTTCGATGGACCGGTCGATCGACCCGATCGCCTCCATCTCGTCCAGCCCGAAGGGGCGTATTGCGATGTCCATGGTCATTCCTCCCGCGCGTGACGCGCAGAGGCTACCACACGTTGCCTCGGGCGGCAAACGCTGATATTCTGGCGGGTCTCATGGAAGCGCAGAACCGACAATCGGCCGTGGTGCTGCTCTCCGGCGGGCTGGACAGCGCCACCGCGCTGGCGATCGCCCGCGACCGGGGCTTCGCCTGTCACGCACTGAGTTTCGATTACGGCCAGCGGCACCGCTACGAGCTGGATGCCGCCCGTGCCGTCGCCGCCGCCAACGATGTCGTCGAGCATCGCATCGTGCGGGTGGACCTCTCGGCCGAGGGCGGTTTCGGTCACAGCGCACTGACCGACCGCATCGACGTGCCCAAGGACCGCCTCGAGGACGGGGGCATCCCGATTACCTACGTGCCGGCAAGGAACACCATTTTTCTGAGCATCGCCTTGGGGTATGCCGAGGTCATCGGCTCCTTCGACATCTTCCTGGGCGTCAACGCCGTGGACTACAGCGGCTACCCCGACTGCCGCCCGGAGTTCGTGGAGGCTTTTGAGCGGCTGGCCAATCTCGCCACCGCCGCGTCCGTAGGGGGCAACGGGCAGTTCCGTATCCACGCCCCGCTGATCCGTTCGAGCAAGGCGGAGATCATCGCCGAGGGCCTGCGCCTGGGCGTGGACTATTCGCTGACGCACTCCTGCTACGATCCGCTCCCGGGCGGCAAGCCCTGCGGTCACTGCGACTCGTGCACGCTGCGGATGGCCGGGTTCGCCGCGGCCGGCTCGGCCGACCCGCTGAATTACCCCTGATCGTCGCTTTTATTGCGAGCCCGGTCGATCTGTCCGTTACACTGGATACTGGGGACCGGGGCCGAACGCCCACCCGCCTGTGGAGGAAGCCAATGCGAATCGCCCTGCTAAACCCTGTCGCCCGACGCTGCGAGGGCTATCACACGATCGGGACGCGCATTCCCCACCTGGGACTGCAGGTACTCGCCCGCCGGGCCGGGCCGGAGCACGAGGTGGAGATCATCGACGAGATTTTCGGGCTCGACGGCACGGCCGACCGGTTGCAGGACGGCCGGTACGACCTGGTGGGCATTACCGCGTTCACCAGCGGGGCAACGCGGGCTTACGAGTTGGCGGCCATCTGCCGCAGAGCGGGCATTCCGACGATCATGGGCGGCCCGCACGCATCGGCCTGCCCGCAGGAGGCGTGCCGGCATTTCGACTCGGTCGCGGTCGGCGAGTGCGACGAGATCTGGCCGAAGATCGTTTCCGATGCCGCAGCGGGCCTGCTGCGCCCGCATTACGAAGGGTGGTGGTCAGACCTGTCACACGATCAGCTCGGCCGCGCCGACCAGCAGATCCAGCCCATCAACGGCCGATACGACGTGGCGTGCCTGCAGACCTCCCGCGGGTGCCCGATCGGCTGTGAGTATTGCAGCGTGACGCGTTTCAACGGGCACGACATCCGCCGCCGCGACATCGCCGACATCATCGAGGAGTGGAACAGTACCGACCGTCGGTTCATCTTCGTTGTGGACGACAACTTCTACGGCGTGGGCAAGCGCCACGCCGAGTGGTCGCGGGAACTGCTGCGGGCGATCATCCGCCACGGGAAGAAACGCCTGTGGTTCAGCCAGACCTCCATCAACATGGGCGACGACCCGGAGGGCCTGCGCCTGGCGTACCGTGCCGGGTGCCGGGGTATGCTGGTGGGGCTGGAGAGCTTCAATCGCGCCTCGCTGAAGGGGTACCACGCGGGGATGAAGTCGAAACTCGTGGACGACTACAAACGGCTGGTGGACGGGTTCCACGCCGGCGGCATCGCCGTGTTCGGCGGGTTCATCATCGGGGCCGACGAAGACACCGAGGACACCGTCGCCGAGACCGCGATCCGGGCGGTCGAGATCGGCGTGGACATTATCCAGGTCACCAACCTCACGCCGCTGCCGGGCACGAAGCTCTACGACCGCTGGCTGGAGGAAGGCAAGATCTTCGCCACCGACTACCCGGCCGACTGGGAGCGGTACACGTTCGTGGAAACCATCTACAACCCCGCACGGATAGCCCCCGCGCGGCTCGATGAGATGATTTACCACCTCCGCAAGGGGGCGGCCGAGGAGCCTTGGGTGTGGAAACGCACGCTGCGGACGCTGCTGAAAACCCGCTCGCTGACCACGGCCCTGTTCGTGCACGGCATGAACAAGGGCTGGGTCGAGCTTGCACGCAACCAAGTACCCCGGGACGCCGAGCGGTTCGGCTATGTGCCGGAAGACTCGGCGAAGCTCGCCGGCATACGGCAGTCGTTCAGCTTCAGCGGGAAAGGCTGACCGCTGCGCCGCTCCATTGACAAACGCCGCCGCGTGGCGTAATTCCGTGGAATGGAACCCCAGATACGTGTGACATTCCAACCGGCCGGGCGATCGGTTCAGGTCCTGCCCGGAACGACCGTGCTGGAGGCGGCCGGGCGGGCATCGCTGCCCATCGAGACCCCCTGCGGCGGAGCGGGAACCTGCGGCAAGTGCCGCGTGCAGTTCACCACAGGGGCGCCCGAGCCCACCGTCGCCGATCGGCGCTTCTTCTCCGACGACCAACTCGAAGACGGCTGGCGGCTTGCCTGCCGTACCCGCATCGTCGAGGAGGCGGTGGTGAGCATCCCCGCCGCTTCGCTGGTGGGCGGGGGCGGACCCATTCTCACCCGCTGGCAGGGCGGGGGCGATGCCGACATTCAGTCGGCCGTGCGGAAGGTGTACGTCGAGCTTCCCCCTCCCAGCCTTGCCGACCCGGCCGCCGACCTGCTGCGCCTGGAACACGCGGTCGGGCGATTCCGAGCCGACCTGGACGTGCTGGCGGCCGTGCCCGGCAAGCTGCGGGCCGCCAACTACCGCGGAACCTGCGTGCTGACCGACCATCGGCTGATCGACTTCCAGCCGGGCGACACCACCGCGCAGTGCGCCGGGGTGGCGGTGGACATCGGCACCACCACCGTCGCCGCGACCCTGGTGGACCTGGCCGGAGGTCAGGAACTGGCGGTGGCTGCGTGCATGAATCCGCAGGTCCGCTTCGGCGATGACGTGTTGTCACGCATCATGCTGGCATCGAAGGGGCCCGACGAACTGAAGACGCTGCAGCGGGGCATCATCGAGGCGGTCGGGGAGTTGATCGACGAACTGTGCCGGCAGGCGAGCTTCGAGCCCGACGACATCTGCGAGATCGCCTTCGCCGGGAACACGACCATGCAGCACCTGCTGTGCGGCATCGACCCGACGCCGCTGGGGACGGTTCCGTTCGCCCCGGCCGTGGCGCGGGGGCTGCTGCTTCGGGCGGCCGAGCTGGGCATCTCCATCCATCCCCGGGGCACCGCGCAGGTTATGCCGGTCATCGGCGGCTTCGTGGGGGGCGACACCGTGGCGGGGGTTCTGGCGACCGGGCTGCCCACCGGCGAACTGCCGGCAATGCTGGTGGACATCGGCACCAATGGCGAGATCGTGCTGGCGACCGAAGACGGGACGCTGCATGCGGCGTCGACGGCGGCCGGTCCGGCGTTTGAGGGCGCGCGGATTTCCTGCGGCATGCGGGCGGCCGACGGTGCGATCGAGAAGGTCGCCTTCGACGGCGGGCCTCTGCAGGTGAGCGTGATCGGCGGAGGCAAGGCGAGCGGCCTGTGCGGCAGCGCGCTGGTGGACGTGGCGGCGATTCTGCTGGAGGCGGGTATCGTGACGCCCGAGGGGCGTATGCTTCTGCCGGAGGAGCTGCCGGCCGCGGTGCCCGAAGCGCTGCGCTGTCGCCTGCGGCAGCGTGAGGGAGACGTAGCCTTCCAGATTGCGGGTGAAGACGGGAGCGAAGTGGTGCTGACCCAGCGGGACATCCGCGAGCTGCAACTGGCGTCGGGGGCGATCCGGGCGGGGGTCAGCATTCTGCTGCGGCAGGCCGGGCTGGAGGCGACCGACCTGAAGCGCGTGTGCATCGCCGGGGGGTTGGGCAGCTTCATCCGTCGCAGCGGGGCCCAGCGCATCGGGTTGATTCCCGGCGGGATCCCGCACGAGCGGATTCACTACGTGGGCAATGCCGCCCTGCAGGGAGCCCGGGCGGCACTGCTGAGCACGGCGTTTCGGACCTCGGCCGAGAAGCTGGCCCGCGAAGCCCGTCACGTCGAACTCTCCCAGGACATGGACTTCCAGATGGAATTCGCCGAGGCGATGATCTTCCCGCCACAGCAGGGCTGAGAGCCTGCAGGGAAACCCGCAGGGCTGGCGATCCTCGCATTTATCGCTTCGCTCGACGGGGCGGAATGCGGTCAGGCCAGCGCGCCGATTTCGCGCAGGTAGGCGGCGCTGCGGGCCACGTAGTCCAGTCGGTCGGCGCGACTGTACTCCACGCCCTTCACGCCTTCCAGTTCCATGGTGCAAGGCCCGTCGAAGCCCCGGGCATCCAGCAGGCGGAAGACCTCCGGAAAGTCAACCGCGCCCTCGCCCAGGGCGGGGAAGTTCCACTCCTGGTATCCGCCGGCCTTGTCTTTCAGGTGCAGGGAGACCGTCCAGTCCAACACCTTCGCCAGTTCCTCGACGGTGTCGGCCGCGAGGTTGTAATAGTGGACGTTGGCGGTGTCGAAGTTGATGCCCACTCCCGCGTGGTGCACTGCCCGCATGGTCACCCGCCCCACGTCGCCGTTCGTGACCAGGTCCGGGTGGGTCTCCAGCGCCAGCCGCAGGCCTTGCGCGTCCGCCAGTTCGCCCGCGGCGCGGAGTCGGGCGTAGACATCGACCAGGTCGGTCTGCCCGGCCGATGCGCTGAGGAACAGAATGCCCGCTCCGAGCTTCCGGCAGGCATCGAGTTGGGGCTTGATCAACTCGGGCAGGTCGGGGTTCGACACGTCGCACTCGCCTTGGAGGCTGGATGCCCGCAGTCCGTGGTCGTCCAGGCGTCGGCGGGTGTCTTCCAACTCGTCGGCCGGGGGGACGGGGATCTCGACGTGATGGATCCCCAGCCGCGGCAGGTGTTCCCATGCGGCGTCGGTGTACTGTCCATAGCTGGCGATCCGGCAAGCGATGCGATGAGGCATTGGCTCCTCCTGGGGCGTTTGACTACATTTGGGAATCGGCCGACTCGACGATCACGGGCATCGCGGCGCACACCGGCTCGCCGCCGGGGCCCTTGCCCGTGACACGGACCGAGTAGGTCCCCGGCTTATCGTATACGTGCGAAACTTCCTCTTCGATGGTGACGGGCCTGCTCCGGTCGCCGAAGTCGATCTTGCCCTTGCCACGCTGCAGATTCACCAGCTTCGAGCGGAACGTCACCTTGACCTTCGGCGTGACGCCCCGCACGGGGGTGTGGTATACCCACCCCCATCCGCAATGGCGACCGCGCTTGAGGTTCCACACCCGCACATGCGCGAAGTCGCGATACTCGCGGCCGTCCGATGTCTGCACCCGCAACTCCTCGGCGTACAGCCCGGGCTTGTCGTAGGATACGTTCACCACCGAGCGTCCTGTGGTTCGGCCGTCGCTGAGGTGCCATTCGACGCGGTCGATGTTTCTCCCCGCGCGGGGCACGCAGCGCGAGGCGTCCAGGCGCACGGGCTTGCCGGGCAGGGCGAAGTGCCACCCGCCGGCCACCGCCAGGGCGCTGTCGTCGTAGTCTCGCAGGTACGCCTCCACCAGGTAGGGGTAGGTGCTGACGGGGATGTCGTTGAGCCGCAGTCCCACGTGCAGGTGCGGGTCGTGGATCTGGCTTTTTCGGCCGGCCCAGGTGCAGCCCGTGCGGGCGATCGCCTGGCCGGGGGTAACCGGGGTGTTGGGTGTCAGGTGCGGGTCGATGCTTTCCACGTTCATGTGGGCCAGGCGCCACTCGGCGTGGCCGTGATGGCGGATCCCCACGGCGTTGGAGCGGTCGTCGCCGAAGGGCAGGGGGCTGGCGGTCACCACGCCCCCGCAGGGGCTGAGCACTTCGAGGATGTCCGGGATCGCCCCGAAATCGTCGCCGCGGTGGTAGTAGTGGTTGTTGAACGGAACCAGGGCATTCCATGTGTTGCGGTAGCTGCTGCTGTGCCAGCGGTACTGCCCGATCGGGAAGCGCAGGGTCGCCGGGCCCCAGGGCTCGCCCACGGCCGCCACGCTGAGGCGCACGGCGCCCTCCATCTGCTGTTGGATGTCGGTACGCCCGGTGTGGGCCCAGTGGTCGGTCAGTTCGGCGTAGATCCGCAGCCCGTTGACCACGGCCGGCATCTCGTAGGGGCGGGCCAGCAGCGTCGCCGGCGTGCCGGAGACGTCGAGATCGACGGCGGCCGATGCGATGGTTCGGCGCTGGTCGTTGTCCTCGATCCACTCATCGGGCTGGTACTGGTGCCGCACGCGGAGGACGGTGATGCGCCTGGCGACCTGTCGGCCGTCCACGCTGCGGCGAACGTCCCAGGGCTTGCCCTCGGCGAGTTCCGCCACGGCAGGCCATCCGGGGGTGTCCCAGACCAGGCGTTCGGGAAGGGGGCTGGAAGTGCTCATACTCTCAACTGTAGCCCTGCGGATCGGCCGGGGCAACGGCGAATCCGGGGGCGAGGTACCGCAGTGATCCGACTTCCTGGGACGGACGTGAAGCCTGCGCCGTATGAAGGCTCCCTGTGAAGGATCCCGGAGTCTGTTCGGACCAGGATATCGGCTCAGTGTCCATGTTCCCTCAGCGAGCCGACCGACAACTCTGTCAGGGGATCGCCGAACGGGTACGAACATGTCTCGGGGCTGTACGATCAAGACAAAAAAGTAACCATCTATGGGTTATACAACAAAATTGTATATATCCAGTATGTCCGGTCTGGGACCTCGGGTTCCGCAAGAGCTTGGAATCAATAGGCTAACGATTCGGAGTGGTCTTTGGCACGCCGCATGCTTCAGGAAAGGCAGCGTACGCACCGGACTCAAACAGGTATCGGCAGGAAGCGGACATGCGGAACGAACTGAATACAGCCCTCGGCACCGGCGGACGCACCTGCGTCGGCCGACGTTTGCGGGGCGACGGCAGCAGGGACCCCACGCCGGAGATTCGGCGGCGGGACGAAGCATCTCACAGAGAGACAAGAGGTATCGGACTTACGGGATATCAGGTTCAGGAGCCATTGAAATGAAAAGGATCAGCATACTCATTGTGATGTTGGCGGTGGTGGCGGTGCCGCTGGGCGTGTTTGCCGCCGAGGAAACCGGACCCTCCGAGGAAGCGGTCAACGCCGCTTATCTCAAGGCCGGCACGGACAAGGAAGTGCAGAAACAACTGGCGGAACAGGCGACTTCCGACGGCAAGTCGGGCGCGTATGCCTCCGACGCCACGCCCGTTGCCGAGAAGGTCGAAGTGACCGTCGGCGGGGAGACCGAGACGGTCACCGTCTATCGCGAGCAGACCGAC
>JBKHHV010000002.1:0-34290 GCA_046539005.1 Phycisphaerae bacterium
GATCGACTATCAGCAGGCTGGGCCCGCCCCCGGTGTAGGGTATGCCGAGTTGCTCGAAGATCGCCGGGCAGAAGGCCTCGCGGGCGATGCCTTGGTCGGGCAGGCCCTCGGCGACGTTGAAGATCAGCGCCGGGCGGGCCTGGATAAGCCGGTCCACCAACTCCTCGGGGCGGCAGGACGCCTCCACGGGGATCACCTCGTGGCCGAGCTTGCCGATGGCGTCCAGGAGGATGTCCACCTCTTCCTGGCGGTAGGCTTCGCTCTGTTCTTCGGACTCTTCCGTTCTCAGATTGTGCGTCAGGGCTATTCTCATGGGCATAAGGCAAGTGCCGGTCACGCTTTGGCGGCCTTGCACCAGAAGTGTATCCCCACGAGATGATCCAAAACGGAAATGTCACCCGCTCGGTTGCCGGAAGACGCCTCCGGTAAACAGCCGACTCATCAGGAGTCGGACGTCTCGTTCGGGTCGGTGAGGGGGTCGGCTGTGTCGTGCCCGATGCGCTCCATGCGGAACTCACCGGTGTCGAAGCTGGACTCGTACTTGGCCGTGAAGCGGTCTTGGTCGACCGAACCGGTGTAAGTGTACATGCCCCCGTTGAGCATGCCGAGGTCCTTCTGGCCTTTGAACTCCCATCGTCCGTCCTGGCGGGAGGTGACTGTGAGCACCACGTCGCGCGAGCGATGGGTGAACAGCCCCCCCCCGAACTTCGCCACGAACGTCGCGAGATACTCTCCCTGCCCGGTCTTGCGGATTGCCGAGAGCAGCTTGCCGCTGCCGTGGATGCCGTCGGAGTTCCACTGTCCCTCCCAGCGTCCGATCAGCGGATCGACCGCGGCCTGCTGCGTGGTGGCCGCGGGCCCCTCGCCGGCGAGCGGGTCGGCCTCGCCACAGCCACGCGCGCAGCCGATGGCCACCGTGGACAGCGCCACCACCAGCCCCCCCAGCAGCAGCGGTTTTGCCCGGCCGTGGCGCCGGGAGCGTCCTTTCTTTGTGTGAGTGCTCGTCATGTCGGAAGCTTCCTGGTTTTCCGGACCATTCGTCCGCTGAACTGAAACCGCCCCGGGACGGTCAGGTTCTGCCCATTCTACCGCGGCCGGCTCAATGATCCGAACGCGTCGCCGCCCTGCAAGGTGCATATCGGCAGAAGTTGAGGATTTCGAAGCCGGTGGGTGTCGCGTTTTCCGTTGAAAACCGCCCCCCGGGGCAACAGAATGGCGTCGTGGCGGTGCCACCGGGAAGCGTCATTCATCCATCGCTTCTCCGGGTGCCTGCCGTGACAGCCCGGACGTACGTCGCCCGATGGAGCGGGTCCCGCGGATCAACCGCATGCCCGTCGTTCCCCCGTGCGGCTGAACAAGGAGCAACCGATGAAGTGGCAGCCTGTTGCGATCGCCCTGGCCCTGGCCGCGTGCATGGTGCTGGTCGGGTGTACCCAGAAGTGCCCCTGCGAGGGCAAGCCCGGCGCCGTCAGCGGTGCAGACGCCGCCCGGACCCACCTGGACGTTACAGGCGGCGCCGAAGCCTGGCAGGATATCGACACCATCGACGCCCGGGCGACCATGAGCATCTACGGCCGCGGGGAGAACGGCGACATGGCCCCCTACGTGCTGAACGTGCGCCTGAGCATTCGCCCGTGGGCCAATCGCATCTCCGCCGAGGGCGTGATGGGCAACGGCACGTGGTCGACCACCGTGGACGACCGCGGCGAAGGCTCGTTCCGCAGCTCCGGCACGCTGCGCGACGCCTCCACGCCCGGGCAGATCAAGACCGCCCTGGGATTGCTGCTGCACCGCGTCAGGGGAGCGGGCAACATCGTCTACGGCGATGAGTCGGCGACCGACATGGTCGACCACCGCATCGACGGCATCGCCCTGGATTGCGTGAAGGTCCGCTGGACGCCGTCGAAGGCCCGGTCGTACTGCTTTTCCAGGGACACCGACCTGCTGCGGTTCGTGGTGGCCGGCGGGCAGGAAGCCGGCGACGACGGTACGGTGACGCGATACGACGATTACACCAAGCAGGCCAACGGAATGGTCTTTCCGATGTCCATCCGGGTGGTGGAGATCGGCGAATATGTGCTGCTGGGCAGCGAACCGGTTCTGGAGACCACCTTCCAGACCGTTACAATGAAGTAGAGCCCAAGCAACCGGAAGAGGTCGTTTCTGCTGTACAAACATAGGCGAATGGATATGTCGAGTCGTGATGGCGACATTCCGAGCCTGGATATTTCCCGGATTTTGAACGACTGGGAGTACGAGCCCGGGCAGATCAACGTACGAAAGATTCTCGGCGACGACGGCCGCGAGAAAATCCAGTTGCGGCTGGACCTGGGGATTCTCCAGGTGGAGACCACGGGCCGACCGGACGGGGAACGTCCCGAGGGGTTTGAAAGTCTGCTGGAATACTACGAGCACGAACTCGACCAGCACCGCAAGCGCCACGGAACCGACGAGGGCTTCCAACTCGATGAGCGGGCGTGCGAACTGCTCCGCGGCGAAGGGGTGATGTACTACCACCGCTATCTGGCGGAATTCGTGCTGGAGGACTATGCCGCCGTCGTGCGCGACACGCTTCGCAACCTGCGGCTGTTCGACTTCTGCCAGGAGTACGCCGAGGAGGAGTCGGACCAGTACATCCTTGAGCAGTATCGCCCCTACGTGGTCATGATGATGAGCCGTGCCCGGGCCCACCTGGCGATGAGCGACAACCGTCCCAAGGCCGCCCTGGCTTCGGTACGGAACGGAATGGACAAGATCCGCCGGTTCTACGAGCGATACGACTCGCGCATCTCCGAGCAGTCCAGCGAGCTGGCGATTCTCGAGGCGATGGCGCGGGACATCGAGCATCGCATTCCTCCCGACCCCGTCAAGCAACTGCGCGACCGACTCGCCGAGGCCGTCGAGGAAGAACGCTACGAAGAAGCCGCCGCGCTCCGCGACCGCCTGCATGACATCACCGGCGACGAAGACCGCGACGATTATTGACTCGCAGGCGATGGGACCAGACGTAAGGTAGGCGGGCCGCTTGCCTGCCCGCCAAAGGACCACCCCCACTCCGGGCGAAATGCCTGCGACACAGGCGATGGGGAACTTCCTTCTCAAAAGAAAAGCATTCATCGCAGAGAACACAGCGCACACAGACGCCCGTGACACCGGTGTTTGTCCCGCCCTGAAAGGGCGGTGGCGAACTGCCGGACGGCGTAAGCGCCTGGGAACAGGCGCTGCCCAGAACACCCAGAGCACGGGCCCTGAAAGGGTGGTGCGATGTGGCTGATGGCCACGGTTCGGTCCCTGTCAGCCGATCGTGTCCAGCAGATCGAGAATCCGGTCGGCCGGCTCCTTCTCCCGGTCCGCCGGCCGAGTGGTCGCGTTGGGATCCATCGGCGACTCCCTGTCGTTGGGGCGTTCCAGCAGGTCGAAAATGCGGTCGACCGGGTTCTTCTCCCGCTCAGCCGGTCGGGTGGTGGCGTTGGGATCGGCGGGCGATTTCCTCTCGTCGCTGCGGTCCTTCAGCAGGTCGGTCGCCCTTTCCCGCAGCAGGTCCTTGCCTACCTGGCTGAGCAGCGACTTGACGTCCACCGCCGAGAAGTCCAGCCGCGGCTGACTGCGCGTCCCGCGGATCGGAATCTTCACCACCGTGCCCTCCAGTAGCCGGGCGTACGTTGCCGCCTTGCCACCGACGCCGAACTGCTTCAGCAAGGCGGCGTTGACGGGCACGCCGGCCGTCAGTTTCAGGCTTCCGTCCAGACCGGCCGACCCGGAGAAATCGAGCTGGAACTTCTGCGGGAAGGTCATGCGGAAGTTGCGGTAATGGATTCGACCGTCGCGGATCGTGAAGTCGACCCCGCCGATGTCCACCGGAAGCGCCTCGCCGGGCTTGAGGTACTGGTCGGGGATCAGCTTGCCCAGGAGCCCGCTCGGAACCAGGCGCGTCCTGGACAGGTCCAGGTGCCCGCTGCCGCTGCCGCGACCGAAGATCGCCTTGCTCAGCGGCAGTTCCAGGTCCTCGGTCTGCAGCGAGACGTTCCCGCTGACATTCGTCGCCTGCATGAACACCGGGTTGATCCGCCCCAGCAACTCGCGGAGCACCGGTTCGGTGATGGCGACCTTTTCCAGCGGGCGGACCTTTCCGGGCAGCCGGTAGACCGGCTCCCTGCCGGTGAAATCCACCGTGCCGCCCAGGCGCAGTTTGCCGTCTCCGGAGGCCACCTCCTTGACCGGCATACGGAACTGCCCCTCTTCCAGCGTCGCTTCCAGCGTGGTTTCCCCCAGCGGAACCCCGTACACCTCGCCCGACTTCCAGCCGATCTTCGTGCCGCCCTCGGCGTTGCGGAAGGCGGGGTTGAGCTTCGGCTGACTGATCGGTCCCTTGACGCGCAGGGGCCCGGCGCTTCTGCCGGTGAAGGCAACGTGTCGCGTGGCGTCGGGCGCCAGCTCCGAAAGCACCACGTTCACCGCGTCCCACCACGCTTCATACTCGCCGGACAGGTCCATCACCCGGCGGGTCTGCAGTTCGGTCACGTTTCCGTCGATTCGGGCGGTCAGTAATTCCGGTGCGGTCAGCTTCAGCGTCTTCATCGACAGCCGCGACCCGTCGGCCGAGATGGACGCCTCGTGCTTGACTTCCACCTTGTCGCGCCGCACGGTCCGTTCGCCGCGCCCGACGCGGAGGTCGGCTACCTGTCCGCCGCCTGTCAGGCGGAAGCCCTTCTCATCGCGGGTAGCGGTGGCGTTCCAGGTCAGCGAGCCCCAGAGGGCCGGCGTTTCGCTGCGCCCCATGAACGGGGCGGCCACCGTCAGGAGGGAGTGCAGGTCGCCCGTCGCCTCCAGCACACCGCTTGCCCCCACGCCTTCGTCGGTGCCCAGGCGCCCGTCGGTGAGGGTGACCGTGGCGGGCGGGCCGGTGAGGTTCAGCCGCTTCACCTGCATCGCGCCGTCGGGCTCGTATACCAGCTTCTCCAGTTTCAACGAGATCGGCTCTTTGCCGACATCGCGGCCGTCCACGCTCAGGCCCTTCAGCGTGGCCGATGCCTCGGGCAGGTGCAGCCCGCCGTCGGGGCGACGGGTGAGTTGGGCGCTTCCGCTGGCGATTCCCGCGAGGGTCGGGAACTTCCCTCGACCGGCCGACCGGGCATGGCGGGCGATGGCGGCAAGGTCTGCCTTCTCCAGCGTGAGGCTCATCGCCAGCGTGTCGGTGGCGAAGTCGTAGCTGCCCGAATCGGTCAGGCGCAGATCCTCATCGACGGTCAGCAGCCCCTCCGAGAGCGTGCCGCGGGTGGGTCGCAGGTTCTCGTCCACGAGGATTCGGCCGTCCTGCTTGAGGTGGAAACGGGCGATGGTCACCGCACCCTGCCCAAGGCGACGGCGGATGTTTGTGCCGTCTATGGCCAGGGCCGCATCGACGCGCCGCTCGGCGTCCCGCCGCAGGGCAAGGGTGCCGTCGAGGGTGCCCGCCTCGGGCAGCCCCGAGAGGTCGAACATGCTCCCGAGGTCGCGGTGCATGGCGGCCAGGTCGGCCTGCATGCGAAGGGTGAACGACTTGTCGGTCTGCTGGCGGGTGACGCTGGCGAAACCGCTCTTCAGGTCGAGTTCCTTCGCCTTCATCCCGTCGGAGGGGTCCAGGAGCAGTTCGGTATCCAGCGTGACCGGCTGGGGGGAGAGCGATCGGTCGTCACGGGTGGCGCGGAGGTCGCGCAGTGTCGCGTGGGCGATGACAGCCGGCCGGTTGCCGCCCTCCAGGCGGACAGTACGGATGTCCAGCACGCCCGACTGCACGTCGGTCCGCGGCAGCAGATTCAGCAGCGTGGGGACGGCCTGGGCGAGCCTGGGCAGGTCGACACGGCCGTTCAGTTCGGCCCAGCCGTCGGGGAGTTTCATCGGCTTACCGCCCAGTGCTGCCTGGACGATCCGCGAGGGCTTGAACGCGGGCAGCTTGGCGTCGGCCGGCCAGTGCAGCGCGGCGTGGACGCTGCCCGCTTCGCCGGTTATGCGGCTGGCGGCGGCGTAGTGCTGTGGGGTGGCGGTTGCGTTCCCATCCAGCGTGGCATCGAGGGGGCGGATGTTGCGCAGGCCCGGGCGCGTGGAGCGCAGGCGTCGGGCGACGACCTTGTATGCCAATTTGGCGGACTTGCCGCCAAAGTTCACCTCGGCCTGCAGTTGCACGTCGCCGGCCAGGTCGTTTCCGCGTCCGGCCAAGGTGGCCAGAGGCCCCAGCGCCACGTCCCCGCCGACGGTCTCCAGGCTGGCCGACCCCCTCGCTGTGGCCGGGGCGAGCCTGTCGTTTCGCACCAGTTCGGCGATGTCGGCTTTGAGACGTAGCGACCCGCCCTCGGGCGTGGCAATGCTGATATCGGCGGCCACCTGGTTGAGCGTCTGCAGGCTGGCGGTGCCCTCGATGGGGCCCAGCGTGTAGCGACGCCCGTCCTCGCGGACCACGGTCACCATCGCATCGCGGACTTCCACGTTGCCGACCGGCTCGGGCAGGGGGGAGGGCTCCTTCGGTCTGGAGGGCTCCTTGGACGGCGGAAGCAGCGGGGAAGGGCGGTCGACCCAGATGGTCAGCCGGGCGCCGTCCAGCGTGATCTGGTCGAAGTTCTCTGCCTCCCGGATAAGCCCCCACAGCCCGCGGTCGGTCGTCGCCCGTTCGATTCTGATCCGCTCGCGGCCGCCCATGTCGGTCAGCACGAACCCGCGGATTTCGGTAGGCCCGGTCCAGTTCAGCGACAGGTCTTCCAGGGCGACCCGTCCGTTGAGGGCGTCGCCGGCGATCCGGGCGACCATCGCCTCGCCCCATCCGGTGGAGGCGAGGTAAGGCGCCAGCCCCACCAGCACAACCAGCAGCAGGACAATGCCTCCCACCACCCAGGGCCATCGACGGCGGCGGGTCTCGGTTTTCTCGGTCGTCGGTCTGTCTTCTTCGGCGCTCATGGGTTCTCCTTGCTGCCGGACGGGCCGGCTCGGGGATGTCTTCTGTCCCTCTGGAGAATTCTAGTTGGCTGGTCGGACCGGGCGGGGAGCGGGGCACAAATTCGGGCAGGGCGAATCGGACGCCGGCGCTTCTCAATTGATAGACGTGGCTTAGGTGCCCTACACTTGAGAGACCCGAACATTTCCAGGGGCTGCGACCATGACCAGAAGACGACGGCTGGGTGTGCTGCTTGCGATCGTGTTTGGCTGTGCGGGCTGCGGAACGCAGGGCGTGCTGCTGGGCAGCGGTGCCAATTACGTATTCACCTCCACCGATGCGATTACCTCCCCCGGCAAGCCGGTGAACATCTACGCGCGGGTGGAGGAGGGCGACATGCTGCAGTCCCGTCCCGGTGCAGTGGTGCGGTTCTACACGCCGGACGGCCGATTCTACAAGGCGGCCGCTACCAACGAGGAGGGCATCGCCCGGGTGTCCTACACGCCCGAGTCGGCGGGCGATCACGAACTGGTGGTGGACGTCTCGCCCATGGGCCTGGAGGAACCGCCCCCCCAGCCGCGACGGGTTACCGTATTCGTCCGGCCGCCCGGAACGCCCATCCTGCTGGTGGACATGGACAAGACGGTCGTCGCCAGCGGGTTCCAGACGGTGCTGATCAGCGACCCGGAGCCGATGGAACGCTCGGGGCAGGTCCTTCGCCGGGCGGAGGGGCAATGGCAGGTGGTCTACCTGACCCATCGGCCCGACTACTTCTCGACCAAGAGCCGTCAGTGGCTGCGACGCCACGATTACCCCAGCGGGCCGCTGCTGCTCAGCACGATCGACGAGTTCCTGCAGGGCAGCGGCGCCTTCAAAACGCAAAAGATCCGCCGCCTGCAAGAGACCCTCACCAACATCCAGGCCGGCATCGGCGACAAGGTGTCCGACGCGATGGCGTACCACGATACCGGGCTCAAGTCGGTGCTCGTGCTGCCCATGCCCCCCACGGAGAAATCGGTCGCCTACCGGCAGCTTGCGGCCTCGCTGGAGAAACTGCCCGAGGAGGTCAACGTGGTCGCCGACTGGTCGCAGGTGGAGAGGGTACTCTTCGACGATGCCCGGTATCCGCCGGGGGAGATGATGGAGAAGCTTCGCAGCAAGGCCGAGGAACTGGAGAAAGCTGAGGAAGGCACCACCCGGCCCGAGAGGGAGGGCGACCGATGACACCTCGACACGCGACAGGGACGATCGCTCTTGTGGCGGCTCTGCTGCTGACGGCGGGCGGGTGTATTCCCTCCGAGCGGCTGGAGCAGGGGCAAATGGACCGGCTGTACACGCTGGCGGCCAACCCGGCCGACGAGGCGGAACTCAGCCCCCCCTCGGTCGCTGACCGACGCCTTCCTGCCAAGTGGACCATTCGCCACGAGCCGAGCCTGATCGTATCGACGATTTCGCTGGTGCGAGCCATGGATGCCCTCCGGGAGCAGGAGCCCATCGAGGTGGACTTCGGGCTCTCGCCACGCTACACCGAGACGCTGGTGGAGCTGATGGGCCAGGCCAGGACGACCCTGGATGAACTGCATGGCCTGACCGAGGTCGCCCAGCCCGCCAGCCGTGACGAGTGGGCGTCGGGGGTGGCGTCGGCTCTTTCGCGGGTGGAAGAACTGACCCGCACCGCAACCCAGGCCACAAGCCCCGACGGTCGCCGCTCCGGCGAGCCGCTGGGCATGCCCGCCAGCCCGATGATGCAGATGCTCACCTCCTACCTGCAGGACCAGACCGGCGGAGAACTGCTGGATGAACTGGACCCCAACCAGGCGGGCGCCCTGCGGACCATGCTTGCGCAGGTGGTTCTGAAGCTGGGCTTTGCGGTCATCGGCAAGCAGATGCCCGACGGGATCCGCTCGAAGGTTGTCGAAAGCATGCGGTCGGCCGACGACCTCAAGAAACTGGAGCAGTCGCTGCAGGAAACCGTTGTGGGCGCCTCGCGCAATGCCAGTCCCGGCGCCGAGGAGCAGCAACTGCGGTCCACGGTGCGCTCCGCCCTGGTGGCGGCGAACATGGGCCTGCAGGTCATGCAGGAGTTCATGCGCCAATGGGACCGGCTGGAATACGTCTCGTTCGAGTTGCGGAAGCGCGAGGGCGAATCGGTGGTGGTCTGCACGGTCAAGACCCAGCCGAAGAAGACCATCCGCATTGCCGGGCTCGTGATCGCCCAGCCGACCATGGTGTTCCGCGGGCAGACGCAGATCGTCGTGTTTACCGACAGGCAGACCGACGAAACGGTGCTGCTGTTCGAGCCTCTGGGCGAAGGCGGCGGCGTGGAACTGCACTTCGAGGGCATCGTATACACTTTGGCGCGGGTGCTGGCGTTCCCGCTGGACAACGCCCGTCTGCGGGAAATCCGCACGCTGGTGAAGACGGCCGAGATGGACCGCCGGTTAATCCACGTCTCGGTCCGCATGGAAAGCCTCTCGACTGATAGGGACGCCCGGCGAATGATGGTCTTCCAGGACGCACGGCGTAAACGCTTCCGCCGCGATGCCTTCGACATCCGGACGACCGACGTCCGCTCGCTGCAGGTGCTCAACTACATCACGCCCGAGAAACGCTACAGTTTCCGCCGTCTCAGCCGGGCACAACCGTGATCGAACGCCCCGGCGGCAGTCTCGGGTGAGACTGCCCTATACAATGGCATGGAGGATCCGAGCGGGCACTTGCAGATACGTTTTGGTTTCCGACGCCCGCCGCCTCCGGGAGTGAATACACCATGAATGAACCGATCTCGAAGGAACAGGCTGTCGAACTGATGAATCACCGCACCGAGGGATGCGTCTCGCTGTACATGCCGGGTCACCCGGCCGGGGCGGAGGTCCGCCAGGATCCCATCCGTCTCAAGACGCTCCTGAAGAATGCCCGCGCGAAGCTCCAGGAACTGGGCTTTGCCGGGGGCGATATCGACCGGCAACTCAAGCCCCTTGCCGACTTGGGAAACGACGGCGAGTTCCTCCGCAATCCCGGCAACGGCGTGGCGGCGTTTGCCTCGCCCCAGGGGCATTGGATACTCCGGCTGCCGATGGACGTGGAGCCGGCCGTGACCGTCAGCGACCGCTTCTGCCTCAAGCCGCTGCTGGAGTTTCTGACCGACGACGCCGAGGTGTTTCTGCTGGCGATCAGCGGGACATCGGTGCGGCTGTTCCGGGCCAATCGCCACGACATCGAGGAAATCGAGATGCCCAACATCCCACACTCGCTGGCCGAGGCGATGGTGTGGGACGACCCCGAGAAGCACCTGGAATTCCACACCGCCCAGGAGCACCACCAGCCCGGGCAGCGCAAGCCCGTTGCCTTCCACGGGCAGGGCACCGGTTCGGACGACACGCTGGACAAGAAGAAGATCACCGAGTACCTGCACATGGTCGATGAGGGCGTCCAGCGGGTGCTGCGGAAGCAGAAGGCCCCGCTGGTGATTGCCGCCGCCGAGCCGATGGCCAGCCTCGCCCGCCAGGCAACGCACTACTCGCCGGTGCACGAGGAGCTCATTCATGGCCATCCCGACCGTGTCAGTGCCGAGGAGTTCCACAAGCAACTCCTGCCCCTGCTGCACAAGCAGGTGGAAGAACGCCTCCAGCGCGACTCGGATCTGCTGCACCAGGCGATGAATGCCGACCTGGGATCGGTCTCGCTCGATGAGGTACTGACCGCCGCACAGAACAGCCGCGTGGATACGCTGTTTGTCGCCCGCGACCAGCAGTGCTGGGGGAAGTTCGACTTGGAATCCGGCCAGATGGAGCGTCACGACGAAGCCAAACCCGGCGACACCGACCTGCTGGACCCGGCCGCGGTGGGCACCTATCTGCATGGCGGGACCGTACACCTGGTGCCGCGCGAGAAGATGCCCGTGGATGCCCCGGTGGCTGCGAAGTACCGCTATGCGATTTCAGCAGTAAATAAATAAGCGGTAAGCAACAGGCAGCAAGCGATGAGCGGCGGATGGGGCCCGTTTTGCCTGCTCCGATCGAAGGAGGGGGTGTTTGTCCGTCAGCCTTCATAAAGCGCAAACGGGATACGGTCCCTCTGTAGCGAAAGTTATCTTACCGGCCTAGAATATGTTGCACACGCACCGGTGCTTGGCGCCGTTGAAGGGAGATACCGATGTTCCGACTCTTGCGCAAGGTGGGCAAATTCGTCCGCGGCGGTGCCGGGCCCCTGCAGGTTTATCTGGCATGCGTTCTGGGAACCATGGCCGGCATGACGCCCGGGCTGAACCTGACGATCATCCTGCTGATCCTGCTGATCGTCTTGCTGAACGTCAGCCTGGGAGTGACACTGCTGGCGTTCGTGGTCGGGCGCATCCTCGCCTTGCTGCTGGCGCCCTGGACGTTCGACCTGGGCTACTTCCTGATCCACAAGGCCGGGCTGGAAGGTTTCATACGCTGGTCCGGGGAAACGGCGGTAGTGGCGCTGATGGACCTGCACTACTACTGCCTGCTGGGGGGACTGGTGGTGGCGATCGTGCTGGGCAGCATCGAAGGCGGGCTGCTGGCGCGGTTCGTGGTGTACGTGCGACGGGTGTTCGCGCGGGCCGGCGAAACCAGCGCCGTGTGGCGCATCGTCGCCAACAACGTCTTCACCAAGGCGCTGCTGTGGCTGCTGTTCGGCAAGCAGAAGAAGACCATGGCCGAGATGATCGAGGGCAGGGGGCGGATCGTCCGCCACAGCGGGCTGGTGGTGACTGCTCTGCTTGGCGTGCTGATCGTCGGAGGGGCGGTATACGGCTCGGACTACCTGCTCGCCGGCCACCTGGCCGAGGCGATGGGCAAGGTCAACGGCGCCGAAGTCAACATCGACGAAAGCGAGATCAAGCTCACGGCCGGTCGCCTGCGGCTGCGCGGGGTGCGGGTGACCAACCCCGACAAGCCCGAGTACAATCTCTTCGAGGCCGAGGAACTCACCACCCAGTTGTCGATCATGGACCTGTTGCGTAAACGCCTGGTGGTCTCGGACATCCATGTTTCGGCATTGCGGGAGGGCACGAAGCGCGACGAGCCGGGCGAGGTCTACGAGCGGGTGGAGAAGGAAGAGAAGAAGCCCGAGTACAAGATCAAGTGGCCCGGCGACATCATCTGGGACTACTTCGAGAACCCCGAGAAGTATCACAAGTACATCCGCTACCTCGAACGCCTGAAGGAGTACCTCGAGCGCCAGCGTCAGCATCGCAAGGAAGATCCCGACAAGGAATGGCTGGAAGACCTCGCCGAGAATCGCGGGTATTTCTCGCTGTCGGCGCGGCAGGTTCTGCAGCGTCGGCCGATCTGGACGATTCGCCGGGCGATCATCGACAAGATCGCCTTCGCCGACGGCGACGCGCAATATCGCCTGGAGGCGTACGAGCTTTCCTCCCACCCCGCCCTTAACGAGAAGCCCATGCGGGTCAGCTTCGGCGACCTGGTGTTCGAGAACGGCAAGACCCATTACGGCGTCAAGCAGTGGGTCGGCGTGGAATTCGGCTTCGCCGACGAAGAGCAGTGGCACACCCACGAGGTCCGCGTCTCGGAGATTCCCCTCGGCGGCGATATTCGCTTCAGCGAGAAGGTTCCGTTGAAGATCCGCTCGGCAAAGGCGTTCCTGATCTCCAAGGGGCGGTTCAACCACGAGCAGTGGGACAGCGACGTGGTCGCCCGCCTGGAGACCATCGACACCGACGTGCGCCAGGGCGAAACCGTCCTCGGCATGGCCGCCGGAGACGCCCGCCAGGTGATCGGGGCGGTGGGTAACCTGACGGTCGCCATGCGCCTCACCGGTCCTCTCGCGCGGCCTCGGGTGGCCGTGGACCCCAAGACCACCCTCACCATGCTCCGCAGTACGCTGGAGTCGCTGGGCAAGACGCACTTGGCCCAGTTGACCGGCACGGCGCTGAAACGCGTCGGCAGCGGCGCGGCGCAGATCGGAGAGGGACTGGCGGGCAGTTCGGCCGACCTGGCCCAGGGACTGGGGCAACTGGTCGACGGCGACGTGGACGCGGCCGGGGGTTCGCTGGCCAAGGGCGCCGGGGAGCTGGTGGAAGGCTTCGGCGAGGCCCTGACCGGCGACGGGAACCAGACCACCACCGGCAAGGGCGACGGGTTCCTGCGAGGCGTGGGCGATCTGCTCTCACCCGGGAAAGACAAGGGCGACAAAGGCAACGGCCGTGACAAGCAGAATAAGGATCCCAACGCCGACGACGATCCGGACAAGAAGAAGGATTCCGATTCGGGCGGCCTCCTGGACGGCCTGCTGGGCGGATAGAGTCGGCGGCTGAACCTATGTGCCGGGCTGGTTTCGGTCGCCGGTCCGCAGTCGCTGGCAGATGCGCCCCATCGCCTCGGCGATGCGCGCCAGTTGGTGGTCCCACAGGGCACGCACGTCCAGCCACACCGCGTCATCTTCCACGCGGCCGAACACGCACGCCTCGTCCAATCGCAGGGCACGGGCGAGTTCGTCCGGCCGGATCGTTTCGGACGTCACCACCGCCGCGAACGACGGCAGCGCCTTCATGGGGCACGATCCGCTGCCCAGGTACGCGCTGCTAGGTCGCACCCGGGCGACAAAGCAGGGGGCAACGGCGTCAATCTCGCTGACCAGTCTCTCCGCGCGGCTGCGCAGGTCGGCCTCGGTTTCCGACAGCATGCGGTACAGCGGATGCTCGCGGCAGAGGCGGTCGACGTCGCGGAACAGCATGAGCGTGCGTTCCAGCCCCATCAGGCAGACTTTGTCGGGGCGTAACGCCCTGGCGAGCGGATGCCGGCGAATTCGCCGGATGTATTCGGATCGACCGACAATGATCCCGGCCTGTGGGCCGCCGATGAGTTTGTCGCCGCTGAACAGTGCCACGTCGGCCCCGGCCTGGAGGCTCTGGAGCACGGTCGGCTCGTGGGGCAGCCCGAAGCGCTGCAGGTCGACCAGCGCCCCGGCGCCCAGGTCGTCCACGGCCGCCAGCCCGTGCTGGTGGGCAAGCGCCGCCATCTCGCCGATGGGTACCTCCTTGTGGAAGCCCACCACGCGGTAGTTGCTGGGGTGAGCGCGGAACAGCAGGGCGGTGTCTTCGGTAATGGCGTTGCGGTAGTCCCGAAGGTGCGTGCGGTTGGTGGTGCCCACCTCGACCATGCGGGCGCCTGACTGCTCCATCACGTCCGGCAGCCGAAAGGCCCCGCCGATTTCGATGAGTTGTCCGCGGGAGACGACGACCTCCCGCCCCGCGCCCAACGCCGCCAGCACCAGCAGCGTCGCGGCGGCGTTGTTGTTGACCACCGTCGCCGCCTCGGCCCCGGTCAGTTCGGTAAGCAGGGTCTCCAGGCGGTTGTCGCGTTCGCTTCGGGTGCCGGTTTCCACGTCGGTCGCCAGGACCACGTAGCCTTTCAGGTCTTCGCCGCAGCTTTCGGTGACGGCCTGCGGCCAGACGGCCCGTCCCAGCGCGGTGTGCAGGATGATGCCGGCGGCGTTGATCGCCGGGCGGATGTTGGGCGTGGTTCGCATGGTCAGTCGCCGGTGAGCCCGTTGCAGCACATAGGCTTCGGTCACGTGGGTGGGCCCGCAGCGGCCCTCGGCGTCGGAGAGGATCTGCTCCCGCAACTCCTCCACGGTTTCCCGCAGGCACGTGGTCACCAGCGAACGGGGATGCTCGGCGAGCCACCCGGCGACGGCCCGGCTCTCCAGAAGCGAGTGGATCGAGGGCAGGTTGCGAAGAAGGTCCTGCTTCATGTCGGTCATCCGCGCACTCCCTTTGCTTGATGCGGTCCGAAGGTCTCCGGCGGCGGAGCGCGGGAACGGCGGCCGGAAGCCTGCGGTCCCCGAGCTAAGCACGACAGCGATTATAGCCCCAGTTCGGGGGCGTCGTCCACGCAGGAGGCGAAGGTCTTTCGGACCTCCAGCAGCCGGGCGATGAAGGCGTCGCTCATGCGGTCGCGGGGGCGGGGCAGGTCGATCGTCAACTCGGCGACCACCCGACCGGCCGTCATCACCACGATGCGATCGGCGAGGTAGGATGCCTCTTCCATACTGTGGGTAACGAACAGGAGCGTGCGGCGATGGCTGCGCCACAGCACCACGAGTTGCCGCTGCAGTCGGTGGCGCGTGGGCTCGTCCAGTCCGGCGAAGGGCTCGTCCATCAGCAGTACCTGGGGGTCGACGGCCATCGCCCGGGCGATGGCGACGCGCTGGCGCATTCCGCCCGAAAGCTCGTGCGGGAGCGACCGGGCGACCGACCGATCCAGCCCGACCTTCTCCAGCATCGCCTCGACCTGGGCCTGTCGGCGGGCGCGGCTTGCCCCGCGAACCTGCAACCCCAGGGCGATGTTCTGCCCCACCGAGTACCACGGAAGCAGGTCGCCTTCCTGGGAGACCATGCCCACCGTGACGCTTCCGTTGGTAGCCCCGGCCGGGCAACCGGCCACGCGGACCGTGCCGCGGGTGGGCGACGCCAGCCCGGCAGCCAGGCGAAGCAGCGAGGTTTTCCCGCAGCCGCTGGGGCCCAGCACGCAGGTGATCTCGCCGGGGAGGCAGGTGAGAGTGACGTCGCACAGGGCATGCACCTCTCCGCGGGCGGGGGTGCGGAAGCATTTGCCGACCGCATCGAAACAGACGCAGTCACCGCGACATGGTTGCGGAACGCTCATCGCTGCATCTCCTGCCAGCGCCCCACGCGCCGGGCCGCGAGGTACAGCAGCGCGTCGATGCTCACCCCGATGACCGCGATGACGATGATGTTCGCGAACACGTAGCGGTACTCGTTCATCTGCCCGGCCACGGCGATCATGTAGCCCACGCCACTTCGCGTGCCGGGGAATATCTCCGCGGCGATAATGACCCGCCAGGCGATGCCCGCGCCCAGTCGCAGACCGGTTACGATGCTCGGGGCGGCTGACGGGAGCACCACCCGCCGAAGCACGTCCCATCGCGAGCCGCCCAGCACCCGCACGACCTCCACGTGCGAGCGACGCACGGCCGATACGCCCGCGGCGGTGTTGACCACGATGGGGAAGAACCCTCCGTACCAGATGACCGCGATGATCGCGAAGCGAAGCTGGTCCAGCAGGTCATGCTGCCAGTGGTTCCGCCCGAACAGCGCCGTGGCGGGCGAGGCAAAACCGAAGACGATGATCGCCACCGGGATCCAGGCGATGGGACTGATGGCCGTCGCCCCGGAGATGACCGGCGCGAATATCTCGCGCAGCGTTCGGCTGCCGCCGATCATCAGCCCCACGGGGATCCCGGTCAGCACGGCCAGGGCGAATCCGCACAATACCCGCAGGATGCTGACGGCCGCGCTGGTCGCCAGCGCCGCCGAGTCCAGGTCGGTCGGGCGACGGAAAGCGTGAACGAAGACCTCCAGCGTCTCGGGGATGCCCGGCACCACGAGGCTTCGCTGGGACGCCACATGCCACACCCCCACCAAGGCGGCCGGCACGATGGCCCCGAGGGCGATGCGGCGCAGGATGCGGACAATCTTGCTCACGTGTTCGGTCCGGGGCAACAGGTCAGCGGCCGTCCAGTTCCGTGGCGGCCTGGTCGCACAGGGTGGTGTCGACGGCGTCGGCGACGATCTTCTCGGGGGGCATGTCTTTGTACCTGCCCTTGAAGGCGCCGACTTCCTGCATCATGCCGTAGTAGGTTGCCAGGGCAGCGAGCCAGTCCTCGGAGAATCGGCCGACGTATCGAACGGTGGGGACCGACCGCTGCTCGACTTCCCGCGGGCTTCCGGTCCACTCAACGGCCACATCGACCGCCACCTTCGGGTCGGCGTGCATGCGATCGGTCGCGGCGATCAGCAGTTTCAGCAGTGCCTTGACCTGCCGGGGGTGGCGGTCCAGGACGTCCTGGGTGGCGGCCACGCAGCAGCAGGGATGGTTGTGCCAGGCGCCTTCGGGCGGCAGGTCCCGAAGCTGCGCGACGACCTTGCCGAGGCCCATCTGTTCAGCCTTGGCGGACACCGGCTGGTTCATGACGAACCCGTCCAGGGGGACGTCGCCTTTCTTGCCCGACAGCATGGCAATGGCGTTGGGCCCGCGGACCATGTGCACCATGAGCACCCCTGCCTCGGACTCGCCGGGGTCGTGCGTCCATCGGATGCCCTCGGCATCGAGGGCCTTGACGAACACCATTTTCGCGCAGGCAACCGGGCCCTTGTAGCCGATCCGCAGGGGACGGTCGGCCTTGCGAACTTCCGAGACGAACGACGCCCAGTCGCTTACCGGGGAGTCGGCGTGCATCACCAGTTGGTCGCCTTCGGTCTGCAGGGGACAGATGATCCTGAACTCCGCGCCCCTGTCCACGAACCTGGCCACCGACGCCACTCCACCCAGTCCGATGGCGATCTCCCCCCGCGACATTGCCGTGGGCATGTTGGCGGCGCCCCCCACCTTGATCAACTCCAGGGTCGCCAGCGTCCTGTCGCCGTCCACCAGGTCGTAGACTTCCTTGAACTTCCGTTCCTTCAGGTAGACCCCTCCGGCATTGAGCTTCCTGCCCTGCAGGGCCGCCACGTACAGGGCGAGCTGATGGTCGTGCCCCACGTAGCCCACGCGAATGGTCGGGGGAGCCGAGTGGGGCTCCTCGCCGCCGCAGCCGGCCAGGCACACGACGACCACAACGGCCGCGGCGACAAACCGGGCGAGGGTAAGCAGGTTGCTCATAGGCGTCTCCTTCGGTCAGCGAGCGGTAGGGACTTCGCCCCATGCAATGCGGAATGCTACCGGTCGGCCCGCCTGGCGGCAAGCGCCGATGGACGCGGAGTTTCCCCTGAGTGGATCGACGGAGGTGTGTTATACTCCTGCTGTCGCCCGACGGTGGCGGCACCGGCAGCCTGGGGCAGGTGGCCGGATGGACTGAGGTAATCCGCCCGGCCGAGGCCGGGCACCATTCCGGAGGCATTCGATGAGACGTACACACACTTTCCGTTCGGGCGCGGCCTTTGTCTGCGCGGTACTGGCGATGGTCACCGCGGCCGGGGCCCAGCAGGTGGGCATATCGGCCGACGAGTTCGACGACCTCTCGGGCTGGAACGACCTGAGTACCGTCGTGAACTGGGGCGGACATGCCGGGCCGACCTCGGCGTTCGAGGTGATCCAGGACGGCGACGGCAACGCCTTGCGCCTGACCGGCGACGCCCAGGACCACACCGGCTGGAGCAGCGACGACCTGTGGACGCATACCGCGCTGGACCTGCAATTCCCCCAGGCGATCGACCGCAACTCCGGCACGACGCTGACGGCGACGTTCCGGGCCAAGTACCCCTCCGGCGGTCTCAGCAATGAGGGGAGCCGTTTCAACGTGTCCTGGAACCACGACTACCCGGCCGGGGGGTTGGACATGGACATCAACGACAAGTACGACGACAACGACCAGGACTGGTGGGCCCGCCCGGCGTACAATCTCCGTCTGCGCCCCGGGGCGACGCACTCCGGTCAGGCCAATCTGTTGCTGTACGGCGGTGGGGACGACGTGGAAGGCGAGTACGAGTGGAATTCCACCAATGGTCGCTGGATGCCGGGCTTCTCGTCGGCGACCGGCGGGCAGTCTCCGTCTCCGAGCCTGGACAGCGTGGCCGGTGCGGGCATGAACACCTACGACCAGGGAGAGTACGGGCTGTATCAGTATGTTCTGACGCCGGAGCAGCAGCAGTTCTGGTACGACGCCAACGACAACGGAACGTTCGAGAGCGACGAACTCTACGGCACGCAGGATATCTCGGTGGCGTTCGACTCCAAGGGTTTCCGGCAGGACTTCGACGTCATCGAGGGCGTGCGGCTGTACTGGCGGGGCAGCAGCGGCAAGGCCCAGATCGTGCTGGACAGCTTCGACGTTTCGGCCAGTGCCCTGGCCGGTGATGCCAACGAGGACGGCACGGTCAGCTTGGCCGACCTCAGCGCCCTGGCGGCCAACTGGGACGTCACGGACGGCTCGGCCGACTGGACCATGGGCGACTTCAGCGGCGACGGGAACGTGAGCCTTGCCGACCTGAGTGCCTTGGCGGGCAACTGGAACGCCGACATCTTCGTCGGCGGGGCGGCTGCCGGCACCGTACCGGAACCGGCGACACTGGTGCTGCTGGTCGGCGGCGGTGTGGCGGGACTTCTGCGACGACGGCGTTAGTTCCTTCGCAAGCGAGCAGGAATCCGAAGCCCGGAGGCCGATTGTCTTCGGGCTTCGTTGCGCGCAAAAGTGGGAACCCGGGGCGGGATTCTCTTGACATATCCGCCAATGGGCATACAGTGATTGTAAGGCCCCGGCGGCTCAGCCGGTGCCCCCTGTCTGGTTCGCAGGCAGCATGTCGTTTTTGCTCTTTGTTGACTCTGTGTCGTTCGTTTGCGGTACGCCGGCGTTCTGGTCGGCGGCAAACAACTGAGGCTCTGGGCTCATCCATCGGCCAAAAGTGCGGCTGCGCTTTTGATTGCTCGCGGGAGGACGAGGACCTCCCACCCCGGTCGAGGCGGGCTCACAAATGGAAGGAGAAACACATCATGAAGTGGTCCAAGCTTGCGGTCTGTCTTATGGTCGTGGTGTGCGCGACTGCCTCGTTGGGGGCAGCCAATTCGCTGGCGGATCCCGATTTCGACTCGGCCGACCTCGGCTCGAGCCCGTGGAATTCCGATCCCGGCAGCGGGAGCAACTGGTCGATCTACGCCGACAACAGCGGCAACCCGGGCAGCACGACCTGTGCGGCGCTGTCGCACGGAAATCAGGGCGTCTGGCAGTCGGTCGCCGGCGACGGGGATACGCTCAATGACATGCTGAACGTCTCGCTGGACGTGAAGAGAGGTCCCCAGAGCAACAATAATGCCGACAAGGTGACGCTCGTTCTCAAGGCCAAGAACGGCGCCCCCTTCACCGAGGCGAACAAGGACAACGCCGGGGTCATCGCATGGGAAGACAATCTGGAAGTCACCGCCGGGACCGACTGGTCGACCGGGGAATGGCTGGCGATCGCCGTCGGTGCTGACTACGACTGGTACCTGGTGGAGATCTGGGCGGATGTACCCAGCGTGGAGGCGGGAACCCCGAGGAATCCCATTCCCGAACCGGACCACACCGCCTCCAGTGCCCGGGTGGACAACGTGTCCTTCGAGTTCGTCCCCGAGCCGACGACGCTTGCGTTGCTGGCCCTGGGAGGGCTGGTGTCGCTGCGAAGGAAACGCTGAATCGCGGTCGTAAGGCAAAGCTCAGAAAGTTTTCAGCGGGGGCGGCTGGGGCAAAAACCGGCCGCCCCCGGCTTTTATGATCCTGTGGTTGCCACTTGACAGCAGAGGGCCGGGGGTATAAGCTGAATGGACGTGGAGGCTTGATACACTGGCAGCAGTGGGCACGTTTCGCCCTTGGTTGTTTTCGAGCGTTCGCAGATGCATTTCAGACCCACCAGAAGGGTCATTGAGGCGAAGTACTGGAGGAAGAGGAGTCCATGCGAGGACTGAGGCAAAGCCTGGCGGCGCATCATCGTGCCCACGGTTCATCTTTGCGGTATCTTCTCCGCTTCGCCATCTCCCCTTCATTTTTCGAAACCCACTTTTCTGAAATGCTTTGCAAGACGCAGTCGACGTGCGCCGCCGCGGAGGATTTTCCCGGGAGCTATGAGCCCCCGGTTCGTTGTCCATAGAAGTCCGTGAAGAACAGTTCCGTACGTTTCTGAGGTAACTGGAAGGAGAAGCAAATGAGGATCTCTAGACTAACAGGTATCGCCGTAGCGGTATTTGTGCTGGTACTGGGCGTGTCGCCCGTGCTGGGGCAGATATCGTGGACCGGCGACGTCGACGCCAACGCGCAGGACCCGGCCAACTGGGATGCTGCCGTTCCGACATCGAGCGACGACGTATCTCTCACGGCCGACGCCAACGGCACGACGATCGATCTGGTCGACGTGCAGTTGGAGTCGGACGACGTGGCGATCGGCGATGGAAATGCCGTCACCTACACCCTGACCGACTCCATCGGCGACGGCAGCACCGTCTGGGACGCTGACTATTTCAATCTCAACAGCGGCGCGACCCTGGTGCTGGACAACGCCAATGTGACCGGTTGGTTCAACATCCTTGGCGGGACGCTGTCGGTGAAGAACAACGCTGCACCGGCCGCGGATTTTTCCTCCACAGGTGGCGACATCCAGTTCGAGGTCGTGCACCCGGACACGTCGGCCGACCCCAACGCGACTCTGCCGGTTCCGGCCATGGACACCGAACTGAATCTCGAGGCCGGGACGACGACGATCTCGGCGACCTTCAGTGACCCCAACGGGTACGGCATTTACTCGCCCTCCGACGCGACCGTGCGCATGAACGGTGCCATCTACGACAGCTCCGGCAGCATCCTGCAGATCGGGACCATCGGCGGCGTCGGCGGCAACTTCCAGTTGGCCAACGATGCCAAGTTCGGCGACGGCACCCTGCAGATCGCCGACGGGACCGACCTGACCCTGGCCGGCATCGACTCGACCGGGTTCGCCCAGGTCGTCTTCCAGGGCGACAGCAACCTCGGCGGCATGGGTGGCAACACCAACGATGACAACTGGGTCATCGGCGGCACCGTCACCACCCAGTTGGGCGGCAGCGGCGCAACGTTCAACGGTGAGATCACCGGTGACGGCGGCGCCGGCGTCCTACAGGTGCGGACCAGCAGCGACAACATGAGCTTCAACAAGCTGGGCGGGGCCAATGACGTGACGCTGCGGCTGATCTCCAACATGGAGTTCGTGAGCGAGTCGGCCGACCCGCTGCGTTACGGCTGGGCGCCCTATGGTCACGACGCCCAGGTCGCCTTTGACGGCAGCAGCACCGTGACCATCGAGGGCTTCGGCGACTACAGCGACGACGCCAAGCACGGCGGCGGCGACTACGCTGCTCCTATCAACGAGAAGCGTGCCGACGGCGGCCTCGGCTACACCATTAACGTGTCCCAGGCCGCGACGAACTTCACCGGCACCGCCTACTTCCGCTCCGCCGGGAATAACGACGCCAACTATCCAATCCCGACCGTCACCGCCAACGTCATGGTGGCCGACGCGTTCGACCAGGGCACCATCAAGATGGGCAACCAGTCCATCCTGACATTCGCGGATGCCGCTGCCTGGGATCAGTCCAACTCCGCCCTGATCATGGAAGCCGGCTCGACGCTGGTGATCGATCGGGTCGTGGACCTGGGCACCTCGTTTGCCAGCACCGACTTCCAGGTCGGCTCCGGCGTGTCTCTGGAAGCCGACGTGGACTTCGAGACGGCCGGCAATGTGCTGATCGGCGTGCGGGATTACACCTCGACGCTGACCATCACCGGCAACGATGCCGAGATCGGCCTGGGCGGTGAACGCGGGCTGTACGGACAGGCGAAGATCGTCAACCAGATCCAGACCGGAGCCGGCGTCGACCAGTTGAACTTCGATGGCACCGGGCCCGGCTTGGCGATTGACACCCTGCGTATCGGCAAGCCCGGCGAGACCAGCGGTCCGGTCATCACCGACGGTACCGCAGGTCCCCTGTCTGTGAACACCTACCGTAACATGATCTTTCAGACCGACAACGATTACACCGGTGGTACGAATATCTTCGAGGACACCACCTACGTGATGAGCGACGGGGCCCTGGGCACCGGGGACGTGGAGATCAGCAGCGGTGCTGTCCTGCAGAACTGGGCAGACGGCTTCGATCTCGGCAGCGGTCGAGTCGTGGTCAACGCCGGTGGTGAACTGGTGGTCCAGGAGAACATGGCTGCCGATGTGGAATTCGCCGGCGGCGAAATCCGCGGTGGGACCAAGACGGTGTCCGGCGATCTGTTCGACAGTGGCGACGCCACCTTCACCGGTGGAAACCTGACCTTCACCGGCGGACTGAGCTTCACCGACAATCGTACCTGGACGGTCGAAGACGGTGTGACCGCCGATTTCGACGGTGACATCACCGGCGGCGGTTACCAGTTGACCAAGGCCGGTCTGGGCACCCTTCGCCTGGACGGCAACGTCAGTAACCTCGATCTCGTGATCGGCACCAGCCCCGGCGGCACGGTTGTCCGCCTGGGCGACAGCGGCAGTTGGACCGGCGGCGATGTGACCGTCAACGCCCAGAGCGTGTATGGGGTTGAGCAGGCCCACGACTTCTCCGAGGTCGACATGGCTGCCTCCACCGGCGTGATCGCCGTGGCGGACGTCAACAATACCGCCTCGATCGACATGAGCAGTGCCAGCAGCGACCTGTCGCTGGGTGCCATCGGCGATGCCGAGTTCTCCGGCACCCTGACGCCGGGCGCCAACGGCTACCAGCTCGGTGGCGGCGGCGGTACTCTGGACGTCACCAGCGTCCTGGGCGGCGCCCATGACCTGACCGTCGGCTTCGCCCCCGGCAATGCCAACGCCGGAAGCGACGTCGGACAGGTGATCCTGTCGGCCGCGAATACCTTCACCGGCGATGCCCACATCTACGCCCCGATGGGCCTGGGCAATGCCAACGCATTTGCCAACGCCAACAGCGTGACCATCTACAGCGGTGCGGCGATCGACGTCCGCGACACCGACCTGCATACCACGGGCGCTCCGGGCAACTGGGACTTCCAGTCCGGTGCCGGCATGTCCGCCACCGGTCAGACGATGTCGCAGGATGACGTGGAGCAGTGGTTCACCAGCAACTACGTGTTCGGCGGCCCGGGAACCGGGACGACGACCATCGAGTCCGGTGCCCTGACCAGCGGCAGCCTTACGAAGATCGGTTCCAACACCCTGAAGCTGCTGGGAACCAACAGCCTCGGTGGCGAGACCACCATCAAGGGTGGCGTGCTGGAAGTTTCGGATCTCAACGCCATGGGCACCTCGCCCGGCGGCTTCACCCCGAAGCTGGATCTGGACGGCGGCACGCTTCACCTGACCGCCTCGGATACCGACGATCGCTACATCCGCGTCCTTTCGGACAGTACCATCCAGGTGGACACCGGCGAGAAGCTGACCATGACCGGGTTCGTCGATCTGGGCCTGACCTCCGCTGATCTGGCCAACCTGACGGTCACCGGCGGCGGTACCTTTGAGACCACCGATTTCATCTACGCGTGGAATCCCGACTCGAAGGTAATCGCGAAGGACGGCGGCAAGGTGATTACGCCGTGGGTGAGCGACCTGAGGAACCTCATGTTCCGGGCCGAAGACGGCGGAACGGTCGAGTTCACCGGTGACGGGGAATTCGGCGTCGGAATGGGCACCATTCGCCCGGGCGGTGCTTTCCTGGCATCGGCCAGCTCGAGCATCCGCTCGAAGGTGAGTGACGCCGTTTCGATCCAATTCGCCGGCGAGTCTTCCAAGGCCAACGCCCACCAGGTGGGTGGAGAAGGCGAAATCTGGGTCTTCACCAACTCGGTGACAGGTGCTCTGCGGACCGACAATTCGGGCAACCACCCGGTTGCGTACATCGAGAAGGTTGGCGGCGGTGTGTTCAACGCCGCTCGTTCTCAGCAGCCCGGCTCGTTCGAGGACGACGTCTACAAGCCTTACTGGATCGTAAAGGAAGGCACCCTGATCGCCGGTGGTGGCACAAACGCTCTCGGTGCCGTGGTGGGCAGCACCACCGACAAGGGCGGGATGCTGAACGTCGATATGGAAGGCTTCTACCGCTCTCACCTCGAGGGCATCGAAGTTCACGACGGTGCCACACTGCAGTGGGGCGGCGAGGTGGGCTTCTTCGACGCCTCCGTCTGGGCTTCTGCCTATCCCGACGTAGACGGAGACGGCTGGAACCCCGGCGAGTTCGTGCTCTACAACGGTGCGACTCTCCGTTCCGGCGGCATGCAGCTCGGCTACGACGGGTTCTACTTCAACGAGAGCCAAGGCACCCTCCCCGGGCACGAAATCGCCCTGGCCTACCCTACCGTGGGTGATGCCAACGGCGGCAACGTGACCTTCGACGGCTCGATCAACTTCCGATCGGGTATCGAGGTGGCCGGCGATGTTCCGGGCGGCCTGCTGGACGTGGATGTGAAGAACACCTACGAAGACAGCAAGATCGTCCGCTTCAGCAACAGCCTCCCCGGTGCGGTCGGCGTGGATGTGTTCAAGACCCTGGATGTGGACACCGATGCCCGTGCAGGGATCTACAAGACCCACGCAAATGTCCAGACCACGACCGTCGCCTCCGGCGGTGCCCTGGAGTTCTACGGGGACGGAAACGCCCTGAGCTACTCCGGCAGCGTTGAATCCGATGGCGGGCTGGGCTTCTACGGCAGCATGGACCTGTCCCTGGACGGGGACGCGCGAGTCGAAGAGGCCGTCACCGCGGGTATCCGTGATGACAGCCCGGCCGACATCAGTGTCAGCCGCACGCTGTACTCCAACAGCGGCACGGCTGCGTTGACCGTCGAGTCCCAGGACGCCAACACCGTCACCTTCCGGGTGGGCGGGCTGCAGGGCTTCGATTCCATCGTCGTCGAGGCCGGCTCGACCCTCGAGCTGACCGGTTCCGGCGTTGCCAGTGACACCCAGAACCTGACGCTGGACGACGACGCCCAGTTGGCCCTCGGTGCCCTGACGGCATCGATCGAGATGTACGACGCCAACAAGGCCGAGGTCCTGCAGATGGTGGCTGACGATGTCCTGGTCGACACCAGCGGCGACGCCGGCCTGGGTATCGGCGTCACCGACGTGGACACCCACGCCCTGGCGATGCTGACTTACAAGGGTGATGCCAACGTGGACGGCAAGGTGAGCCTGGCCGACCTCTCGGCCCTGGCGGGCAACTGGAACTCTCAGGATGCCACCTGGGACGAGGGCGACTTCAACGGCGACGGCAAGGTGAGCCTGGCGGACCTCTCGGCCCTGGCGGGCAACTGGAACGCCGGCGTCACCGGCGTGTCCAACACGGCCGTGCCGGAGCCTGCGACGCTGTCGCTGCTTGCCCTGGCGGGCATCGGCCTGCTTCGCAAGCGTAAGTAGAGTGCAAGTAGCCGGTTACTTTGCGGGCGTCCTTCGGGGCGCCCGCAAGGGCCGCAATAGCGAAATCTTTACGAATGAGTGATTGACAATCCCCCACGGTGCGGTAGAATACAGAAGCGTTGAATAGCACATTTCTGCACTACCACAGCATCAGAAGGACTGTTTCGAACCGAGGAACAAGTTGAGGAGAGACCCATGAAGAAAGCACTTGCAGTAATTATGGTTGGATTGCTGGCCAGCGTCTCCAGCGCTGCGACGATCATCGAGTTCAGCGATCCTGTCGACGTCACCTTTGACGGCCAGACGTACGTGAGCCGGACGGTCAGCCTGCGCGGTACCGAAGGTGAGATCATTGACGCCTTCACCGCCGAGTTCACGGCCGGCAGCACGACGATGAGCCAAGTTTGGGAAGATCTCGGCCGGGGTCCGGTGCCTGATACGGTATTCCCGGATGCCTTCCGCACCTACAGCGATCCCGAAGAGACCATTGACACCCATTTTCTGATGCTGGCAGATGAGGTGCTCTGGGTAGAAGGTCTCCCGAAGGACGAAAGCACCCCCACCTTCTACGACAACACGCAGTTTTACGCAATGGGCTGCAACGACCTGTTGGAACTCAGTGCGGCTCTTGCCCCGTCCAAGCAGGCCAATGTCGTGCCGCTGGCTCAGATTGTCTTCTGCCCGGAGGCGACCAGTTCCGATTACATCAACTATGCGATTTCCATCGGATCGGGCGGCGAAGAGAGCGAACTCATGAGCGGCCAACTGTTGGTCCCCGAGCCGGCTACGATGAGCCTGCTGGCACTGGGTGGCCTGGCCGGTCTGATCCGTCGTCGTCGCTAAGACAACGACACCTGCTGTCTCGCTCAAGGCAGCAGAGGCTGTCCAGACCGGACGGCAACAAGAAGCAACTGAAGGGCCCGTTCCTCACGGAGCGGGCCCTTTTCTAATGGTGACCCCGGAATGCGTGGGCAAAGGGTGAACGCCCTCCGCGGCCGTGGCCCAGGATGATGGCGGCTCAGGAACAACGCGGCCTCGCCAAGGCGGTGTCCCGAAGGCGCGGCGTCATGGACAAGTAACGTAGTCTGCAGAGAACCCGTGTCTTGATGCCGGGCATGAACTGCCAACGCGAACACAGGGCGCGCGTGTTCGAATATGTTGGGAGGTGTTGGCGTAAGAGATTGTGGGATCGTAGGCTATCTGTGGCATGGTGCACCCGAAGATTCTCTGCTTCTGATAGCCAAAAAGTGGCGCAGCAGCGGCTTTTGGGGGTTGACATGCGGCAAAAATCAGGTATCATTAAGAGCATGCAAGGAGTAGGACAAGAGCCTCTACAAATCTGAGTCCTGCGAGCCTGCAGAGGCGGTGTTGAGGACATCGCCCGCGAGACTGAGGTCATGTCTCGAACGTCGAATCTAACGGAGGTAGTCGGAAGTACGGAGTTGTCTTGTTGCGGTTCTTCACGCCCCCGTTTTGGCATTCGAATATCGCAAGTATTCCCAGCGTTACTGTGCGCAGTTCTCTGCGTTCGGAAGGAGGTGGATGGGTAACGCGAATTCATTTCTCTGAGGTAAGCAGTCCGCCACGTGAGGCGGCGCTGTGCTGGAATCTGTAACTCATATCTGTACCCCGAGGAGTCCTTTTACGAGGGACAAAGGAAGGAGAATTGAGATGAAGAAGCTTCTGGCAATTCTGGTCGTTTGTGCGATGGTGGCCCCCGCGATGGCGGATTTCACTGCGACGGCGTCGGTTCCGCAGGATTTCGCCGGCTATGACCAAGTGAACACGGACCCCAACCCGCGTGCTGATTTCACGGCCGAGATCGGCAACTGGTCTGGTGCGTGGCGCGACAATGTCGAGGATGGAGATGACAACTGGCTGGCCACGAATAGTGGGCACCTGGTCAAGGAAGATGCAACCGTGGCTGGCCCCGGTTACATCGGTGCCTTCGTCGGTTCCAACGGTGACTACAACCAGTGGAGCTACAAGTTCACTGCCGACAGTGCGATGACCGCGATTGACTACCTGGCTGCCGTCACTGTCTACCGCCTCGCGGATCGCTCCCGTCGTCTGAAGATGACCGTGAACGTGAATGGAAGTGAGCAGAACGAGATGTTCACCGGTTACTGGGGTGACGTGGACGGCGTCGACTACGATATCAGCTCGGCCACCCCCAGTGGTTTCGGTCAGATCATCGCCCCGCAGCAGTTCACCATCGACGGCCTCAGCATCGCTCCGGGCGATCAGGTCGAGATCCTCATGCAGATGGTCCAGAACGATGGTGGCCCCGGCGGCAGCAGCAGGGCCAAGAGCCTGGGCATCGGCGTGCAGTTCATCCCCGAGCCGGCCACGATGAGCCTGCTGGCCCTGGGTGGCCTGGGTGCCCTGATCCGTCGTCGTCGCAGCTAACGCAACGACCCACCGACTGCCCCCGAGGCAGCGGAAAGAAGCATCCGAGAGGGCCCGTTCCGACAAGGAGCGGGCCCTTTCTTTAATGCGCAGACTTCGCCGCCCGCCGTAGGTTCGGCTGCAAATCGGCCGAACTCTCGGCCGTGGCGGGGCGTACAGAGACGCATCGGGCTGAAGTCGTCGGCCGAATGGGCCGATGTCCATGCAGCGGTCTCTTGGAGCAGTCGCAGCCGGCGTCCTGGCGCATCGGGGCTTTGACAGGGCTTTCTGCCCGGTGCGGAGGCAGGGGCTTTCGGTCCGACGGTCCGGAGAACCAACGCTTGTATTCGCTCGCAAGGCAACGATAATGGACACTGCGCTATCGGCCCGGCCGGACCGGACGAAAGGGCCCGGCCTGGAAAAGAGACTCACTTCCACGCCGGTGGGGTGTCTGACAGACGCGGTATCGTACACATCTTTATTCGCCCCCGTGGGGCAAGAGGAGACGTCATGAGGAAGGCAGCCGTTCTTGTGCTTGTGATGTTGCTGGCAACGACCACGATGACCCATGCGGACGCGACCAGCGATGCGCTGGCGAAGATCTCCAAGAAGACCGACGGCGCGGTCGCCATGCTCGCGGTCACCATCAAGACGCAGTTGGACACGCGCGCGGCGGGCGGCCCGGCCATCTGCATCGACGCCCAGCGGGGCATTTTCCTGACCACCGCCCTGAGCCCCGGCCTCCGCAGCGAGGACGTGCAGAAATGCGAACTGGCGGTTTCCGGTACCGGCAAGCGCATCAAGGGCAAGCTGCTGGGCATCGACCCCGGCACGGGCCTGGGCTTTGTCGAGGCCACCGAGAAGCACGACTGGAAGGAGATCCAGTTCTCCGCCAAGTCGGGCCTGGAGATGGGCGACAAGGTCGTCTCGGCGGGGCTCATGCTCAACGTGCCGTCGTTCCCCACCTTCCTGGGCACCGGCTACGTGGGCGCGAAGCTGCGTCTGCCCGACCACCTCATCTACGTGACCGGCGGGTCGCTGACCAGCGTCTGCTCCCCGGTGTTCAGCATGGACGGCCGCGCGATCGGCATCGTGGGTCGCCAGTTGTTCATGGACTACCAGACGGCGACGCGCCGGGGCCCGGTGGCCCTTCCGCTGAAGGGCACCAACGCCACGTCGTTCTTCGTACCTGTCGAGGAGTTCGTGGACGTGCTGACGAACATCCCCACCGGCGGCAAGACCCGCCGCCTCTCGTGGCTCGGCGTCAATACCTTCAAGCCCGTCGCCAGTGAAGACGCCGGCGGAAAGGTGGCCGTCGAGATCGGCCAGGTGATCCCCGACCAGCCCGCCGCCAAGGCCGGTCTGCAGGAAGGCGACGTCATCGTCGGTGTCGACGGCAAGGGCCTGGAAGAACTGGGCACCCCGAAGTTGACGATGCAGAACTTCGTGCGGGACCTCACCCGCATGTCGGCCGGGAGTACCGTGAAGTTCACCGTCCTGCGCGGGACCGAGACGAAGGAGTACCCGGTCAAGCTCGCGGTGATGCCCAAGACCCGCGCCGAAGCCAAGCGGTACATCAACAAAGAGATCGGCCTGGCCATTCGGGAGAAGGTCATGCTGGACAAGTACCTCGATGACAGCCCGACGGCCGACGTGGAGGGTCTGGTGGTGATCAACCTCGGCAAGGGCATGGCTGCCCAGGCGGCCGGCGTGCTGCCCGGCGACGTGATTACCCACGTCGGCGAGCAGAAAGTCTCCACCGTGGACGCTTTCACGCAGTTGCTGGAGCAGGACCTTGCCCAAACCGGCGTCACGCAGTTCACCATCCGTCGTGGCGACGGGGTGGTCAAGCCGGTCATTCGCCCGGTGAAGCGGGGCAACAACCGCTGACAGAGCCGCCCGCAGGCACATTCATTCGGCCCGGGACGTTTCGGCGTCTCGGGCCGTTCTTTTCTGGCATTGTTTCGCAGGCGCGAAGATGGCTGTTTCGGCTCTGTTGGGGGGGCGCAAACGGGCTTGTCCGGTAGGGCGAATCTGGTATAATATGGGCGGATCATGGGGAGCGGATCCCTCTGGAGGAATGGTCCTTCGCAGTTCTGAGCATTTGCCACATCGGCCCTGCATGGTCGGAGTCCCGCTGTGGTATTGAGTGAGGCCGTCATGAGCAGGTTTGCAGTCACGGTTCCCATCGCCTTGGCGTTGCTGGCGATGGTCGGTTTGGCCGGTGCGGGCACATCGGAGGGCGTTCTGGGCGACGGGAACGTCTCCCTGCTGTACAACGCCGGCACGGGCAGCCTGACCGTCTACTCCGACGGGAATGCACTGGATGCACTGTCGATCGAGTCTGCCGGGTCGTTGATGGATCCCAACCTCGCCAACCTTCCCAGCGAGATAGTGGACGGCCACGACGGGTACGTCATCAAGAATGCCTCCGCGGACATCATCGGCTTCATCGCCTTCAGGCACTGGGACAACCCCCAGGTATTGGTCGACACCGGCTGGAACCTCGGACCGATCCTGCCCGAGGGGCTGGACGAGGCGACGCTGCTGGCAGATATGACCATCGAATACAGCCTCTGGGACTTTTACGAGGGTGCCAACCTGGGCGATCTTCTGTATGGCATTCCCGGCGATGCCAACCTCGACGGAAAAGTCAGCCTCGCCGACCTCAGCGCCCTGGCTGGCAACTGGGGCAGCGCGTCGGTCGGTTTTGTCGAGGGCGACTTCAATGACGACAACAACGTCAGCCTTGCCGATCTTAGCGCCTTGGCGGGCAACTGGGGCTTCGGCACCGAGACGGGCACGGCGATGGCGCCATCGGCGGTTCCGGAGCCTGCGACGCTGGCGCTGCTGGCAGTGGGGTGCGCAGGGATCGTTCGACGCAAGAGATAGCTGCAACGGCCGGACCAGACATCCAAGGGCATCGCTCACTGAAGAGCGGTGCCCTTTTGCTTTGAGAAGGGCTCCAAAGGATCCAAATCGGTGAAATGGCTTTTCATTCTGTTTTAAATTGGTAAACTTTTCAGCCTGAGCGCGGCCGCCGCAGGGCGTGCGCACGTTCCATGACTGGCTTAACGAGGCAGACCTTACATGGTGGAACAGAACCAGAACCTGCAGCCAAACCGCGATCCTCTGATCGAGGCCCGGGACGTGGAACGTGTTTACCGGACCGGTGACACGGAAGTATACGCGCTTCGGTCGATCAGTCTGACGATCTACCAGGGCGAGTATCTCTCGTTGATGGGCCCCTCGGGGTCGGGCAAGACGACCTTCTTCAACATGGTTGGAGCCCTCGACTTCCCCACCGACGGGGAGGTCCGGATCGGGGGGCGCAATCTCAGCGAACTCTCCTCGCCCCAGCTTGCGTATCTGCGCTGCGTGAATATCGGGTACATCTTCCAGAACTACAACCTGATCGAGGTCTTCAGCGCCCTGGACAACGTCAAGCTGCCCCTGCGGATCCGCGGGGTTGCCGACGGCGAGGCCGACGATCGTGCCAAGGAGTTGCTGGCCTCGGTAGGGCTGGGGCACCGCTACGGACACCTGCCCGGCGAGCTTTCCGGCGGGCAGCAGCAGCGGGTCGCCATAGCTCGGGCGCTGGCGAACAACCCCAGCCTGGTCCTTGCCGACGAGCCCACCGGAAACCTCGACTCCACGACCGGCCACGAGATCGTGACGTTGCTCAGCGACCTCAGCGACAAGCACGGCGTGACGGTTGTATCGGCAACGCACGACCACCGCATGCTGGACGTTTCCGACCGCGTGGTGTACCTGCGGGACGGAATGGTCGAGCGGATCGTCTCCCGAAAGGATCTCAATATCTCCATTGGGTCGGTGGATTAGGCCCTCTGTGCCTGTCGGAGCGGACTACCGCCGGCGGGTCTCCCCGGACGCAAAAGGTACAAGAGCATGAAGCTGTCGCACATTCTGACGATTCTGCTGGGACTGGCGCTGGTGGCGGTGCTTGCCCCGCTTACCCAGTTCCTGACCATCAGCACGGTCAACATGGATGCCGAAACCGCTACGCCCTTGGCATGGGCGGTCGGGATCATCTTCAGTATCGTGCTGGTATTGGGAACAGTCCGCGCTATCGCCAGAATCCGCCTGGTCAGCAAGCCCAATCTCGTGATCCTCTACTGCATGCTTACCGTGGCCGTGCCCGTGATGAACCTCGGGCTCGTCCGTCCGGCCTACATGTCCATGCAGGCGGTGATGCGGGAGTACCTCTTCTACGGCACCAATACCTACCGGACAGCGTACAACTCGCTGACCGACGAGTGGTTCCCCGTGGTGCCCACGCGCGAGGGGGTTGCCTGGCTCAAGGGTGAACGCCTGCTGACCCTCCTGCGGGACGACCAGGCCGTCGCCTCCGCCCAGAACGCCGACCGCCGACTGCGGCTGGCACTGATCGGCGAGGCACAGCGGAGGCAAACCGCCTCCACACAGCCTGCCGACATCAGCCGAGAGCAGATGCTGGAATGGGTCTCCAAGCTGACGGCCGACGAGGCGTCAACCATTCTCAGTGAGAAGAAGCGATGGAAGCAGGAGGACCTCCGGTCTCTGGGGATACTCACAGACCTCGCCCAGCGGAAGGAGAACGCCCTCGCCACCAGCGCCGAGGCCGCCGAGAAACTGCCCGGCATGCTGGACGGGATCGACGAGTTCGAGGCGAGCCTGCTGGAGAAGAACTGGGATGCCTTGGACCTCAGCAGCCGCGACAGGATCATCTCGCTGGACGCCGGCCTTCGCAGTGAGGAGCAGCGCCGTCAGCGAACGGCCGACTTCCGCGACCGTGCCGACCAACTGGGGGCGATGATCGCATCGCTCACGCGAACCGACTGGGCGAAGGTTCGCGGTGCCCTCAAGCAGGCCTACCTTGCACGGTTCGACGAGATGCCCGCCGAGGCCGTCGATGCCCTGCGTCACAACATGGTCTTCCGCATGAAGACCTCGCAGCGCAAGGAAATGCTTGCCCACGACGGGACGGCCGGGACCGTGGACCAGAACCTCGATGGGTTCCGCACTGGCCTCCAGAGGAAGGGCGCCACCGACGAGCGCTACCTGCCGGAGAAGTTCGACGAGGCCGCCGAGAGCCTTCCCTGGCACCTGTGGGCCAAGCCGATCGTCATGTGGTCGTCGCTGTTCCTGTCGATTTTCCTGCTGCTGATGTGTATCTCCGAATGGCTCCGCCGCAAGTGGATCGACCGGGAGAACCTCGCCTTCCCGCTGGTGGAGGTGGCCGACCATCTCATCCGCCACGACAGCGAACTGGAGACCAGTTCCGACTTCACCGATCCGGCCCCACGAAAATGGCCGATCAACCCGGTGTTCATGGTGGGTTTCGCCATCGGCATGTTCTGGGTGGGTATCGAGGCGTTGGCCCACTACGGCTTCATTACCGGCGATTACAGCGTGTACTTCCAGGTCTCCAAGGAGCTGTTCACCACCGGCGATCTCAAGCAGGCCGACAAGGTCTTCCTGGTGATCTCGCCGATCGTACTGGGCATCGGTTTTCTGGTGAGCCTGGAGATCAGTTTCTCGGCTTGGGCGATCTTCTTCCTCTACACGTTCGTAGTGATGGTAGGCAAGAACAGCTACCCGGACCTGAAGGACAGCCTGTTCACCGGCTGGGCGGGTGGAAAGCAGTATCCATTTCCCACCGAGCAGATGCTGGGAGCATGCATCTGCTTTGCCGGCATCGTGCTGTACAAGACCTTCCGCGGGCGAAAGCGTGCCCAGGGCCCGCTGGCGAACGACTACTTCATTCCGCCGCGGCTGAACACCATCGGGCTCATCGTCCTGCCGCTGGTGGTCCTGGTACTGCTGTGGAGTCACGGTGTCGCCAGCACTCCGGCCGGTATCCTGTTCGTCATCGGCATGGCGTTCATCGCCTTCGTGCAGATGATCACGGCCGCCCGGGTCCGCGCGGAGACCGGGCTTCCCAGCCAGCACGTGTCGTACGAGTTCACCAAGGCTCCGATGGTCTTCGGGCTTACGGGCTTTACCGGGGCGAAGGTCTTCACGATGTTCGTGACAATCGCCTTCCTGCCCCTGACGCTGCTGATGCGCATGATTC
>JBKHHV010000106.1:0-12031 GCA_046539005.1 Phycisphaerae bacterium
GGGACTCGTCGCTGCCGGCACCCTGGGGATGGTAATCGCCGAAGAGGTAGTACGTATCGCCCACGCGGATCAGTTCGTAATCGCCGAACGCGTTGGTCGTCGGGTCGCTCCGCGTGTCGATCGGGGCGGGATGGTCGTCCTTGGCGTACCCGTAGACGCCGTCGGGGCTGGAAACGTGCCCGGCCAGGGGCGAGTCCCAGCGTGCGGCGTTGGCGCTCAGTGCATCCCAGTGCGGGTAGTCGGGGTCGCTGAACGGCGACCAGTCCTCGTAGATGATGTGGTGCGTTCCGTCCAAGTCGCGGAAGGCGGCCACGTCGCTGCCGCGGTTGTCGAACCGCTTGCCGTGATCCGTGCGATCGGACGAGTTGGAGTAGCTGTTGTTCAGGTTGCTGTCCACGAGCACCGAGGGGTCCTTGTCGCTCCCATAGTGGAAGAAGAACTGGCCGTTGTCGTATTCAGCGCTGTTGATCTGCAGGCCGACGCTGTCTTTGCGTTCGGACCAGTTCTCCATGTCGGTGCTGTGCCACGCCTGGTAGCGCTGGCCGTTTTTGATGGCGTTGAAATACCAGTAGTCGCCGGCGGCCGGAGAGAGGAACACCGGTGCGTCGTCGCCGATCGGCTTGCCGCCGTCCAGCGGCAGCTTCGCGGGAACGTCGGTCCATTGGGACGCGCCCCAGCCGGCGGACTGGCGGAACGTGAGGCTGTGGAACTCCTGCTTCTCGTCGAACGTCCGCACGGTGCTCTGGAAGGTCGCGCTGGATTGACCCGGCGTGACCAGCCCGTCGGCGATGGTGTAGTCGCCGCCGTTGGCGGCGGCCGTCCAATCGTCCGAGGAGTCGATGGTAACGGTGTTCACCTGGGCGGATGCGGGGCTGGGTGAGATCAGGCAGGAAACCGCCAGCATGGCGGCCAGAAAAGCGGCCGCAGTGGGGGTACGGAGATTCATCGGAACCCTCCTACGAAAGGTTGTGGTCGAGGTGATCGACCGGTATGCGGATGGGCCACTCGAACCGGCAGCGGCAGCATTAGAGCTCCGGTTCTTGCCGCCTGTATGCCGGTACAATTCAACGGCCGCGAGCCCCGTTTGTGAGACCCGCGGCCGTTGTTTTTTCTGTCAGCAGCTCATGCTGCCCTGAACCATCGCCCTACTTCTTGCGGCGGATCAGAACGCCCAGGCCGCCCAGCGCCAGCAGGCTCATCGTCGCCGGCTCGGGGATGATGGCGTTGAACGCCGTCTCGACCTCGGTATCGGTCATGGCATTGTCATAAACATTGACTATGCCGACCTGGCCGTTCAGCGTCTCCCAGGTAGGCTCACCGGTCATGGCATCGTAGCTGCCAACGTTGTCGTTGCCGCTGTCGCTACCGCCGCCGAGGCCGATGGGTTGGTCGGCGCCATTGGGGTTGGTATCAACTTCATCCTCTAGCACCTTGTTCCCGCCGTTGACCAGCAGACGGGTTTCGGTGTTCGTGCCGTCGCGGATCCCCACGATCTGGACGAAGTCGCCTAGCTCCTCGGCCGACAGGGTCGTCAGGTCGAACGAAACGCGGATGGCGTTTGCCTTCTTGCCCGCGCTCCAGGTCAGCTGTCCGGCGTCGTTGAGGGTGAGGGCCGCCCCATTGGCGCCGCCCTGCTCGAAGATGACCTGGTCGGCCTCGGTGCTGTCGTTCAGGCGGTCGAACTTCACCCACAGTTCGAACGTCACGTCGTCGCCCCAATCGTTCTGGTAATTATCGTCAGTGGCGGCGTAATCATCCGTGCCGTCGAACGTGAAGGCATTGGAGAAGTACCCCGTGCTCGCGTCGATCGAGGCTCCGTTCTGAGCAGTCAGATCGACACTGCCGGCCTGGTCTTCCCACGAGTCCGTTGCCGGGTCATACTGGTGGATGAGGGCCGCGTTGGCCACGCCCGCTCCACAAAGAACCAATACTGCCAGAATGCTCAGATACTTGCTCATCGAATTGCCTCCTGGTTGGAAAGGATAGGAACTGGTTCGTTGGCGAGTCGGCTCTTTGACCCACCATTTTCAGTCCCATTGTACCGCTTATCCGAGAGGGGTATATCACATCCGATACAAAAGTATGTCATATGTGTAACGGACGCATGATCGCATACCGGGGCCGCGGCTGTCATTTTGCTCATGGATTCGGGCTTGTGACTTCCTGAATATGACATACAATAGCATCGAAGGGAGGTCGCCCATGCCGTCTCTGCTGCCGACCCATGAGAAGACCATCGTTCTGTTTCGCCTGCACTCCGAACTGGGGCTGGAGATTCAGTCCGGCGTTCGCCGGTACCTGGGCAACCGGCGATGGCGGTGGCGGCGGGCAAATGAACTCGACGAGTTGCCCAAGCAACTCACCAAGCCGGTCGATTGCATCCTGGCGGCCATTTCCGATTGCGAATCGGCTGAGCTGATCGGTTCTCTAGATATTCCCGCAGTGAACACGTCGGGGGTGGTGGACTGCCCGGCCATTCCGTATGTGGCAATCGATAACGAAGCCGTCGGCCGACTTGCGGCCGAGCACCTGATCGAAGCGGGTTTCGAGCGGTTTCTGTTCTGCGGTATCGCCGGGCATGGGTACAGCGACGCCCGCCGACGCGGTTTTGAGGCGGCGTTGTCGGCGTTACCGTCGGCCGAGGTGAATGTCCTCGACCGCGACCTGAACGACTGGGATGCCAGCATAGGCCGGACGGCCGAGCTGCTGCGGGAACTTCCCAAACCGCTGGGCGTGTTCGCCTGCCGTGACCCGATTGCCGTGGACGTCTGCGAGCTCTCCGCGATGGCGGGAATCCACGTCCCCGGCGAAATCGCGGTGATCGGGGTCGACAACATCCGCACGACCTGCGAGTTCCACAGCCCCACCGTCAGCAGCATTGCCCTGCCGTGGGAGAGCGTTGGCTTCCGGGCCGGGGGCGTCCTGGATGACATGATGGCCGGCCGTACTGCGCCGGCCGGGCCCGTCCTGCTGGAGCCCGGGCGAGTCGTTCGACGGGAGTCCAGCGACACGGTGGCCGTCAGCGACCCGATCGTCCGCCGGGCGATGCGCCTCATCCAGGATCACGTCACCTCGGGCCTGCAGGTGGAGGAGATCGCCGACGAACTGGGCGTGACGCGTCGGCTGCTCTCGGACCGGTTCCGCGATCATCTCGGGCAAACACCGGGCGAGTATATCCGCCGCGTTCGGCTGCACCGGTCGTGCGACGCGCTGATGCGCTCCGACGCTCCGCTTTCGCAGGTCGCCCTGGACTGCGGATTCTGCAGCCAGTCGCACTTCACGAAGGCATTCCGCGAGTTCACCGGCCATACCCCGGCCGCCTACCGCCGCACTCACGGCCGATAGCGTCCGCGACCGTCACGCAGTCGCCGCTGGATGGCGGCCTGGAAGCTGCGACGTCGCGTCCTAGGGGCCTTGAGTTTGGTGGAACCGGTCGATGGGCAACTGCCTGGCATGGCCATGATACGCGTCCTCCGTTGTGGATCATTGTTGCGTGTTGTCGGTCGGGTTGTGCGGCCGTCAGGGACGGGGGCATGGCTGCCGGCGGGCAAGCTCCTGCGCGCGGCCGTGAGCTTAGCCGGTCGGCGTGCCCTCGATCCCTGACGCGAAGGGGTTGTCCTGCGAGCACCCCCGGGCCGTCCCCGACGATCGACATCCCTTGTATGCAGGGAGCAATTATACCCAAACGCTGAATTTGACAAGGGGTTCGGCGCAGGCATCGGCGTGGATGCCGGCCGAGAGGACGTCGACTGTTGGCGGTGACCCCGGTGCACAAGCGCCGCCGTGGGCGCGCGGGTCGCGCCGCTGGCGCGATGGTTGAGGTGATTCCGCCCGCAACGAGTTGCGGGCCCTACCTGCTGCGTCAATTCCATATCCGTCGCAGATTCCGCCAAACGCTATCGGGTCGCCTTGGCGTTCAGCGCTGTTCGCGATAAAGCCCCCATCGCCTGCTTCGCAGGCACTTCCCCCAAAATGGGGGAAGGGTTCGGCCGGCAGCAGCATGGCACCGGGCAACACGAGCCCCCAGCATCGTCGCTGCCTGCGTCAATTCCATATCCGTCGCAGATTCCGCCAAACGCTATCGGGTCGCCGTGGCGTTTACCGGACTGCAACGCCAAGTTCCTCTCTCATCGGCTGCACCAGCCGTGCCAGGCGCGAGCCCATCTGCACGCTCCAGAATTGCCCGGCCAAGGTCAGGTCGTATCCGCCGTGCGCCTGGGAAAGCAGCCCCGCCCGCGCCCACTGCGCCAGGACAGCGGCCAAGGCTGCCGCCAACGGGCTGCCGGCTTCCGCCCAGCCGGTTGGGGTAAGATGGCCCCGCTCCAGTTCGGCGGCGATGCGGTCCACGGTGTCGCAGTGCTCGCTGAGTTGGATGGCCGAAGCGACGGGCTTGCGCCCTTCCTGAACGGCGGCCAGATACTTTTCCAGGTCGCCGGTCTGGAAGACCCTCACCCGGCCGACGCGTCCTCCGGCTCCGCAGCCGATGGGGATGCAGTCGGCCCCGGACTTGACCAAGGTGTTGTAGCGGCTTCGCTCGCGGCCGTCGCGACGCCAGTGCGGGATCGACAGCCTCTCCCAGCCGAATCTGTCCATTGTTTCGACCCCGGCGGCGAACATTTCTGCCGACTCGGCCAGGTCGGCGCGTCGGGGCAACCGGCCTTCGGTGATCATCTCTTCCATCACGCTGCCCGGCACGGCCTTGAGGCGGTAGAGGTCCACGCCGTGGATGCTCGTTTCCTCGTGCAGGCAGCGGAGGTCTTCCTGCCATATCTCCATCGACTGGCCCGGCAGGCCGAAGATCAGGTCAATGACCACGGCCGCCGGCGTATCGGCGAGGCGGTTCAGGAACGCGAGCGCCTCTTCCCGGCTGGCCTTGCGGCCGAGGGGGCGGCGAAACTGCGTGTCGAAGCTCTGGACGCCGACGGAGAAGCGGTCGACCCCGCCATCGAGTGCGGCCCGGGTCAGGTCCGGCTCGTGCCCCGAGATACGGCCTTCGAGCGTGACCTCGGCATCTTCAGCCAGGATGAGATTGTCGCGGATGGCGTCGAGCACGGCCGACAGGTCTTCGGGAGCGAGGTCGCTGGGCGTTCCGCCGCCGAAGTAGACGGCATCCAGCGGGGCCTGTCCGAGGGGTGTCTCGGCGAGCCGCTCAATCTCGCGGACCAGGGCTCGCGCGTACTCGCCTCCCGCTTCATCGCTCCAGCGATTCGCGTAGAAGGGGCAGAACACGCACCGGCTGCGACAGAACGGAATATGGATGTACAGGCTGCGCGGCCGATCCGCGGTCGGTTCGGCCTGCTCGGCCTGAAGCCATGCTTCGCCGGCCTGCTGGAGTGTCAGCGTTCGACCATCGGCGAAGACATGCACGTCGTTGGTTGCCTCGAAGGCCGATGTCAAGGGGTCGCCGTCTTCGCGGGCGAAGTAGGGCGCGAGGTTCAGTTCCGTTCTGGTCTCACCGCCTCCTTGGGCCTTCTCGCCATGCCGGTCGGCCATGAGGGCCGTCACGAACTCGCCGGAGATGGCGGCCAGTCCACGCTCGGCGGCGACGGACTCGACCTTGCGACGGATCATCGGTCGCACGGCCGGTGGGGCCGCCTCGATCATGGACAGCGCTTCGGGCGACCAGTTCATGATGTAGGCCCCGCTTTTCGCAACGCCTCCTCGGCGAAGGCCCAGTAGTCGGCTTTGTTCATCAGCGTGCGAGGGGCCTTGCGTTGCTTGACCTCGGCCGCAGTGAGCTTGAGCATGGCGTAGAACCGTTCCAGCCCCGCCCGGTCCTCGGCCGTCAACCGGCTGAACACCATCTGGCCTCCGAGCATGTCGGCGTGGACGAGCGCATCGCCGAGCTTGTCAAAGTAAGGCTGAAACTGAGCCAACCCGCCGTGCGCCTGGCCGCGAACGAACACAGGCGATGTCCGCATGGCCAGGGCGAACAGGGCGAGCTTGCATTGGCGAAGGGCGTCAAGGTGTCGGTCGATGTAGTCGTCCAGTCCGCCCAGCAGCTTGTGGGCGTAGAGGCCCGACCCGAGGACGACCAACTCGGCTCCGTTGGGTGAGGGCGCATCGTAGGCCCGGTGGACGGCTACGTCCAAGTCGGCGAGGGCGAGGCGCTCGGCGATCCATTCAGCCCCCTGTGTCGTCGATCCGTACCGACTGGCGGCGATGACGATGGCGTTCATATTGTCTCCTGCATGGCAAGTGGGGTTCGGCTGATTCCGGTCTGCCGGTCGCCGTCGATCGGCAGGCGGAGTTCGTGCGTGCAGACGCGGGCGATCAGTTCCAGGTCATGCGTGATGACCAGGCACGACAGGCCGGCGGCGCGGCGCTCTTCCAGCAGGTCGGCGAGGGCGTGCATCTGTGCCCCGTCGAGGCCGCTGGTGGGCTCGTCGAGGATCAACAGGTCTCCCGCCCTTGCGGCCGCGCAGGCGACGACAAGCCGCTGCTTCTGGCCGCCCGAGAGCGATTGCGGGTGGCGGTCGGCGATGCCCTCCAAGCCGAACCGGGTCAACCAACCCAGGGCTTCGGCCCGCTTCAGTCTGTTTCCTTGACCACCGGCAGCGTGGATGACCTCCCCGATGGCCGATCGCTGGTAGAGTTGGAGTTCGCTGTTCTGCATGGCCATGCCGGTCGTGCTCAGCAGATCACGCGCCCGGATGGCCTGACCGCAGCGCCGCAATGCGCCGCGTCGTGGCTTGATCAGCCCGGCCATGAGCTTGGCCAGCGTGGTCTTGCCGCACCCGTTGGAGCCGGTCAGGGCGGTGACGGCGTCGCGATGGATACCGATGTCGGCGTTCTCAAAGAGCATGGGCCGGCCCCGGTAGCCGAAGGTCAGTTGCTCCCAGCGAACCAGGCAGTCTGTCGCGGGGGCGTTGGATTGCCGAAGGTGTCCGCAGTCAGGCCAGTCCACGTCTCGCAGCCCGATCCGCATGCGGAAGCCGTCATCAGCCAGGGTGGACCAGTCGCCATCGGCGACCACCCGGCCCTGGTCGATGACAACCACGCGGTCCGCCAGCCCGCCCAGCCAGGCCAGGCGATGATCGGCAATGACCAGCGTCACGCCCTCGGCCTTGAGGCGGGCCAGATGCCCGGCGAGATCCGTCGATGCTCGGGGGTCGAGGTTGGCCGTCGGTTCATCGAGCGTCAGCACCTTCGGCGACAGCGCCGAGACGGCCGCCAGGGCCACCTTCTGCTTCTGCCCTTCCGACAGCTCGTAGATCGAGGCGTCGCGGAGTTCATCGAGGCCAAAGCCATGAATCGCGCGCCCGGTCTTCTCCGCGACCGCGCGGGGGTCGCTCTCGCGCCATTCCAGGGCGAAGGCGACTTCATCCTGCACGGTCAACGCGAGGAACTGCTTCTCGGGGTCCTGGAAGAGCGTCGAGACGCTCCGCGAGATCTCACGCAGCGACATTGACGCGGTGTCCCGCCCGGCCAAAGCCACCCGCCCGTCAACCTGGCCGCCATGGACGTGCGGAATCAGTCCGTTCATCAGCCGCAGCAGCGTGGACTTGCCCCCGCCGCTGGGGCCGGTGACCAGCACGGTCTCGCCGGGTTCGACGCGAAGGCTCACGTCGCGCAGGGCCGGTTCGCCCTGGAATGGATAGGTGTAGGTGACGCCGTCAAGGTGAAGCATGGGGCCCCCCTTCACCGTGTCGATCTTCCGGTTGAGGATGTTGGCCGGTGGCGTGCGAACCGCCCGGATGGCCGCGGGCGTCAGAAGCTGGTAGTGAGTGGTCCAACCAGATCGCACCCGACAGGATGACCAGCAGAACGGCCAGCGTCGCCAGGTTCGGCCATCGCAGGATTCCCTTGGGTCTGGCGTGGGCGGGTCGGCCGTAACCGACGCCTTTCAGCTCGGCTGCGACCGCCAACTCGTCCGACAGATGCAGGCATCGAAAGACGACCGGCAGCAGCCAGAGGCGAGCCCGCAGGAGGTTCCATCGGCCATAGCCGCGCAGTCGCAGGCAATCCCGCATCTGTCGCAGGTCGTGGATGAGCCCCGGAATGAAGCGGATCGTGACCGCCAGGGGCAGGTACAGCGCTCGCGGGAAGCGAAGCCCCTTCATCAGCGAAAGGACATCCCGCAGGCGCATCGACAACGCCAGGGGCATGACCGCGTGAACCATAGCCAGCATGCGGAGCAGCGGCACGAGCAACTGCTCCGGCCCGCTGGCCCGCATCATCGGCAACGCCGCATGGAGGATGTAGAAGAAGCCGACGCTCAAGGCCGCCAGGACGAGCAGTGCCCCGTAGCAGATCAACTGCATCCGCCATCGCCGAAGCGCGCCCATGTACACCGCTCCAACCAGGCCGAGCAGGCCCAGAGACGCCGGATGCGAGAGCACCAGCACCGCGACGGACGTGGCCAGCGAAATCAGCAGGCGGACGCGCACATCGAGTCGCGCCGGGCTGACGCTCGGCGGTTCCGCGCGATCCGCGGCGATGGACTTTTGTGCTTCGAGAACGGTCATTGCCGAATCACCCCCGCCAGGCGCAGTTCGCGGACGAACCGCCAACCCATCCACAGGCCGCCAAGGCAGCCCATGTACGCCACGGCCACGATGCCGGCGGCCATCAGGAACATGCTCGCGCTTTCCCGCATGGCCAGGTAGCCCACGCCGAGCGAGACGCCTCGCGTCAGCAGGTCGCACAGGCCGACCGCCAGCAGAATGCGGAGTGTCGTCTTGTATCCGCCCACGAGCGCGAACAGGCCATCCACGACCAACGCCGCCAGCAGCGTGCCCGGCAAGGTCATCAAACCGCTGCCCATCAACAGCAGGGACAGCAGGCCGTAGATCACCACGTAGAGGCTCAGCGTTCCGCTCTTGGGCGACTTGTGCAGCAGGACGACCAGCAGCGCCGTGGCCGCGGCGTTGCGCAGCATCAGCGCCAGCGGGTTCATTCCGCCGCCGGCCAGCGCGATCGCCAGGCCCACCACACGGATCAGTGCGGCGAACACCCCGATGGCGACCAGCTCGGACGTGGCCCAGTGCGGGCGCGCCGGGCTTGGCACGGCGAAGCCATCAAGCGAAGGCGGCCCGGGAAACGCCGGCCGGTCGTCGACCGGCGCTTCCCGTGACATGGACGCGGTCGTCGTCATCCGTTGCGTTTCCGCCGCGAGATCAGACCCAGCGCACCGCAGGCCAGCAGGCCCATTGTCGCCGGCTCGGGGACGCTGGTGATAACCGGGGCCAGACCGTCCGTCGTCTCCGATGAGTGCAGTCGCGGCATCAGCCCGCCGGGCGAAGCCAGCACCAGGCCGTCGTTGTCGCCGTCGATCCACCCGTTGACGATGTCCGTCACGTCCAGGTAGATGAGGCCCTCTCCGGTCATGGACACCGAGTCCGTGGCCGTATCCGCGATGCTGTCGCGGAACGTGCCGGCGTTGTCGGCGTCGATGCCCGCCACGTCGGCCGTCACGGCGAAGACGCCGAGGTTGCCCGTGCCAGTCGCGGGCCAGGTCATGCCATCCTGCAATGCGATGACATCAAGCTGTAGGTAGGCCTGGCTGACCGCTTCGGTCGGCAGGTCGGCCGTGTTGAACTTGCAGAAGGCATAGCCGAAGGTCTGCATCGGGCCTTCCGGCGCGGAGTCGGGGTTGCCGGGCAGCAGGTAGTTGTTGCTGTTTTGGAACACCGTGCCGCCCATGGCGACGTACCCGTCGTAGGTGCAGTCGGCGATGACGTCGGCCGAGACCGTCCCCACCGAGACCAGGGCGACCAACATGGCCGCCACGATGCCCGCCAACTTGCTGTGCATCCGATTGTGAATCTTCATATTCTGTATCCTTTCCGCGCTCTGTAACGCGTGTTGGGTGCTGAGCTGGCTGTCCTCCTCACGCGGGTAGGATGGCTGGCCGAGTCGTACATCCGATTGGTTCCTCTCTTCGATCCTCTGCTTACATTCGTTCTCCTTTCCATCTGACCTATGGGCTGCCCAACCGATGTTGCAGCAGTGCCGGGGCCGCCGCCGCCGCAAGGGTCAGCATGACCCACAGCGAACCCTTCGCCACCGAACCGGCGCTGGGCGAGTGTGTCGCGCCCTGGTTGATCCGCTTGCCAAAGGTTTGGTCGCACATCGCCAGCTTCTCCTGGACGGGCATCTGGGCGACCCGCTGCTTTGCTTCATCGCGAATGGCCTCCGGCACGTCGCTGAAATCGAACACACCCATGACCTTCCGCTCGTGGCACAAGCGCATGGCTGTTACGCGGACGCAAAGGTCGTCCACTTCTTCGCTCGCCACGGCCGTTTCGGCACGCCAGGCGGGCAGGTAGCTGGCCCAGCCGAACAGCGCCAGGCCAAGCCCGGCCACGACAACACCCACGGCCAGACGCTCCGCCAGGCAGGGCCACCGAAACGCCAGCGGAACCAGTCCCACGGCAAACCCAGCAAGCAGGGCCAGGCCGTTGAAGCCCCAGCCGACAGACTTCGACAGCCAGCCCAAGCCAAGACCGGCCAGCACGGCCACGCCGCAGGCCGACGCCAGGAGGATGAACCATCGCTTGTGTGTTTCGTCGATCATGGCCGGGCCTCAGCGGGTGTAGGGTGGACCCCAGAAGGCCGGGTCTTCCTCGGCTGTCGGGAGCGAAAGGTTCGGGTAGAAGGCCGTCGATCTGCTCATCATCGTCCCGCCGGGCCACTGCGACGGCGGCAGCGGGTCCACCGGCTTGCCCTGCACCATCGCGCTGTGGCCGTCAGCGAAGTACACCGCCATCTTGCCGTTGTGATAGAAGCCGCTGGTCGCCCGGTGGTGAAAGCGCGTGCGGGCATCGCTGGCGGACGCGCCGACATCGGCGAATGCCTGCTGGATGGCCGGGCTGTCCAGGTCCACAATCTTGCCGTAGTTGGTGGTCTCGCCGAGCATCATGCACGACGATGCGCTGCCCACATGGTCGATGCTGGAGTTGCCGCCGAACAGGCCGATGCCGAGTTTCCGCCCGCCGCCCATGGCGAAGTCCGTCTCGGCCCCGTTGACCATGTAGGAGGTGACCTCCATCCCGCCGGTCATGTAAGGCCGAGGGTACGGGTCGTCGTCGCAGGGGCAGAACAGGGCCTCGGGCATGTTGCTGCGGTCGCGTGACCAGGCATCGTCCGGCTGGCTGCCGCCCAGGTGCGGCAGGATGGCGTCGATCCAGACCTCCGACCCGGGCAGGCGGCCGTTGTTTTCACCCGCGTACATCTGGATTGCCATGCCGACCGCCCGCTGGTTGGTCAGGCACTTGACCTCCCTGGCCAGTTCCTTCGCGCGGCTCAGCGAAGGCAGCAGGATGCTCGTCAACAGCCCGATGATGGCGATCACCACGAGCAGTTCGATCAGCGTGAAAGCGCGCCGCCTCACTACGGGCAGTTCGATGGGCGTGAAAGCACGCCGCTTCACCACGAGCAGTTCGATGGGCGTGAAAGCACGCCGCCCCACTGCGGGCAGTTCGATGGGCGTGAAGCCTCGGCGTATTCTCTTGTTCGTGCCTGTCCGGCAGGTCATTGCTGCAAGTCCTTGAGTGTGCCCATATACGAAAGAAGGGAGCGCCGAGCGGTCATTCGCTCGTGCACTCCCTGGCTGGCTTGAAGCTGGCTGGGTCGGGCTGCTTGGCCTGTTGATCGTTACTTGTTCAGGATCAGCTTTCCGTTCTTCGTCAGGCGAAGGCGGTACACCTCGCCGTCATGGTGAATCTGCACCTCGTTGCGATCGGCGAAGAGCTCGGCAGACTCGATGACGCCCTGTCGAGCGAGCCGCGCCTCGCGCGGGTCGGGATTCCGGTTTGTCTCACCTCTGGTTTCCATCACGCTCTCATACCGCCAGAGCCAGCGAAGGCTCGTGACTCGGGTCCAGTTCTTCGCTTTGCGATCCGTGCGGTTCGGTAGCCGCGTCGTCTCGCCGCTGGCGCATCCGGATGTACCGCACGCACTGCTCAAGCCGACCGTAGCCGAGCATCGTGCCAAGTATGAAGTCCTCTTCCGGCGTGTAGTCGCTCAGGCTCGCCTTGCCGAAGGCCCGCAGGACGGCCACGCAATCGTCCGCCCCGAAGAACACGTT
>JBKHHV010000362.1:0-2907 GCA_046539005.1 Phycisphaerae bacterium
AGCGATACCCGGTTCGTGCTGCTGGCGCCCGAAGAAGACTGACGTGCGACCGGCTTGGGAATCCCGGCGCCAACCGATGACGGCGTCGGAAATACCGTAACTGTCACGGCGCGGCGGACCCTCACGGTTCGTCGCGCTGTTTTCTGCGCCCACGGCGGCCAATCGCGAACGTCCGGTCAGCCCAGCGGCGGCACCAGGTACAGCACCGACGCTTCCACCTCTCGATAACTGCATGCTCTCTCCTGAGGTAGATGTCCTGCGGGTGGATCGGACGGGGTCGTTCTCTCAGCGCTGCGCGCCGGGGGAAAGGATCTCGCGTCCGGGAACCATGAACGGGTCGTCGGTCGCCTGCGTCCAGTCATACAGGCGGCCGCGCATCTGTTCCAGCAGGTCGCGGTATCGCCCGACCACCGCCAGGTTCACCATCTCGCCGGGATCCTCCTGCAGGTCGACCAGTTGCTCCCGCGGGGTGCCCCACTTCCAGACCGAGTACTTGTACCGCCCGGTAACGATGCAGCGTCCCATGTTCTGCTTGTGGGCCTTGGCACTGTCCAGGATCTCGGGGTTCATGGCACTTTCGACGGTCAGTTCGTCGCGCCAGTCGGCAGGGGTTGTCCCGTCGCACAGGTCCAGCAGCGAGCGCCCGGGAAGGTCGCCGGGAAGGTCTGCCCCGGCGATCTCGCAGCAGGTCGGGAAGATGTCCAGCCCGGTGGACACCAGCGCCTCCGACCGGGCCCCCGCGGCCACGCCCGGACCGGCGAGGATCATCGGCACGCGGATGACCTCCTCGTAGAACGTCATCTTCTGGTTCCACCGGTGGGCCCCGCAGCCGTCTCCGTGGTCGCTGAGGAACATCACCAGCGTGTCGTCCTCCAGGCCGGACTCCCGCAGGACGTCGAGCACGCGACCTACCTGCCGGTCGACCATCTCGACCATGCGGTAATACGCCCAGATGTACTGCCGCCAGCGCCGTTCGTCGAACCCCTGGCCGATGAACACCTGCAGCCCGAGCTGCTGGATCTTCCGGATGATCTGCGGCTCATACGGAGGAACCGCAAAGTTGGCCGGTAGCGGCGGCAGGTCTTCGTCGCGGGGCATCTCGCCGATGCCGCCCTCGAACAGCGGCATCCCGCGGGCCCACTCGCAGATGTTGTGGGGGTTCACGAAGTTGCCCACCGCCAGGAACGGCCGATCGTGCTCGCCGGCCACGAATTCGCACAGGTGGTCGGCGGTCTGCACGTCGCCCCACCGGCAGAGCAGCTCGAAGTCGCGGCTCCCGTCGGCCGGGGGCATGTCCTTGCCGGCCCACACGCAGCGGTAGCCGGCTTGGCCCATGGGGTAGCCCAGGAATTCCTCCCGGGCGATCTCGTGTTTCCAGAACGGCTTGCCGGCGTTGCCCCACACGTTCGCCTGGTGGGGGTACTTGCCGGTCATGTGGCTCGCGCGGGCGGGTGAGCAGAGCGGGTAGGTGCAATAGGCCCGGGTGAGCTGCGTGCCCCGCCGGGCGAGTGCGTCCATCGCCGGGGTGTTCAGCCAGTCGTTGCCTGCGCAGCTCATGGCGCGGTGGGTCTGCTGATCGGTGATCAGGATCAGGATATTCTTGCGGTTCGCCATGGTGGTTCCTTGTTGGGATTTTCGTTTCAGTCGATGTCGATGATTCGGCAGGAGGAGTTCTTCACGTCGGCGGCCGGTCCGCCTTCCGAGCCGCAGAGCCCGCGCAGATCCGCCCGGGATTCCTGCAGATTGCGTCCCCACAGGACGGCGTACTCGCCCCGCTTCTCACCGCCGCGGATGGCGGCCTCGCTGCCCTCGAAGAACGCGGCGTTGATCCGTCTCTGGTCCGACTGCAGCACGCGCCATTCCTCCGGCACCGGCCAAGTCGGCCAACGGACCGCCAACCCGTCTACCTGCAGACGACGGACGTTCTTGGCGATGATCGCCGCCTGGGCGCTGCGCGCGTCGAAGTGGTCGCCATCCAGCCAACTGCCGTCGCGATGGGCGTTCTCGAAGGCTCGAGTGTCCTCCACCAGTACGTAGTTCAGCCGCAGCCCGTCGATACGAACGTCCTCGATGGCGTGGTGGTCGGAGGCGACCAGAACAACGCGGCCGTCGGTAGTGATGTCGACGTCCCGGAAGGTCACGTCGCGCACATGGCCGACCCGGCCGTCGGGGTTATGCCGGGCCGAGTGCGGGTTGGGGTGGTCGATCGCCGAGACCTGGATGGGCCTGTTGATGGGCCAACCGGAGTTGGTCGCTCCCACGCAGTTGCTGATGGTGACGTTCTCGATCCGCGAGCCGTTCTGGCTGCGCAGGTCGAAAAGGTACGCGCAACGGGGGATCGCCAGGTTGCTTACCGCAACGCGCCGGTGAAGGGCGCCACTGTCGAAGCCGATCAGCCGAACGCCCACGCAACTGGTGCGCAGGACGCAGTTGGTGATGACGATGTCCTCGCTGGGTCCGCCGTGGCGCGAACTCATCAGGGCGATGGCGTCGTCGCCGGTTGCCACGTCGCAATGGCTGATGCGGACCCCGCTGCAGTTGTGGATGTCCATCCCGTCGCTGTTGGGCCCGAAGAAGGTGTTGCGGATCGTCACCCCGTGCACCTCGGCCGATTCGCAGCGGGTCAGGTGCAGGCACCACCCGGCCGGAGGCCTGCAGCGTGGCTTCCCGCACGGAGACGTGGCGGCAGTTCTCGAAGTGGACCATCGGGCTGGGTCGCTGGTTGTCGCGATGCTTCCAGAAGGCCCATTCGTGGGGGCGCTCGTCGTGCCAGAAGGAACTTCCGTTGCCGTCGATGATGCCGGGCCCGGTGATGGCGACGTGTTCGGCATCGAAGGCCTGCACCAGGTGCCACGGGGTCACGTCGCACTTGCGGTCGTCATGGGGCCAGCCCCACCCCCGGGCAAA
>JBKHHV010000107.1:0-11884 GCA_046539005.1 Phycisphaerae bacterium
TACGGCGGGACGGTGCTCACCGGCAGCTACACCGCCCGCCGGAAGGGCGAGACCACGAAGGGAATCGTCACCGGCGCCGTCAACGCCGCCCCGGTGGAAGGCACCTTCGGCGCCCGCAACAACGCACGCATCCGACCGGCCGACGGGGGCGGAATGCACCTGACCGCGCGGCTGTCGCCGGACCGCGTCGCCCCGCCCCACAGCGCGTGGGCGGTCATGCACTACAAGAGCCCGCGCGACTTGTCCGACTACGACGGACTGCAGATCACCGTCGCCTCCGACACGCGCCGCAACGACGCGGCCGTGGCGGTCGGGCTGTCCGAACACGGCGGCGGGTTCTACTCGGTCACCTCCGCGGCCACCCTCACCGGCGACGAGCGAACGTTCCTCGTCCCGTTTGCCGACTTCCGCGGCGGTAGCGACAACTACCACTTCGACCGCGGACAGGTCGGCTCGCTCCTGCTCGGCGTGGACAACCCCCACGGCGTCGGCGAGGTATCGTTCACCGTCCGCAAGGTCGAACTCTTCCGCCTCCCGCAGCCCGACCTCGACGACACCGCGGCCGTGGTGCGCGTGAACCCCGACCTCACGCTGGACGTCTCCGGCACGACCGAGGTGCCCAAGGGGCTGTTCGGCTTCCACGACGTCTACGCCAACAAGCCACGCACCCCCGAGGGCAAGCCCCAACCGGAAGAGTACATGCGGCGGCTGGAGCCCGGCTACCTGCGCCCGCTGGACCACGTGGGCTTCTCCGGCAGCGGGGTCGGTGCCGAGGCCGACAAGTCCCACGCCATCGCCAACACCCAACGCACCATCGCCGAGGGCAGCCCGTTCTGGCGACGGGCCGTCGCCGCCGACGCACTGGACAACATCGTCTACTGCCACACCATGGACCTGTGGAACCGCCCGATCTGGATGGACAAACCCATCGACGCCGTCGCCGCCGAGGTCGAGGCGTTCTACCGGGCGCTGGGGCGCGTCGGATGGCGGCCGGGCGACAAGGGCAACCCCCTGCGGCGGCTGGAGGTGTGGAACGAGCCGTTCATGTGGGGACGCCACGTCAACATGGGCTTCCGCAACCCCGCCGGAAAAAAGGCCTGGACCGACCCCACCCAGCACGGGTACATCCCCGGAAAGCTCGGGGCCGACATGTACAGCACGATCTTCGAGCACGCCGTGCGCGGGGCAAAAGCCGCCAACCGCAACATGCTGCTGGGCGGGCCGTGCAGCCCCGGCATGAACGGCGACGACTACGCCACCTTCACCAACTACGTCCGGAGGTTCATCGACCGCTGCCACGACAAGATCGATTTCCTTGTCGAGCACCACTACTTCGGCAATCCCGCGGCCTATCCGGCAAGCTACATCGTCGCCACGGCCTACTTCGACGTCCGCCACGGCCGACGCGTGCCGGTGTACAACACCGAGTGCAACGACCTGTCCGACAACGCCGCACGCCGCGCCCACTACAATATCTCCGAAATCCTCCACGCCATCCGCCTGTGCCCGGACATTCAGAAAGGACGGGCCGTCCACGCCCTGTGGAGCGGATACCTGCGGAACCCCGGAGAGGAGCACGCCTTTACGCTGCTGAGCCCCCTGCGCGGAACCATGCTGCCCAGCGACACCGACACCCCGGGGCTCGTCACCGCCGCCACGCGCGGCGAAGACGGGGCGGCGACCGTGGTGGTGCACAACGAGTCCGGCCGCCCGCGCGAGGTGAAGTTGGCTCCCATCGGCCAGGTCACGCACCGTCTCGTGCTGCGGGTGGACGGCAAGGACACCGCCCTGGAGACCGCCGACGGCCGCGGGCTGGACACCGTGCGGCTGGGGCACATGGAGACGGTCCGCTGGACGGTGAAATCCGACGGCCGCGCGCGCGAGGAGCGCTCCGCCGTGGTCAAGCGCCGCACCAACTACGCCGACGTGCTGTTCGCCCGCGTTCAGCCCGGCGGCAATGCCCAGGGCAAGGTGCACTGGCGCGGGCAGCGAGTCGGCGGCAAGGTGTGGTTGCGGGTGATCACCCGCGACGTTCACCGCGGGGAGGGCTTTGCGGTGCTGGGTGGCCGGCGGATCCCCCTGCCCTGGTCCAGTTCCAACGACGGGCAGGCCGTGGTGCAGGACATCCCCATCCCCCCCGCGCTGCTGAACAAGATCGACACCGTGCGGTTCGAATGCCCAACCAGCCCCACCGCCAACGGCTTCACCGTCTACGCCTGCGGAATCGTGACGGAGTAATCTGCGGGCAAATCAGAAAACCGGCCGCTTGCCGAGAATCATCGCTTCGACCTCGGCCTTGGTCTGCTCGGCAAGCTGCTGGGCCTGCTTGCGGCAGTCCTCTATGCGCTGTTGCCCCTTCCGCATTGACCGCAAGAATCCGTGCTGCTCGGGCAAAGGAAGCAAGGGTACCTTGATCTTCTCAAGCTCGCTCTGCACGATTGCCGGATATAGCCCGCCTGTCATGCGACGCTCCATCTGCCGAAGACCGGCGGGCGATTTCAGGAATGCGAGAAGAAAGCCCGCGTCAATCTTTGACCGGTCTACCCCATCAATCACAGCGAAGCCGCTGCTGCAAACGCATCTGTCGTATTCCGGGGTAACAAGGGCAAAAGCCCCAAGGTAGGGCCGAGTAGTCGATAGTAGCAGGTCACCTGTGTTTGTAAGGGTGGCGGCACGGCTCGGCGCGTCCTCGACCGGCACCTCCTTGGAAGAAGTGATTCCTTGTTGCCTATCTACGCCAGCAATTTCGATATAGCGAAAGGTCCCTTTGGGAAAGTCACCTTTGCACCAAGGCCGCGAAATGAAGTTAGCGACTTCCCCAAGGGGCTGCGCGTCCAGCCTGTCAAGGTCCGCATCCAGCTTGAGGAAATCGCCTCGATAGAAAAAGGTATCCCAACGTTCGAAGGTACTCCAAGGAATAGCGAATGCCCCTCGTCGCGGCGTTGGCGGGGGAACAGAAATACCTACTGCTTGAAGAAGCTCTTGCTCCAGACCGGCTTCGAGTTTTGCGGCTTCCTGCTGTACAGCGCTCGCGGCGGCCTGCCCTTTGTTCCAGTGCTCGACGATGGCCTGCTGAACACGTTCGTCAAGGGGTGGAATAGGAATCTCAAGAAGGTTCTGTACGAACAGACGTTCCTTCACGCCCCCCACGCGGTGACACTCGATTTGGTCGCGGAAGAAGGGCATTTGCAGCAGAACTTCGGCGTACGCGGGAAGCAACCCCTCCCGCGTACGCCACACCTGATACTCGGGGCTTGTGATTGCATCTTGGGGAACGTCGGGCACCCGCCCAAGTGAACCAACGTTTGCACGAGTCGGGTTGTGAAAGAACCAGTCTTTGCGAATCCGCTTGTAAGGTGAGTTGAACTCGCTCCCCTTCTGGTTCTGGTTCAGGAAGACCCCCGTTTCATTGTTTACGCCGTAAACGGGCCATTCCCTATCCGGGTCTTCGGATGGTCGCACAAGTTCGGTGGCTTCGTCGGCAAAATCTCCCAAGGGGCGGAAGGTGGGGTACCGCTTCCGAAACAGCGAAGCTCTGGCCGTCTTGAAATCCCATCGCGGCATATCCCCCCAGAGCAAGGCAATGGCGTTGGGGTAGTCCGTGGCGGCCGTCATGCTTCGGCCTCCACGGCAAGGAAGGCCTCGGGGTTGGCCAGGAAGCCGCGGTAGAGTTCCAGGGCCGTCTTGTCGGTCCCCTCGGGGGCATAGTCGTTCGGGAACAGTTCATTCGCCACGCGGTCGGTTTCGCCGGTGGCGGTGATTCCGACGTGTTCGGCTTCGTACAGGAAGACCGGGTAGGCGAAGCGCTCTTTCAGCAGGGCGCGGGCCTCGGCCTGCATCTTGTCTTCCATGTCGCGCTGGTACTGCCGAAGCTCGGCCTGCAACGCCTTGCGGCGGTCGGCGTCCTTGTCCTTCTTGGCCTTTTCGATGGCCAGCTTGAGCTTGCTTGTCTCGGCCGTGATTTCCGGGGCGTACTGGGCTTCGACTTCGGCCTTGGCGGCGTCGCGTTTGGCGTCGAAGTCGGCCTGTTCGTCTACGGTAAACTTCTGCATGAACAGCAGCGACGCCTTGACCGACGCGCCCGACGAAACGAACGTTTCGGACGGCAGCGAAACCACGGCCCGGATAAAGGCGCGGTCTTCGGCAAACTGGCGAACATACGCCAGCGACGGGTTGTTGAAGATACCTTCGGGCAGGACAATGCCCAGCCGCCCGCCGGGCTTCAGCAGTTCCAGGCATCGTTCGATGAACAGGATTTCGGTTTTGATCTTCGACTTGTCGCTTTTCGGCAGTTCGAACAAGGCCGCAATCGGCTTGCCCACGGCGGCGCGGGTGCGTTTCATGGCCTGCTTGTACAGGTCGCCGAACTGCTGGACGTACTCGCGTTCGCGGGCCGACGAAACTTCGGTCTGTTCTTTCAGCACCTTGTCGGACGGTTCCACGTTCGCCCCGAACGGGGGATTCGTCAGGATGATGTCGAAGCGGCCTTCGAAGATTCCGTTCACGTTCAGGAAGCCGTCGTGGTGGTGAACCCCGCCGTGCCCGTCGCCGTGCATAATCATGTTCATCTTGCTGGTGCGGGCCATGCGGTCGTTCGCGTCGGTGCCGTAGATACAGCGATTCGAGAGTTCCCACAGCCGGGACCCTTCCACGTCCTGCCGGATGGATTCCTGGATTTCCTCGTACTTGGCCAGCAGCTTTTCGGCCTTCTTCTTCGCGGAATACTTGGTCTGCTCAAGCTGGGCCTTGTACTGCTGATACTGCCGGTCGGCGTCGGCCAGGATCAATTCGCGGACGATTTCGAAGAAGCGGATCAGGAAGCCCCCGGACCCGCTCGCGGGGTCGCAGATCACTTCGCCTTCTTGGGGCTTCACCATGCGAACCATGAATTCGACGATGGGGCGCGGCGTGAAGAACTGGCCGATCTCTCCCCGGAAGGTCTTGCCCAAGAACCGTTCGAAGGCGATTCCCTTTATGTCTTCGCTCGTGTCCGACAGGTTGTAGCGTTCCAGCAGGCGGACGATTTCCACGCCGGTCTCGGGGCGAAGGTTCAGGGCTTCCCCGTCCTCAAATATCCGGTCGCCCTCATAGGCTTTCTTGGTGTCACCAAAAAGGAGTTGCAGCGGATCATTGCCCGGTAGCTGCTCAAGGTAGTCTCTTGTGAAGCGGTTCTGGCGGAGCTTCTTCCGGCGCATTTCCCTTTCGACATAGACCTTGACGAACAACACCTTGGCGATTTCGTCGAAGGCGGCCACGGGGTCGCGCTTCTCACGATTGCGAATGACGTTGTGGCACTGGTGCAGCAGGTCCGCAAACTCGTCTTCCTTGAAGGTCTTGAGGCGCGAAAGCAGTTCCTCAATTTCCTTGTCGGTGGCGTCGGCGTGGGGGATGTTTTCGACTTCCTCCAGGTAGCCGGGCATCTTGTCTTTGCGGACGCGCCAGAACTTCGTTTCCTTGTTGTTGTGGGTGACTACAAAGCGGGCGTCGGCAATGCGGGCGTAGTTGTCGCCCTGGAAGTAGTCGGCCGGGCGAATCGTCACGTTGTCCGACTTGCATTCGACGATGATAAGGGGCGCGCGGTCGTGTTGCCGGTCTTCGACAGTTCGCCAAACCACGAAATCGGCGCGGGCTTGGCCGGTGCCGCGTCCAGTCAGTTCCAGTTCCTCGGCAATCTGTTCTAGGGCGAAGCCGTATTCGCCCACCAGCACGGGCAGGAACTCTTGGCGGACGCGCTCTTCGGGCGTTTCGACAAGCCATGTCTGGCGAACGTGGCTCCATATCTTGCCCTTGGCTTCGTCGCGGCGTACTTCAAGCTCGGCCCCGCCGGTCGGTTCGGCCTGCTCGGTCTGCTTCTTGGTCTTCTTCTTTGCCATGCTGGATTCCTGGGTTCCCCAGGCCGTCGCACCATGGGGCGCCGGACGGTTTCGGCCCCCAAGCCGCTATGCCAGCGGCGGATAAGACGTGCCGTTCACGGCCGGGATTGTACGGCATCGTAAGGCCGGACTCAATAGGTGCGAGGGCTGAGGCGGCTACCCGCCGGCGTATGGGGTTGTGCTGGGGGGCGCACAGTAAAGGGCGGCGGGGAGAGGCCCGGCCGCCCTTGGGGGTTTTTGGGGGTGGTGCGCCCGGGTTACTGGTTCTTGTCTTCGTCCTGCTCGGCCGCCAGGGCCTCCAGGGCGGCGATGGGGTCCACGTCTTGGTCCTCTGCAAGCTCGACCGGCTCGACTTCCGAGGCGCCCCCGCCGGGGCCGGTCACGTCGGCCTCGAGGTCGACCACCTCGTTCATGCCGGGCTCGCCCGCCTCGGCCATCCGCTGTCCGCGGGTTTTGACCGGCTTGATCTCGGAGGGTTTCCCGTCGATCTGGAGGGTGAAGACGACGGGCCCGATCACCAGACGGTCGCCGGCCGAGAGGACCTGCTCGTTGACGCGCTTGTTGTTGACGTAGGTCCCGTTGGAGGAGCCGAGGTCCTTTGCGACCAGCGTGCTGTCCTCGGTTCGCAGTTCGGTGTGGTGGCGGGAAACGCTCATGATCGGAATCCGCAGGTCGGCGTCCTCGCCGCGGCCGACGATCATCTTGGGGGTCTTGACCCGAAAGTCCTTGCGCTGCCCGTTGGCCTTGAACATCACCAGTTTCGCGTCCATTTTTTTCGTCCCTGTCTGTAACTTCCTGACGGACCAGAGAATTCAGGTCGTCTCAATCCAAGAGATTTGCATCGGTGACCTGCGGGCTATTGTAGAATGTCGCCCATGCCCTGCAAGAAAAATCGCCCTGAACTGTCGCCCGCTCCCCCGGCGAGGTCGGTGTACGTGCACGTGCCGCTGTGCCGGCGCAAATGCCGCTACTGCGACTTCTACTCGCTGGCGTCGCCCCCGCAGGCCGCCCGCGCCTGGCTCAAGGCCGTCCAGACCGAACTGGCGATGCGGCGGGGGCAGATCGCTCCGACCGCCGAGACGGTCTTCGTGGGCGGGGGCACGCCCACCGCCCTGGAGCCACCGGTGCTCGGAGAACTGCTGGAAACGCTAGGGCAACTGCTCGGCCGCGACACGGAGTTCAGCGTCGAGGCCAACCCTTCCTCGGTGGATGCCGCAACGGCCAAGATGCTGGCGGGGGCGGGGGTCAACCGCGTGAGCCTGGGAGCGCAATCGTTGGATCCGAAGGAACTTGCGACACTCGGACGGCTGCACGGGCCCGCCGAGGTGCCCCGGGCGGTCGGCCTGCTGCGGGAAGCGGGCATTGCGAATATCAACCTCGACGCGATGTACGGCCTGCCCGGCCAGACGCTGCGGAGCTGGACCCATACGCTCGAGGGCCTGGTGGAGCTGGAGCCCGCGCACCTCAGCGCCTATGCGTTGAGCTTCGAGGAGGGCACCCCGCTGTGGCGCGACCTGGCCGAGGGGAAGGTCGAGGAGATGCCCGAACACGTGCAGGAGCGGTGCTACCGCGTGGCGATCGACATTCTCGAAGCCGCCGGGCTGGAGCATTACGAACTGTCGAACTTCGCCCGCCGCGGGCGGCAATGCCTGCACAATCTGACCTACTGGCACAACCGCAGCTACGTGGGGCTCGGGCCGGCGGGGGCAAGCTACCTCGGCGGCGTACGGTCCACAAACTGCTGTGATATGGAAGCTTACGCATCCGCCCTGTCCGAGGGGCGCCTGCCGGAGACCTCGAGTGAGCAACTGACCGGCCCGATGAAGGCGGCCGAGGCGCTCATGCTGGGTCTGAGGCTGATCGAGGGCGTGGAGCGGGACAACTTCGCCGCGCGGTACGGCGCCGACCTGGCCGTGCTTTTCCCGCAGACCGTCGAGAAGCACGTGGGGCTGGGGACGCTGGCGATGAGCGAGAATCGGCTGCAACTGACGCCGAAGTCGTGGTTTGTGTCCAACAGCGTGCTGGTGGACTTCCTGGACGAGGCCGACCGCTGGCGGTAACGTCTTCCCTCCAGGGGCCTATCGCCTAATCGGCTATTGCCTGTCGCTTGCTGCCTGTCGCTTTTCTCCCCCGCAATTGCGAAAACCGGCGAAATGCGTTTCTCCAGATGTCCGGCAGGGCATGAGATATCCGTCGAAAGCGTTCTGCCTCACTTCTGTTAGTTAACCCGCCTTGGGCAACACCCGATACAGGTAGCAGACGCCCGGGCTTGCCGCCTGTTTTGCCCGCTGCCGAGCCCGGAACGTATCTTACAAGATGGCGAAGGTCTGTCGGCAGGAGGCCGACGTATGCTTTGCGAGGCTGGAGGGCAGTCGCAGTTGCTTGGGAGGGCGACGTTTCTGTCCGGAGGAACCAGTCCCCGCTGACCGTAAGGCGCCCGACGTGCGCCGACGAGCCGAGTTTCGGCGAAGGACGTAGAGATGCCTGTGAACAACACTGCCAGCAGTGCGCTGCCCATCGGGGTGGACTTCGGAACCAGTTCACTGAAGATGGCGCAGCTCTGTCCGGTCGAGGGCGGATACGCCCTGGTCGCCTCGGCCGTCTCTGACGTCCCCGCCCCCTGTCGCGGGAAGGAACGCCTCCGGTTCCGGTTCCTTTCCGAGACCCTCACCGACCTGCTCGCCAACGGACGCTTCCAGGGCAAGGAATGCATTCTCTCTCTCCCGGCCGAGGAAACCTTCGTGCAGTCGGTCCGCCTGCCGCGCAGCGCCAAGGCGCAGATGGACTTCGCCATCCAGGGCGAACTGGCCGACAAGCTGCCGTTCCCCGTCGGGCAGGCGATCGTGCGGCACGTGGTGGCCGGCGAAGTATACGAAGGCGGGGAAGCCAAGCAGGAAGCCATCGTCGTTGCCGCCAGCAAGGCCCGGGTGGAGAAGTACCTCGCCCTGGCCCGCAAAGCCAGGCTCGAACCGGTCGGTGTGGACGTCGAGCCGTTCGCGATCGTGGAGTGCTTCGCCCGGCTGTTCGACGCCGAGGAGGCGGCCGGCCCGGTGCTGTTCGTGGACATCGGCGAGGTGACCACGCAGGTGGTCCTGGCGCGGGGCACGCAGGTGCTGTTCGCGCGGAACCTGCAGACCGGCGGCGAGTTGCTGGCACAGACGTTGGCCGACGCACGAAAGGTGTCGCCCTCGCAGGCGCGGGAGATGCGCCTGGCGTCGTTGCGGGCGGGCGCCGAGCAGGGCAAGGAGATCCGCGCCCTGCTGGAGAAGCCGATATCGGAGCTTTCCGGAGAGCTGACCCAGTGCCTGCGGTACTGCGAGTCGGTGTTCAAGAGCCAGAGCGTGGAGCGGGCGGTTTTCGTGGGCGGGCAAGCCTACGACCGCGAGCTCTGCCAGGCGATCGCCCGGCGGATGAACATCCCCGCCCAGATCGGCGATCCGCTGGTTCGCGTTGCAGAGGCGGATGCCTCGGCCGGTCCGCAACCGCGGTTGGCGGTGGCGGTGGGGTTGAGCCTGGGATCGCAGTTGGCGGCATAGTACGCCGAGGAATGCCATGAGTATCGTAAACCTGTTACCGGATGACTACCTGAAGCGCCGCTCGCAGCAGCGGGCGAATATCCTCTGCTGCGTGCTGTTCCTGGTGGTGATGGTCGGCGTGACGGGCGCGTCTCTGATGCTGGAGAAGTCGTCCGACCACACCGAGGCCGTCGCCCATGAAGTGGACGAGGACTTCGCTCGCGCCTCGAGGCTGATCGACCAGCTTCAGATGCTGGAGAAGGAGAAGTCCCAGCTTCTGAGCAAGGCGTCCAACACCGCCTCGCTGATGGAGCGGGTGCCCCGCAGCTACCTGCTGGGGTTCGTGACCAACTCCCGTCCCAAGGGCGTATGGCTCACGGAGGTTCTCCTGAACACGAAGGTCAAAAGCGGGCCCGCCCCGCCCAAGGGACGCTCGCGGAAGAAGCGGGCGATGGCCCGTCCGCGCGGCAAGGGCGGCAAGGGTCCGCTGACCTGCGTAACGATGGAGCTGGTGGGCCTGGCGTTCACCGACGTGGAGGTCGCCCGCTACATCACCCGCCTGCGGGGCAACCCCATCGTCAAGAGCGTGGAACTGATCTACAGCGTCGAACAGAAGTCGGACAACCCCGACAAAGAGCCGCTGCGGAGCTTCCAGCTCACGCTGCAGACCCACTTCGGATTCGACGCCGCCGACGCGATCAAACCCGAGAAGGAAGACAAACAGAAGTCCGACACCCAGGTGGCGGCCGCGGGGAAGGAAGGGGCCGACCGATGAAGTTCGGAACGCGAGAGCTGGTATTCGTTGTGCTGCTGATGGCGATTCCCGTCGGGGCGTGGTGGTTTGTGTTCAAGCCGCGCAACGAGCGGAACCAGCAGTTGCTCAGCCAGGTGGAGGCCCGGAGGGCGAAACTTCGGCAGGTGAACCAGGCGACCGCCACGGTGGGCGACCTGAAGCGGGAAATCGGCGAGCTGCGAGAGGCGATCGGCTACTTCCAGTCGAAGCTGCCGGACGAGAAAGAGATCGAGAAGGTCCTCCGCGAGATGTGGACCCTCGCCGAGGCCAACCGGATGACCCCCAAGAGCATCCGCCCCTCCAGCGGCGGCAAGCCCCAGTTCGGAAAGGTGGGCAACCACTCCGAGCAGGTCATCGCGGTGAAGCTGGAGGGCAGCTTCCGAGGGCTTTACTCGTTCCTCCAGGACCTGGAGAACCAGCCGCGGATCACGCGAATCCTGGACATGACGGTGGTGCCCAAACGGGGAAGCGACGAGATGGTCGTGACCTTCACGATGGTGATCTTCTTCGAACGGAATTGACATGATGACGCAACTGGACCCCAACAATCCGGGCAACGGCGAGATCCTGGGCGAAGCGACCCCCGCCCCGCCCAGCGGAGCCGAGAAAGCCAAGGCCGATCTGGCCGAGAAAGTCAACAAGGTCGGCGCCGCCAACCTGATGCTCGCCGGGCTGTTCGTGGCGGGCATCGTGGTGCTGTACCTGCTGAGCCTGCGGGGCAACGCCGAAAAGGCCGTCGCCCAGCAGACCACCGAGGAAATCCGCGTGAGCGGCGCGCTGGCGAAGTTCAGCCGACGTCGCGACAGCGCCAAGTCGATCGTGGACTCGTTCTACTTCGACGCCGCCCAGCGGCAGATTCCCCGCAAGATGCTCTCCGGAGACCCCTTCGAGGCGCAGGAACGCAAGGAGCCCGAACCGGTGGAGATCGACCCGGAAATGGTCGTGGTGCAGCCGGAAACCACCAGCGAAAAGGCCCGCGCCCTGGCGGCCGCCAAGGCCCTCAGACTGCAGTCGATCCTCTCGGGCCCGCAGGGGGATATCGCGATGATCGGCAACGAACTAATCCGCCTGGGCGACAGCGTTGCCGGGTGGAAGGTCACGAGCATTCAGCCCACCCGCGTGGTTCTGCAGTGGGAAGACCTGACGCACATTCTGGTCATCAAGGACTGACCCGGCCGACCGCCGGAAACGGAAAGGCAATCGCGCTTGGCGAAACTATCGCGCCAACCGAAGAAGACGACGGCACAGAAGCCGGCCGGGGTCGCCGACCCCAACGCCGACTTCACCGACCTGTGGCGACCTGACAACCCGTCCCAGGCGGCACTGCGCGGTCCGGAGCGCGTCCTGCTGGAGCGGGGCGTGGTGTCCGAGGCCCAGCTCAACGAGGCGGCGAACCTGCTGAAAAGCAACCCGCACCTGAGCATGATCTCTGCGCTGGTGCAGAGCGACGCCGTGGAGGAAGCCACCGCCCTGGAAGCAACGGCCGCCTTCTTCGACCTGCCGTTCATGCGGGTGAATTCTTCCGAGGTCGACCCGAACGTCTTCGCCCTGCTGCCCAAGGAGTTCGTGCTGGAGAAGAACGTGCTGCCGATCTGCCGGGACGAGACGGGCATCGTCCTGGGCGTGTCGGACCCGGCCGACATCTTCCTGATCGAGAACGTGGGGCGCCGGCTCAAGAAGCCGCTGCGCCTGGTGGTGGTTCA
>JBKHHV010000363.1:0-2870 GCA_046539005.1 Phycisphaerae bacterium
CACGGGGCAGAGCCCCGATCCGTTCAACCATCCACAGATTCCGCGGAAGAACCGAAAACAATTCACCGCAGAGTACGCCGAGGGCGCAGAGGTGTTCAGGGGCGGAGGAACATCGTTGGTTGTTCGTGGGATGGCGGACGCCTTCAGCTTTCGCTCGTCGTGACACGTTTTCCCGCTCCCCGCCGAACCACGGGGGCCGCCCGCTGGACGCTCCAGAACCGAGGCCGAGGTCCCGCGAGCAGCCGTGACCGACCCCACCGCCGAATGCCCAACGCTCCGCTCTCCGGCAGGGGGCGTGGGGGCGAGAGCAGCGCAGCCGGCTTTGCGGCGAGCAGCGCAGTGCCCCCACACAGCACTCCCTCATCCGCGGCCGCACGCCCCGCCGTCGGCCGTCTCCGAAAGTCCGATGGGCGAGGCCCGATACGACGCGGTTTGCAGCGATTGCACTTCGCAGGCTGAACATTGCACCTCAAAATCGGGATAGGGGCGGGCCTTGCGGCCCGCCTCCTCCCACACCACCGTGCGTACGGGTCCGTACACGGCGGTTCGGATGGTTATGCGGTCACCATGCAGGCCAGTGTCGGCAGGCCGAGGTGAGCCCACAGGGCGTTGGGCAGGGCGGCGTGGAGTCCCGGGGATCGGCTGGCCCGCCAGGGGCTTTGCAGGCAGGCGGTGATGGCCGCCAGATCCTTGCTCAGGCCCCGTTGGCGCAGCCTGGCGAACCGGGTGCGTCCACGCTTCCACTGCTTCCAGGCCACGGCACGAAGCCGTCGCCTGATCCACGCGTCCAGGGCCCGCAGCACGCTGGGCGTCTGGCAGAACCCGAAGTAGCCGATCCACCCACGCAGGTAGGTGGCCACTTCGCGAACCATCCGCTTCGCGTCCACGCCACGGGTCCGCCGTGTCAGTTCGCGCAGCTTCGTCTTGCACCGCTGCAGCGACTTGGGCGCGATGCGCCGCCGAGGCTGCTTGCCTGCGGTGAAGCTGAAGCCCAGGAACTTGCGGCGGCTGGGACGATCCACCGCGCTCTTGTCCTGGTTCACCTTGAGCTTGAGCTTCACGGTGATGAACCGGCTCACGCCGGCCATCACACGCTGGCCAGACCGTTCACTGCGGACGTAGATGTTGCAGTCATCGGCGTACCGCACGAAGGCGTGACCTCGCTTCTCAAGCTCCTTGTCCAGGTCATCCAGCACGATGTTCGACAGCAACGGCGACAGCGGGCCGCCTTGCGGCGTCCCTTCGGCCGATCCACTCACCAGTCCGTGCTCCATCACCCCCGTGCGGAGGTACGCGCGGATGAGCTTGAGCAGTCGCTTGTCCGACACCCGCCGGGCCAGCCGCGCCATCAGCATGTCGTGGTTCACCCGATCGAAGAACTTCTCCAGATCGAGATCCACCACCCAGCCCCGACCCTCGACGATGAACGCCTGGGCCTGAGCCACCGCCTGATGGGCGCTGCGGCCAGGTCGGAAGCCGTAGCTGTGCTCGGAGAACGTCGGCTCCCAGATCGGACTGAGCACCTGACCGATCGCCTGCTGGATGAAGCGGTCCAGCACGGTCGGGATGCCAAGCTTACGCACCCCGCCATCTGGCTTGGGAATCTCCACCCGCTTCACCGGCTGGGGTCGATAGGTCCCGCTGAGCAGTTGCTCTTTGATCGTCGGCCAGTGGGCCTTGAGGTGCGCCGGCAGTTCGTCGACGGTCATCCCGTCCACGCCTGTCGAGCCCTTGTTGGCCCGGACGCGCGCCAAGGCTTCCTGCAGATTCTCACGCTCGCATATCGCCTCCATCAGTCCATCGTGATTCGCCGGGCGTTCCGGTTGCCGCGCCGCCGGGGACGATTCGGTCCCTCGCCCCGGCGTCCGGCACGCTTCACGCGCCTCGCGCTTGGGGTAGGCCAGATCCATCTGGTTCTTCTGCCGCTTGTCGTCCATCGAGTTGCGGGCCGTACTGGCCACTCCATCCGTTCGGGCCTTCACGCATGCGGGACGGCGGGGCCTATCCGTTGTCTGCGCCTTTCGGCTTCGCAGTGCCTCAATAGCCTCGCCGACGGCCACACGCTACTACGCCCTCTGCTGACTTCTGCGACGCGATCCCCGGCCCTTGCGGACCGGCCAGCCGCGCACTCCATGGGTTTGCCCACGGCCCCACGGCAACGCCGCAGATCTCCCGAGGTAAGTTCGATCGCCTTCGCCGCACCACCGCCGGATCTACGCCTGCCGCCCTTGATGGATATGGGCTTCGCGGTCACTTGCCCGCTCGCCCGGCGACAAACGCCTCACATCCGGTTCTTGTTCATCGGCACGCGACTGTCGCTCCGGGCTTCCTTCAGACCCCGCTTCACAGCGACGCCCTTGCCCTTCGCTCGGCCTTCACCTCCATCAGGTTGGCCAGAGGACTCGCACCTCCGGGGAATCGAACATGCTCGGCACACAAGCAAAAGCCGCCCCCGGGTGACCGGGGGCGGCTGCAAAAGACTTTTCTGGAACCGCCTTACGCGCTGATCCTGGTGATCTTCACGCGGACGAACGGCTGGCGGTGGCCCTTGGTGCGGTGGTAGTTCTTCCGCCGCTTGAACTTCACGATGCGGACCTTGTCGGTGCGGTCCTCCAGGAGGATGTCGCCCTCGACGGTCGCGCCCTCGACGGTCGGCTGGCCGACCGTCGCGTCGCCTTCGCCGCCGATCATCAGCACGCGGTCGAACGTGAGCGTGGCCTGGTCCTCGGCGAGCTCGCGCTTGTCGACGTCGATGACGTCGCCTTCGGAGACCTTGATCTGGGTACCGCTGTCTTCGATGATCGCGTACATGGGAAGCCGCCCTGGTCCGGAGGTGAGGGTTCGGGTCAAACGTCGAGCCGGGTAGTGTA
>JBKHHV010000364.1:0-2865 GCA_046539005.1 Phycisphaerae bacterium
CACCACATTTCCCACCACCGCCAGCGCAACGAAGGCCCCTATCCCGATCCACTGGCCGTCGCTGACCGGCCCGTCGCCGTCGGCCCGTTCGGGGTTCCAGTCGTAGTCGCCTGCCCAGAGGTGCTCGGGATAGCGTCGCGCCAGCGCCGCCAGCCGCGCCTGGGCCATGCCCTGGACCGCCCCGGCCACGAGCAATGCCAAACCGCCCACCAGGAACGCCGCGCCGACCAGGCCAACCACGCCAAGCGGGACGTGGACCTGCTTGAGGTCGATCGGGACCACCCCGAGCCCCACCAGCGAGGCGTAGGCGCCCACGCCAAAGAACGGGATCGCGACAAGCAGAAAGACCCACCAGTAGCGGCGAGTGGACCCGCGGGCGCCGGTGCCGACCACCCGTTCGCCCTGGGTGAACGTGCCGGGCTCGGACTCGGGCGTGGACTCGGGACAGACAGGAATTCTCACGAGTGCCTGCTCCTGTTCTCAAGGGTCGGCCGACGTGGCCATGACCGCAGCAACATTATCGCCGTAAGGCAATAAGGCGTCAACAGTAGGCCAACATGGTCGGGTAGGAATCAATTACCCGGGGCAAGTTCGAAATGGCGAAAAGGTTCGGAAACAACCCGGCCATTACCGTACTTCTGTCACTCACTCTAGCGGCTGGTTCACTGCCTGCGATTATTCACACGACGGGCGGGGTTTGCACGGATTTTCATATTCCGCCCGGACCGGCCCCTTTCGATGCTATTGCCCGGGCGGGACGATCTTCCTAGGATGGGCGCAGTGGCATCGGTTCCTCCGGAGAAGAACAGGCAACCCGTGGCCAAGCCAAAAACAAAAAGCAAGCACCGTCGCCTGCACGACCGCGGACTTCGTCCGCTGCTGCGTCCGACCAGCATGTTCCGGGCGTGGTTGTTCGTGCTGTTGAACCTGGCGGGGTATGCGTTCGTCAACGGGTTCTGGCAGTATCTCTGGACCGGTCGGTGGGTGGGGTTCAGTCTCAGCGGGTTCGGCAGGGACCTGTCCACACCGCTGGGGGCGTTGTTGCTTCATCCGCTCAGCGTGCTTAGCTATCCGTGGATGATCGCGGTGATGGGCGTGCTGCTGGCGGTGGTGGTATTCGTGCCGATTATTGTGGCGGTGCTATACCGGCTTGGCTTTGCGCTGATGTTCGTGTTGATCGTGGCGCTGGTGGGCCACGCACCGGTGTTGGCCCTGTCGTTGCTGATCGGGTGCCTTCTGGCGGGCAGGACGCCGCTTCGCAGCGACATGCCGTTCCTGGCGACGCTGCTGGGCCTGGTTCCGGTGGCGGTGTACTTCTATATCTTCGGTTTCGGCGGGACCGAATGGGCCGCGGTCATGCCGGTGCAGCGGTGGCTGCTGAGTGTTCCGCTGCTGCTGGCGATCGTCACCGCCGTGGTCGCCTCGGCTGTGGTGCTGTGGCTGGCCAAGCTCACGCGGTTCCGTCCCGGTGTGGTCTGGCCGGTGCTGGCGGCGCTGCTGGTGGGGCCGGTGTTGCTGTTTTACTGGCAGATCGGTCCGGACCGCCTGCACTACGAGTTGATCCGTCGGGACCTTTCTGCGGGGGATGCGGTGTTCGAAACCGTCTCCCTCGACCGATGGATGGAAACCAAAGCCCAGGAGGGCAGGGACGTTCGCGGCCTGAGCCCGGACACGCTTGCCATCGCCGTGACCGACGACCTCAAGCAGCAGAAGGTCCGCCTGGCAGACAAGTGCCGCCGCTTCCTCGACGCCTATCCGTCCAGCCAGTACGCCCCGGAGGTGCTGTGGATTCTCGGGCTCATCGAGAGCGTGCAGTTCGACTATCCGGCGCTGGCGGCGACGACTCGCCCCGTCCCGTCGGCCCGTTCGGAACGGGTGAAGATCATCAAGTACAGTTCCGCCTACCCGCTGCCGTATTCGGCCGCGGTGTGGAAGCGCCTGGTGGAGCAGCACCCGGACAGCCCGCAGGCGGCGCTGGCACGGTGGCGACTTGGCGAGCTGGCGTTGCGAGAGGGGCAGCTGCAGCAGGCCGAGGATCTGCTGGCCCGTGCGGCAGAGGCCCTTCCGGCGATCATCGAGCGGCTGGAACAGCAAAGCGCTTCGGAGAATGTGGACCGTTTGTTCGTGGAGCGGGTGGCGATCCCGACCCAGTCTTATTATGTCGTGGCCCGGCACCGGGCGTTGCGCCTGTTGTGGTTGATGGTCCGCAACGACGTCCGGGACGACCCGCCTGCGGCCGAGGCGATGCGGGCATGGATGCGGCTGAACCCGCGAGGTGCGGATTATCTTCATAGTCTGCAGGAACTTGCGGCCAGGTACCACGAAACCAACTTCGGCGACAATCTGGCGCTGGAGGTCATTTTGCGGACCGAGGATCCCATCCAGCGGGCCCGGCAGCTGACGGCCTTCATCGAGACGTGGCAGTTCTCCGACCGCCACCGGACCGACGCGACGGTGCGGGCGTACTTCGAACTCGGGCGGCTGACCTCGTCGCACCAGATTCCCGGGCTGAAGGAGCCGGAATGGTACTTCAAGCGGGTGGTGTCCGCTCCGAATGACCCGCCGAACCCGTGGCTCGACCTGGCCCAAGGCCGCCTTGCCTGGATGGAGACCGGACGAACCGCCGCTCCCGACGCGGGGGAATGAGAAGTAGCAATGTGTGTCTCCTGACGCACATCAACCCGCAGTTGCCCCTCTGGGGCGAGCGGCAGGAACGAACTCTCACACAAGTACCGCAGGGACAATTCCTTCAGCCGTGCCCCCGGCGTACCTGTTTAGCAGTGATGCGGGGGATGAGAAGGGTCATTCCAGATGAACTCGGGTTATCCGGCGCGAGCCTTTGCGTTGTACAGGCCAACGGCCTGG
>JBKHHV010000365.1:0-2851 GCA_046539005.1 Phycisphaerae bacterium
CCCGCGAACTGGCGGGCAGCGCGATGCGGAACGTCGTGCCTTCTCCCGGGGTGCTCTGCACCGAGATGTGCCCCCCGTGCCGCCGCACGATTCCCTGGACGGCCGACATGCCCAGCCCCCGCCCGGAGTATTTCGTCGAGAAGAACGGCTCGAAGATCTTCTCGATCGTGTCCCGATCCATGCCGCACCCATCGTCGGCGACCTGCAGTTGCACCCAGGTACGTCCCCCGTTCTGGGCGATTTCGCCGCCGGGATCGGTTTCGCTCAGGCCGGTGGACACCCGGATACAACCCGGCTCGTTTCCGATTGCCTCCCCGGCATTGGTGATGAGGTTCAGAACCACCTGCCGGATCTGCGTGACGTCCATCTCCAGGGCGGGCAGGTTTTCGGCCAGGTGCATCTCCAGATTTACCTTCCGGGGGATGGACGAGGACAGCAGACGGGACATCTCCTCGATGAGCCGGTTGAGGTTGCGGGGCTTGAGTTCCGGGCTGCTCTTGCCGGCGTAGGCAAGCATCTGGGCGGTCAGGTCCGAGGCGCGAATACTGGCCCGCTTGATCGCCTCCAAGCAGTTCTGCACACGGGCGCTGTCGTCCAGGTCGGTCAGGGCCATGTCCGCCTGTCCGAGGATCGCCACCAGCAGGTTGTTGAAGTCGTGGGCAATTCCCCCCGCCAGCAAGCCGAGGCTTTCCATCTTCTGGGCGTGGTACAGTTGGGACTCCACCCCCCGAAGCTGCGTCCGCAGCGATCGCTGCTCGATGGCATGCCGCAACGCCGACTTCAGCAGCAGGGGGCTCGCCGTCTCCAGCCTCAGGCGCCCTTCGGCTCCCTGGCGCACCAGCGCCTCGGCGGCAGCGTCGTTGCTGCGTGGCGCCAGCACCACCACCGGCAGGGCGGCGCAGTCGGTCAACGCCTCGACGGCCTCGGCGATCCCGTCGGTTTCCGGCAGCACCAGCACGGCCGCGTCGAACGGTTCGGACTGGAGGGTACCCGGGATCTGGTAGGCGGATTCGGCATGGACGATTCGGAGTTTTCCCGTCACCGCCTGGTGCAGCATTTCCTGTACGCCGGCAACGGCGGAATGGTCTTCGCCGACCAGAAGAACTGTGAGCTTGTTGACGTGCATCTGCCCATACACCTCGGAACCTGCAGACTATCAGTGGTGTTCTCGGCGGTCTTCACCCCATTACAGCCGCTTCGCCCGCCTGTTCATATCGGAACGGCGAACCGCCAATTCCGGAAAAATCGGGTTCTCTGCACAGGCAGCCGTTCTGTTTCGTCGCGCGTGGAGGCCGCGCGATCTGCCCAAAGCGAGGAACACCCAGCCGCATTCGCCCGTTTGGACAGGGGATTACCCTATGCGAGGTATCCATGACGGATCAGCTTACGCAGACATTCCGGCGGATCGGGCTGCCCGCGTTGCTGATGGTTGCGGGGCTGGCGCTGGCCCCCGCCTGTTCGTGCAGAAAGGAAACCCCGGCTATGACCGATCACGTGGGCGACAATACGGAAGCTCCCGATGTCCGGCAGGGCGTGCGGGACGGACAGAAGCACAAGGCGACCTTCGCGGCAGGCTGTTTCTGGGGCGTCGAGGCGACTTTCCGGCAGATTCCCGGGGTGGTCGCCACCAGCGTGGGCTACACCGGCGGGCACACCGCCAACCCCACTTACCGGCAGGTCTGCGCCGGGGGGACCGGGCACGCCGAGGCCGTGGAAGTGGTCTACGACCCCAACGAGGTCTCCTATGAGGATCTGCTGGCGATGTTCTGGCGGATGCACGACCCCACCACGCTCAACCGCCAGGGCCCGGACGTGGGCTCGCAGTACCGCTCGGCGATCTTCACCCACTCCGACGCCCAGCAGGAGGCGGCCGAGCGGTCGCGCGACCGTCTGCAGGAGAGCGGGAACGTCCGCGGGAACGTGGTCACGCAGATTGAGCCGGCCGAGGAGTTCTGGCGGGCCGAGGAGTACCACCAGCAGTACTACCGCAAGCACAACATGACCCCCTCCTGCCATATGCCGAGGTAGCCTGGTTGTCGCGACGCGGGGCTTTCCGACACGCGGTCTTCCCTGTCCGCGAAAAGACTCTGTCGCAAATGGTGGCTCTCCGGGTTATAAAGACCCCGTACCGTGCCCTGTCGTAGCCGCTGCCGTCCGGGAGGTCGACTTCGTGGCAACCAGGGATTGCGGCCGATCGACCCGCTTGTACAGAGACCCCGGCGACCCCGGATACCCAACGAATGCCTTCAGCACCGCACCGCTCAGAGACATCCCCGCCCGGCCGACGCGCCGACCATTCCACCGATTCCCCGGCCGGGTCCGCCGACTGCACTGAGCCGTTTGCCGATGCGCCGGACCGGCCGGTGCGGTTGTCCTGGCTGGGTGCGCCGGGTCCGGCGTTGCAGTTCGTCATGTTCTCGGCCATCGGCGTGCTCAACACGGTCATCGACTACGCGGTCTATGCCCTGCTGATCTGGACCGGGGCGGTTCATTACCTCCTCGCGGCCACTCTCGGTTACGGCGTGGGGTTGATCAACAGCTTCGTGCTCAACCGATTGCTGACGTTTCGCCTGCCGGCGGGCATGCAGCGGCACAGATCGGAGTGGGCCCGGTTCCTGGTGGTCAACGTCGTCTCGCTGGGGCTGAACCTCGGCGTGCTGTACCTGCTCGTAACTTTCGCCCACTTCGACCGCTATCTTGCCCGGATCGTCGCGATCGCCGCTTCGCTGGCGGTCAACTTCGCGGGAAACAAGCTCTGGACATTCCGCTACCGCCCTGCCGATGATTCCTCCAGCGACCCATCGCCGACCGTACAGCAGGAGAGACCATGACCAGCCCGAGCGACAACCCT
>JBKHHV010000108.1:0-11737 GCA_046539005.1 Phycisphaerae bacterium
CGATAGGCCGGGCAATGTCCGCCAGTTGCGTCACGCCCTGGAGCACGCTTTCGTGGTCACCGGCGAGGAAGTCACCGAACTGGCGGTCTCGGCTTTGCCTGCCGAGGTCCGCGGCATTCCTGAGGGCGGGCCCGACACGTCCAGCCCCGCTCCCCGAAATGCGGACGCCGCCACCCAACGGGTCCGCGTGCAGCAGGCCCTGCGCGAAACCGGCGGAAACAAGACGGCCGCGGCCGAGAAGCTGGGGGTGTCCCGCGCGGGGCTGTACAAGATGCTCAGACGGCTGGGGATCGATACCTGAGCAGCGCTCACTGCTGTGCATGCGGTTTGCGCTCCGGTTTGCGCACCCTGTTGGCGCTTCGGCATTTCTTCCGTCGACCGGGCGATCTTCCTTCGACCATAAGACTATACTTTACAGTAGCTTGTTCGAATCGCCCGGGGGGAAGAACCGCCTCTGGCACAGGACGTGCAGTGCATGGGGCAGGGCCGGCCATGTGGGCCGGGCCGAGGAAACCGGCAAGAACAACCACGGGAGAATCATCATGACCTCTGCCAAAGTCGTGCAACTGGATGAGCGGAACTTCGACACCTCCATCACCCACGGCGTGACCGTGGTCGACTTCTGGGCGCCTTGGTGCGGGCCCTGCCGCATGCTCGGACCCGTGTTGGACGACCTGGCCCTCAAGCTGGACGGCAAGGCCACCGTCGCCAAGGTCAACGTCGACGAGAGCCCCGCCATCGCATTGCGGTACGGCGTCTCGGCGATTCCGCTGATCGTCGTACTCAAGGACGGCCGTGAGGTCGACCGCCTGGTGGGCCTGCAGAACCTACCCTCGCTGATGCAGGCGGTCGCAAAAGCCCAGTAGCCCCAATGCACACGCCCTGACAGAAAGGACGCCCCCATGTCCCGCGGGCAATGGATGACCAAAAAGTCGCTGGACCATCCCAAGGCCTTGACGGCCGCGATGGTCGGCCTGACGCTGCTGGTGGCCGCCCTGGCGCTGCTGCCGAATGTGTACCCCCCGGCCGCTCGGTGGCTCAATACGATCACCGTGGACACCGACCCGGAGAACATGCTCAGCGAGGACGAGCCGGTTCGGGTCTTCCACGACCGCATGAAGGAGCGGTACGACCTGAATGACATGGTCGTGGTCGGCGTGGTGAACAACGAGCATCCCGAAGGCGTCTTCAACCCTTCCACGCTGGAGAAGGTCTGGAAACTCACCGCCTTCGCCAAGACCCTTCAGTACGACTCGCAGGGAAAGCCACTGGACCTGGAGCCCGAGCCCCTGCCGTCGGAGCAGTCTCAAGACGCGAATGACGCGGGCGACCAAACTGCCCCCCAGGCGCCGACGGCTCCCAAAGGACTGCCCGAAGGGCTCGGCGGCGGGGGGAGCCCCGACCTGCCGGACGGCATCGACGGCGGGGATGGCAGCGGACCCTCCCTGCCTCCGGGCATCGGTGGTGATTCGTCGGCCGACGGCAACGCCGCGCCCTCCGGGCAGCAGCCGAGCGGATCGGAAGACCTGCCGACTCCGGAGCCTGGCGCCGGCAGCCAGGGCGTGATCGTGCGGGACATGATCGCCCCCTCGACGGTCGACAAGATCATCCCCACCCCCGGCGGGATTCGCTTCAGTTGGCTGATGCCGTATCCGCCCGAGACCCAGGCCGACGCCAACGCCGTCCGCCGGGCGGCCCAGCGCATTCCGTTCCTCAATGGTACGCTCGTCAGCGAAGACGGGAAGATGCTGGCAATTTACCTTCCCCTCAGCCGCAAGGACCTCTCCCACGACGTCTACCTCGCCCTGCAGGAGAAGATATCCGAACTCGGCGGCCCGGAGGATTTCCACATCACCGGGCTGCCAGTGGCCGAGGATACCTTCGGCTACGAGATGTTCGTACAGATGGCCATCAGCGCCCCTACCGCAATGCTGGTGATTTTCTTGCTGATGCTGGTGTTCTTCCGCAAGCTGGTGCTGATCGTCTCGCCGATGATCGTGGCGATGGTCTGCGTGGTGCTCACGATGGGCTCACTGGTGGTCGCCGGCTTTCCCGTGCACATCATGAGCAGCATGATCCCGATCTTCATCATGCCCATCGCGGTGCTGGACAGCATCCACATCATCAGCGAGTTCTTCGAGAAGTACCAGGCCACCCGCGACCGGCGGCAGACCATGATAGACGTCATGGACTCGCTGTTCGCCCCCATGCTGTATACCTCGCTCACCTCGGCCGCGGGATTCGCCAGCCTGGCGCTGACGCCCATCCCGCCGGTGCAGGTGTTCGGCGTGTTCGTGGCGATGGGCGTGCTGGCCGCCTGGCTGCTGACCGTGACGTTCATCCCGGCGTTCGTGATGTTCATACCGGAGCGGTCGCTGGAGAACTTCGGCGCCCGCCACGACGCCGAGGCCGGCGAGGCCCACCCCGGGCTGCTGGGGCGTCTGCTGCGTGGACTGGGCCGGGGCACCTACCGATACGCCAAACCGATCATCGCCGCCACCGCGGTGGTGCTGGCCGTGGCCGGGTGGGGCATCAGCCGCATCAACGTCAACGATAACCCGGTCAAGTGGTTCGAGCCGTCCCACCCCATCCGCGTGGCCGATGACGTGCTCAACGACCACTTCGGCGGCACGTACATGGCGTACCTGTCGCTCGATGCCAAACCGCAGGAGTGGAATCCGCGGGCGTACGCCGAGGAACTGGCCCGCCGGCTTCGCCGACAGGCGGACCGATCCGGGAAGCAGAGCGGTAATCCGCAGGAAACCGATGTCTACAACGCGCTTGCCGACAAGGTCGTCGCAACCGCGGACGGTCCCCATGTCGCGACCGCGCCCGAGGAGTTCTTCTCGCGCCTGCTGCAGGTCAGCCGCCGGAAGCAGGAAGACCGCGTGGGCGACGACGACTACGCCTGGTCGCAGGCCGAAACGTTCCTCGAACAGCAACGGCAAGTCTATTTCGAAACCTTCAAGGACCCGGCGGTTCTGCGCTGGATGAGCGACCTGCAGGCATCGCTGCCGACGACCGAGCACAAGGGACGCACCGTGGTCGGCAAGAGCAACTCGATCGCCGATATTGTGCGAACGATCAACCGCGACCTGCACGTCAGCAGCCCCACGTACGTCCCGCCGACCGAGGACCCCAACTACACGGTGCCAGACACCTCCCCGGGCGTCGCCCAGACGCTGCTGCAGTACGAGAACTCGCACCGGCCTTACGACCTGTGGCACCTGATCACCAAGGACTACAACTCGGCGAGCCTGTGGGTACAACTCACCAGCGGGGACAACCAGGACATGTCCGCGATCGTCCGCCACGTGCGAGACTACGTCGCCGAGAACCCCCCCCCGCGGCCGATCGAGCACGCATGGTTCGGGCTGACGTACATCAACGTCGAGTGGCAGGAGAGGATGGTCTGGGGCATGCTGCAAAGCTTTGCCGGCAGCTTCCTGGTGGTCTTCCTGCTGATGACGATCCTGTTCCGCTCGGCGTTGTGGGGCCTGCTGAGCATGGTGCCGCTGACGGTGACCATCGCAGCGATCTACGGCGCCCTGGGCATCGTCGGCAAGGATTACGACATGCCCACCGCGGTGCTCAGCAGCCTGACGCTGGGGCTGGCGGTGGACTTCGCGATCCACTTCCTTGCCCGGACCCGCGTGATGGTGCAGGAGCAGGGCTCGTGGGAGGCGGCCGCCCCGAATGTCTTCGGCGAGCCGGCGCGTGCGATCATGCGGAACATCATCGTCATCGCCGCCGGATTCCTTCCGTTGCTGCTGGCGCCGCTGGTCCCCTACCAGACGGTCGGAATGCTGCTGGCGACGATCCTGCTGGTCTCGGGCGTGGCGACTCTGCTGATCCTGCCGGCGCTGGTGCGCCTGCTGGAAAAGCCGCTGTTTGCCGCCGCACGCACCAAGGCCGGACCCACCTGCGTGTGCGGCACGTGCGTGGCCGCCGCGGCCGCCGCCGTGGCGCTGCTGGCGCTGAATGCCCACCAGTGGCTGGAGGTCCCGCTGACTACACTGACCATCGTGGCGGTCGTGGCCGTTCCGGTCGCCGCGGCCGGCTGTGCCCTGATGTCCCGACGCGACAAGTGCAACGTGAAGACTGCTGAAGAGGGACAGACGCCAACGCCCCCGCGGAAAATCGAAGAGTGACAACGCACCGTTTCCGGTGCAGAATTGTGAGGTCAAGAATGACTGCTGCAACAAACACCCAACGCAATGTCTTTAGCCTGGTGCTCGCATCGGTCGCCCTGCTGATGCTGCCGGCGATCGCCCTGCAGGCCCAGACCGCAACCACCCGACCGGCCGACGCAAACGACGCCAACGCCGTGCCGACCACCATGCCTTCCGGGCAGAAGGACCTGTCGGTGGACGAAATCGTCTACTGGACCAATTACCGGTCCTACTACCAGGGTAAGAGCGGCCGTGCGGACGTGAAGATGTCGATCGTTGACGGCAGCGGGCAGAAGCGAACCCGCCAGATGACCATTCTCCGATGGGACCAGCCCGGACCCACCGGCAAAGACGGGAAGAAGGCGGAGGATGACAAGGACGCCAACGCCCCGGAAGACTACTTCACCGGGGAGCAGAAGTACTACGTCTACTTCCATCGGCCTGCCGACGTGGCGAAGACCACGTTCCTGGTCTGGAAGCACCTTGGTAAGGATGACGACCGCTGGATATTCTTCCCCGACCTGGACCTGGTCAAGCGGATCTCGGCGGCCGACAAACGCACGAGCTTCGTAGGTTCGCACTTCCTCTACGAGGACGTCAGCGGCCGAAACGTCGAGCTGGACAAGCACGAACTGATCGAGACCAACAAGACCTACTTCGTGCTCAGGAACACCCCCAAGGACCCCCGCAACGTGGAGTTCAAGTACTACGTGATGTACATTCATCGCGGGTCTTTCCTGGTGGTGCAGACCACCTACTACGATAAGCAGGGCAAGCCGTACCGCAAGTACACCGCCAAGGGCGTCAAGAAGATCCAGGGCTACCCCACGGTGGTCAGGAGCCGCATGGAAGACCTGAAGACCGGCGGATACACCGAGACCGAGTACACCGAGGTGAAGTACAACAGCGGCATCCCCGAGGATATCTTCGACAAGCGATACCTCCGTCGGCCGCCGCGGAAACACCTGGACTGAGCGCAGGAGACACCGAGATGACACAGCGACGGATCGTCCTGGCTGTTTTGGCGGCGGCGTGGTGTATGGCGGGGGTCGCTCATCCGGCGGGGGCCCAGGACTCCCCCGCCCTGCCGCCGGGACTGGCGGAGGACAAGACCGAAGCCGACGGTAACGGTCCGTCGCTGCCGGAGGGACTCGGGGGCGATGAACCGGCCGGTCCGGACCTTCCCTCGGGGCTCGAGGAGACCGACAGTTCCGACGCCCCGGCCGACCAGGACCAACCCCCCGAAAAGCCTCTTGTGCCCGACTGGCTTGACTTCAGCGGGTTCTGGGAGGCCCGGACCGGTGTGCGGACCCAGGACGACCCCTACCAGGACGACATCTCTATGGCCGAGACCCGCCTGCAGGTCGACCTGCAGACCGTCTGGCAGGAAGCGACGTGGAAGCTGGTCGCCGACTTCGTGTACGACCCGGTCCTGGACGGGCACGCCGTGGACCTCGAACGCGGCGAGGGGTGGCTCGATCTACGGCAGGCGAACGTGCTGTTCTCCCCGACGGAGTTCATGGACGTCAAGATCGGCCGCCAGATCCTCACCTGGGGCACCGGCGACCTGCTGTTTCTCAACGACAACTTCCCCAAGGACTGGCAGTTCTACTTCATAGGGCGGAAGGTCGAGTACCTCAAAGCCCCCTCCGACGCCGCGAAGTTCAGCATCTTCACCGACGTGGTGAACGTGGATTTCGTCTACACGCCGCAGTTCGACGCCGATCGCTCCGTCACCGGCCAACGCCTGAGCTACTGGAACAGCCTGCTGCTGCGGCGGGCCGGCGAAGACGCGGTGATCGACGCCGACCGCCCCAACCGCTGGTTCCGCGATGACGAGTTCGCCCTCCGCGTGCACAAGACCATCGAAGGGATCGAACTGGCCGGTTACGGGTACTGGGGCTACTGGAAGCGCCCCCTGGGGGTTCGCCTTTCCAACATGCGGCCGTATTTCCCAAACCTCAACGTCTACGGCGTCAGCGTCCGCGGCTCGCTGTATGGGGGCGTGGCCAACTTCGAGGGTGCCTACTACGACTCCCCGGAAGACCGCGGCGGAGAGGACCCGTTCGTGCCCAATAGCGAGATCCGTCTGCTGGCGGGCTATACCCGCGACCTGCCGGAGCTGATGCAGGACTTCTCGGTAGGCGTGCAGTACTACGTCGAGTGGATGATGAACCACGACGAGTACCGCCGCACGCTCCCGCCCAACACCCCCGCGGCCGATCGCGTCCGACACCTGCTGACCTTCCGCCTGACCAAGCTGCTGATGAACCAGAACCTGGAACTGTCGCTGTTTGCCTACTTCAGCCCCTCCGACCAAGACGCCTACCTGCGTCCGTACGTGTCGTACAAGATCGACGATCACTGGACGGTCGACTTCGGCGGCAACGTGATGTTCGGCAAGTACGACCACACGTTCTTCGGCCAGTTGGAACGCAACAGCAACGTCTACTTCGGCATCCGCTACGCGTGGTAAGGTCGGCCGGCGTCAGGGCGTGGGCGGGGTTTGGGGAATCAGCCCACCGACCTGCTGGCGATGAGGCCAGGGATGCACCAGGAACGCCCCGGGGGGCGGCGACTGGTCGTGCGCAAGTTGCCGCACGGCGTTGGCGTCGTGCTTACCCCAGAATCGCAGGTGAACGACCACCCGGCCGTCGGCACCCTCGGACCAGCGGGCGTGGCGCGTCACCCACGCGGCCGCTTCCTGCTGAATCATGCTGGGCCCCTCGTAGACCATCCAGACCTCGCGCGCACGGACGTTCGACGTGAGCGATTCCACGTCCGCGACCATCCCGCGGTAAGACCGCCCCAGGATCGACCCCGGCACGCCGCCGCGCTGGCGGATGTAAAGCAGTTGCTCGGCGAAGAACGCCAGTTGCCCCGCCAGCAGCACCAGCAGGCCGGCCCGCAGAACCCACCGCCCAGACCAGCGGCGAACCCGCCCGATCAACCAGGCGACGGCCACGCCCATCAGCAGAAACGGCAGCGGATACCACATGGGCAGATAGGTGGGACTGGTGCGAATGCCCAGTGCGATGAACCCCAGCGGGATCAGCGCCACCAGCAGCGTTGCCATCGCCAGCGCATCGCGACGACCATCACGGCCGCGCCGGCGGTTACGCACCAGGTGCCGGATGCCGAGAACCCAGCCCCCCGCAAGCAGCAGCGCCGTGACGGCGAAGATGCCCATGTACACCCATCGCCGCGGGCCCAGCGTGCGTGCGAACTGCGCGTATCCCTCCTTGAACTCGAGCTGCCAGCCCAGCCCGGTGACGCTCATGATCGCGGCCGGGAATACCCGCCAGAAATGCTCATAGCCGGTGCGGCTCTCCTTCGGGGTCGCCAGATGCCCGCCCACCAGCCACGGCAGCACCGAGGCGATCGCCACGACCGCCCCGATCGCCAGGGGCAACACGTGCGTCCGCGGGCGTGCCAGCAGCAGCAGCAGGGCGAAGATCGCCAGCCCCAGCACCACCCCCGCCAGATGGATCTGCACCAGAAGCGTCAGCGTCAGCGCCACCCCCAGCGGGGCCCATCGCTTTCCTTCCAGCCACCGCTTGAGGAACAGGTACACCAGCAGCGCCGCCGGGAACAGCAGGTGCTGGGCCCAGATCCAGCGGGAGTAGTGAATCGGCCACGGACCGGCCGCCAGGAAGGCCGTCGCCCACCACGCCGGGGCGCTTCCCACCCAGCGGCGCATGAGCCACCCCGCCAGCAGCACAGCCGCGACGTTGACCGCCCCGGTCGCCAGCACCAGCGCAACCGGGCTGGGCCACAGGCCCCACACCGGCGCCAGAAGATAGACAAACCCGGGCAGGTTGCGGAATTTGCCGCTGTTGACCAGCCCGCCGCTGGGCCAGTGCCCTTCGCTGAGGTCCTCGGCGAGGGCGACCGCGCGGGCCTGGTCGTCGCAGAAGACAGTACTGCCCGGCCAGACCACCCGTCCGGCGAGCCCCAGCACGATCACCACCGCCAACAGCACACGGACCGCCATCGGCGGCACCCCGGCGATGGGACGCGGATCGGCAGCGAAATCACCCGGCTGCGATGGTGTGGGCTCCATGGCGTCTGCGGTGTCTCCCCGTCAGAAGTTCCGCTCGTCGGTATCATGCGGCACGACGTCGCAGGTTTCCTGGTACCAGGTGAGCAGCCGTTCCTTCAGTTCCGCCAGCACGCCTGCCAGCGCCGGGTCGTCGATGCGGTTGTTCGTCTCGCCCGGATCGGCGTTCAGATCGTACAGTTCGTCGGCTTCGTAGAAGCGCCGCACGTACTTGTAGTCCCTGGTGCGTACCATCGCCGCCTTGGTGTGGTACATCATGTCGTCACGTACCTGCAGGCGCAGGCGGGGATAGTAGAGCCCCTCGGGGTTCTGGTTGGAGGTGCTCTGCTTCTCCATGCAGTGCTCTTCACCGCGCAGGCGGCCGCCCTCGCAGAAGACCGCGTCACGCAGTTGGTCGCTCCTGCCGGCCAACACGTCCAGCAGCGATCTTCCGAAGTGATTGTACCCCGGATCGATCTCCGCCAGGTCGTAGACGGTCGCGGTGAAGTCGATCAGTTCCACCATCGCCTCGCTGACGCGCGGGCTTACCTGCCGGTCGGCCGGGGGCTTTACTACCAGCGGCACGCGGGACAGACAGTCCTGGAAGGTGTTCTGGGTCTTCTCGACCAGCCCGTAATCGCCGGTGAAGTCACCGTGGTCGCTGAACAGGAAGATCGCCGTGTCGTCGTAAATACCGGCCTCCTTGAGGGCCTCCACCAGCAGTCCGAACTGGTGATCGACGCGGGTGCACATGGCGTAGTACGTTCGGCGAAGCTCCTGCCAGCGGTCCTCGCTCCAGCCTTCGCAGCGCTGCCCGTCGCAGATGCCCTTCATGATGCTCGGCAGTTGCGACCAGTCCTCGGGAGTGGGCACGCGCGGCGGGACCTTGTCGGGGTCGATCAGGCTGTAGTAGGGGTCCTCGGCGGCGTACGGCGGGTGCGGGTAGCCGATGGGAATGTAGATGCACATCGGCCGATCGTCCGGGGCGTTGTGGATCTGGTCGATCGCCCCGTGGACATTGGCCCAGTCCCAGTCGTAGTAGGTGCTGCCGTCGTCGGGGCTGTCGATCTTCCCGGCGTAGAAGGAGTAGTAGTTGTCGCCTTCCGGGTCGCCTCGCCAGTCCTTCTCCTCATGGTGGTTATGAGCCTTGCGGTAGAGTTCCAACTTCTCCGGCGGCACCGAATACTTCACGTCGGCGAAGTCTTTCCAGCCCTCCTGGCCGGGCACGAGGTCGTTCTTGCCGCCCCACCACACGAAGTAGCCGTTGTCCTTGAGCTGCTTGAGCAGCACCGGCTCGTGCTTGCGGAGCATGTGGTACATCGTGCGATGCCCGTGAACGTGCGGGTACCACCCGGTCATGAAACTGCAACGCGACGGCGTGCAGACGGTATTCTGGCAGAACGCGCGACGAAAGCTCACCGCGTCGGTACCCACGGCCGCGTCGAGATTAGGCGTGACTGCGGCAGGGTCGCCCATGTGTCCCATCACGTCCCCGCGCCACTGGTCGGGGTTGAAGATCACGATGTGTGGCTTCTTCCTGCTCACGATGGTTTTCCTTTCACTCAGAAGATCGAAAGACTCATGATACCGCCCTCCCGCGACAATGGAAACCGGCTCCGGATTTTGCAGAATCCGCGCTCCGTTTTGCCATTGTCGATGAGGGGGCGGCTGTCGTACCCTATCGGCCGGCGCAGAGTTGAGCAGAAGCTACTGACAGGAGCTATCGTACATGAAGAAAGTCCGTTTCGGCATTGTCGGTCTGGGAGCCGTCGGAAGGCAGCACGCCGCCGCCATGGCATCGGCCGATTCATCCCGGCTGGAGTTCTCCGCGGTCGCCTGCGCCATACCCGAGAACGCCCACGCCGCAGCCGAGGAGTACGGCGTGGAGCATTTCCACGACGCCCAGGAGCTTTTCGACTCCGGGTGCGTCGATGCCGTGCTTATCGCCACGCCCCACTACTGGCATCCGCCGCTGGCGATCCGCGCCGCCCGGGCGGGCGTGCACGTACTGTGCGAGAAACCGCTGGCGGTTACCGTGGGGGCCGCGCGGGCGATGGCCGCCGAATGCCGCAAACGCAACGTCGCCCTGGGCGTGATGTTCCAGCAGCGTCACCGCCCGGTCATGCAGACGATGCGTCGCATGATCGACGAAGGCCAACTCGGCGAGGTGTTCCGGGTGGAGATGATCTGCTCGGGGTGGATCCGCACGCAGGCGTACTACACCAGCGGAGCCTGGCGGGGCACCTGGAACGGCGAAGGCGGCGGGGTGCTGATGAACCAAGCCCCCCACTCGCTGGACCTGTTCCTGTGGCTGGGCGGCGTGCCCAGGGAGGTGTTCGGCTTCTGCGAGACCCGGACCCACCGCATCGAGGTCGAGAACACCGCCGAGATCATCTGCCGCTACGAAGGCCCGCGGACCGGGCACATTTACGTATCCACCGCGCACGCCCCGGGCGGGGAGAGGCTGATCCTCGCCGGCGACCGCGGCACTCTTGTCGCCGATGGCGATCGCCTGCGGTTCGGCAAACTCGCCGGGCCGCTCGGGGAGCACATTCTCACCTGCCCCCGCGCCGGCAGCGAGGAAGGCGCCATCGACAGCACATGGGAACAGGTCGCCGTCGATCCCTCGGCGTCTGCCGACGAGTTGAGAATGGCCGTCGTCGAAGCTTTTGCAGAGCATCTCCGCAGCGGCGCGCCCATGACCGCCTCGGCCGAGGACGGCCTGAACCAGACCGAGCTGACCAGCGCCGTGTACCTCTCTGCAGACCGCGGGGTGTCGGCACACCTTCCGGTGGACGCCGACGCGATCGACAACCTGCTGCAGCAGCGAGCCCAAGCCTCGGCCGGGGACGGGCCCAACCTGCGAAGCGACGCCCTGGCCGACCTGGAGAACCTGCTGTCACAGGGGTAAGCCTGCAGCAGCCCCAAGCATTCCCGTATTCGAACCCTGGAGCACCGACGTGACCAAGAAGACCGATATCCGTCCCATCGCCGCCGAGCTGTATTTCCTGCCCGTGGAGACGCGCGTACCGCTGAAGTTCGGGCCCGAAACCCTCACCCACGTTACCTGCGCCCGCGTGAAGATGACCGTCTCCGACACCGACGGCAACACCGCCGAGGGCTGGGCAGAGACGCCGCTGAGCGTCCAGTGGGTCTGGCCGGGCGAACTGAGCTACGAGGTCCGCCACGAGGCGCTCAAGGAGTTCTGCCTGGCGCTGACCGACGCGTGGGCGAAGTGGGAAGGCGTCGGCCATCCGATGGAAATCGCCCACGCCTTCCAGGAGCAGGTCCTGCTGAGGCTGCTGCGGGACTTCTCGCAGGACCGCTCCGAAGGTCCGATGCCCTACCTGGCCGCCCTGGTCTGCTGCAGCGCCTTCGACATCGCCCTGCACGACGCCTACGGACAACTGCACGGCGTGGACGTCTACGAGACCTACAACGCCGAGTACATGAACGTCGACCTCTCGGCGTTCCTGCTCCCCGCCGAGGGGACCGACGTGAGCTTCGACGGGCTCTACCCAGCCGA
>JBKHHV010000366.1:0-2840 GCA_046539005.1 Phycisphaerae bacterium
GACGGAAGCCGTAGAACTGGGCGGCCCACATCTGGTGCTGTCCGACGCCGGTGGCGACGATCGCGTCGTGATCGGTCAGTTCGCCCAGGCGCTGGATGACGTCCTGGGGTTTGATGCGCCCTTCGCTGCTCTTGTCGAACACGAACGGGTAGCGGTCCTGCAGTTCCTTGATGCGGGTGAGCCACTCGCCGCGGTCGACCGGTTCGATGTAGTCCACCAGCTTGCCCAGAACGTCCTTGGCGTCGCCCACGACGGGAACATCCACGTGCACGTTCTTGGAGATGCTGGAAGGGTCGACGTCCATGTGGATGATCTTCGCGTGCGGGGCGAAGGTCTCCAGTTTGCCGGTCACGCGGTCGTCGAAACGGGCCCCCACCGCAACCAGCAGATCGCACTCCTGCACCGCGAAGTTCGCCGCGGCCGATCCGTGCATGCCCAGCATCCGCAGGGCCATCTCGTCCTCCATCTCGTCGATGGAGCCCAGCCCCAGCAGCGTGGTGGTGGTGGGCAGCTTGCCCTTCTTCACCACGGCGCGGAGTTCGTCGGAGGCGTTGGCCAACACCACCCCGCCGCCCACGTACAGCACGGGGCGCTTGGAGGCGTTGATCGCGTCGGCGGCCGCCTTGACCTGGCGGCTGTGTCCGGTGGTGCGGGGCTTGTAGCCCGGCAGGCGGATGTCCAGGTCGGGCTCGCCCTCGACGGCGTTGACGGTGGCGTCCACGGCGATATCGACCACGACCGGGCCCGGCCGACCGGTCCGGGCGAGGTGGAACGCCTCGCGCATGATCCGCCCGAGGTCCTCCACCCGCTTGACCAGGAAGTTGTGCTTGGTGACGGGTCGGGTCACGCCGGTGACGTCGGCCTCCTGGAAGGCGTCGTTGCCGATCAGGGAGCTTTTGACCTGCCCGGTGATGGCGACGACGGGGATCGAGTCCATGTTGGCGGTCGCCAGCCCGGTCACGAGGTTCAGCGCCCCAGGCCCGGAGGTGGCGATGACCACGCCGACCTTGCCGGTCGCCCGGGCGTACCCGTCGGCCATGTGCGCCGCCCCCTGCTCGTGCCGGGTGAGCACGAATTCGATGGGCGACTCGTAGATTTCGTCGAAGATGGGGATTACGGCCCCGCCGGGGTATCCGAACATCACTTCGACGCCTTCATCCTGGAGGATGTTGTGGAATATCTTGGCGCCGCGGGCCCCCGCGAGGCGTTCGGCCAACTCGGAGACGTTCTGGTCAGTCTGCGTCATGGTGGAATCCTCGGTGCTGTCTTTCGTTGAGGCGGGTCGCCGCCCGCCGTCGTAAGTTTGCGTTACAGTACTCGCCGCCTGTCCGTCGCTCAAGAGAAGCTTTGCTTCCCGCAGGGCACTGCGGACCTGGTCGTCGTAGAGGCCGTCCAGAATGGGCACGATCGCCGCGCCCGGGTAGCCGAAGAGAATCTCCACGCCCTCGGCGCGGAGGGCGTCCAGCAGGATGTCGGTCCCGCTGCGGGGTGCGGCAGGCGGGTTTGGGGCATCGGCCGCCCGCCGGGGTGTCTGGGTTGTCATGTTTCGCTTCCGTCATGGTGTTCTCCGGGGTGGGAACCTTCCCGTGGGTCGGCGTGGCAGCATGCCGCAGCGCAGAAAGACCGCAGGGAAGAACAGGGTGGGGAGTTTTGGCCGCCGGGCGGTTTTACCGCGCAGCGACCCTGGGTACACCGACGACGCGAAGCGCAGGCAGAGACACCACACGGCGACCCGTGAGAGGGGTGCTGGCTAGCCGGGATGTCCATCCGCTGGGCGTCATTGCATCCTCACAATATCCATCGGCACCGCGGGTGTCAAGCATGAAGGAATCGGATTCGGACACCTGCACCCGCTCCCGGGCGGTCAGGCCCCGGTCGGTTCGACAATCTGCACGTCCTCGCCGAAGGTGTGCAGGAACTCCAGGCGGTTGCGGGGCATGGTGCCCTCGATGCGGGCGGTGGCCTGCTCGTAGGTCTGGCTTTCGACCTCGGCGTGCTGGGCGATGTACTGCATCAGCCGTCCGTTGGCGCAGTTGGCTTCCAGCGTGACCCGCACGGGCAGCCCTTCGCTGCGACCCATGACCTGCGAGACGATCTGCTCGGCCCCTTCGCCGGTGACGGCCGAGGTGAACAGGGCATCGGGATACTGGCTCGCCAGCACCGTGCGGACGGTGGGGTCCATGATGCGGTCGACCTTGTTGAGCACGAGGATCTTCTGGGCGTGGTCGATCTCCAGTTCGTCGAGCACCTGATTGACCGCGTCGATTTCCTGCTCGACCCGCTCGTTGCTGGCGTCGGCCACGTGCAGCAGCAGGTCGGCGTAGATCGCCTCTTCCAGGGTCGCCCGGAAGCTCGCCACCAGGTGGTGGGGCAGGTCGCGGACGAAGCCGACGGTATCGCTGAGCAGCACGTCGCGCCCGTTGCCCAGGTCCCAGCGGCGCGTCTTGGTTTCCAGGGTCGCGAACAACTGGTCGGCCACGTAGGTATCCGCCCCGGTCAGGGCGTTCATGAGCGTGCTCTTTCCGGCGTTGGTGTACCCCACCAGGCAGACGCAGAACGCCCGCCGGCGCGAGTCGACCTCGCGCAGTTTGCGGCGGTCGATGTCGCCGATCTGCCGCTTGAGCTGGCTGACGCGTCGCTGCACGAGTCGGCGGTCGGTCTCGATCTGCGTTTCGCCCGGGCCGCGCGTGCCCATGCCCCCGGCGGCCGCTCCGGCCGCCCCGCCGGCGATGCGATCGAGGTGGCTCCACATGTGCCGCAGGCGGGGATAGGTGTACTCCAGTTGAGCCAGCTCCACCTGCAGTCGGGAGGCGTGCGTGCGGGCGTGGGCGGCGAAGATG
>JBKHHV010000109.1:0-11711 GCA_046539005.1 Phycisphaerae bacterium
CCGCCGGTGAACACGCCCATGATCTGCGAGAAGACCCCGTCGTACATCAGCGTCCTCAGTCCGGCGTGAACGTCCTGCTCATCCAGACTGTCCTTCGGTGCCAGGGAGAATTTCATCAAAAAGACCTCCACTTGCCTTGTTGCTGTTCGAGTAATTCTAACGCCTTGGTCGAACAGGCATGAAAAGGGGACGTCTTCCAAGGGAAAGGCGGGCATTCTCTGTCCGGCTCGGGTTCGCGGGATACAATGCAAATCCGGGGAAAGCACCACAACAGGTAGTACATCACGGTTGCCACTCGACTCGCTCGGACGGGAATCATCCTGCTGGCAATTCTGGCTACCTGTGTGTCACCACCACCCGGGGAGGTGGCGGACGGCCGAATCGCCGAATTCATCGAGAACATTCGCGCAGCGACGACCGCCCGCGCAGCGGAAACAGCTTACCGACACGGGCTGTCCATCGACCGGCGATCGACCGTGCTGCACGAGGCCTATCCCGGTTCCAGCGACTCCAGCCAGAACATCCCCGTTGCCATCGGCGCCAGGAGCAAGGCGGCCCCGCCGCCGAAGATGGGGTCTACTTTTCCTCGGCGGAGGCGGATACCCGGTCGGGCCTGACGACCTGCCCCAGAAAGAGGATGCTCCGGCTGGGCACATGACGGATAGCGAAAAGGAACGGGCGGTCGGCACGGAACGAAACCCGCTTGCTCGGCCCCCGTCCCGTTGGTCGCATCACCACGGCCGTTGCAGCCGCGGCCTCGGTGCCTTCCTCGTTCACCTTGCACCAGGCTTCGTGAATGACCTTGCTGATCAGCAGCGGAGTCTTCTGCGTGATGCCGGCGAAATCGGCCGCACTGGTGAACGCCAGCGGCATGCCGAGTTTCCCCAAGGGTGCGGCGAGCCCGTAGCGGCAGCGCATCGTGAAACGTGGCATCTGGACGTGTACATTCGTCCGCACCATTTCCTCCAGCATCCTGGCGAAGGTCACGGAACGGAGCTTCTTGCGAACGGCCGAGAGCGACTTCTCCCTGTCCGGCAGGATCACGGTCATCGCCAGGTCGCTTCCCTTGTAGGGAAGGTCCACGGCCATCATGTCGTCGCCCTCGTAGAACTTCAGGCTTTCCACCTGCGACATCATTTTCACGCTGTAGGGGTCCTTCTTGCTTCTGGTGTCCAACGGCAGTTTCCAGGGGGCGGTGCGGGTGGCGTGTTTGGAGAAACTGTGCAGCCAGGTGGCCTTGAGATAGACGGCATTGGTCAGTACCAGTCGCGTGTCCCGCGTGACATCCTCGGGTTCAAGCAGCTTCGGAATCCTGCCATGGGTCTTCTTTGAGACCCACTGGTTGATGGCCTTGATGGCAGCAGCCTTCCGGGCGTCGAAGTCCAGGCGTTCCATCTCGGCATCGTAGTACTTCTTGAGGAAGTCGCTGAACTCGCGGCGGATCTCGAAGCCCTTCTGGGCCCACAGGCGGTTTGCGAGGATCAGGTGGTACGGCCGATCCTTCTTGTCCTGGGCCAGAATGGCGGCCGAGAGGTCGGCGACGCCCTTGTGGCGGGTGGGACGGTCGACGCCAACGGTGTCCCCCACCCGGCTGCTGGTGGGTTCCTGGACCTCGGTGGGCAGGCCGAGGACCGTCTGCATCTGCTCGGCCGTCTTGCCGCGGGCTCCCGCACAAGTCACCGCCAGGGCGTTCTGGATGCTCCAGGGGCTCAGCAGCGCGTTCTGCCCGGCGTTCGGGTCGACCCGGTCAAGCAGCTTGAGGCCGAATTCGTTCAGTCCGGTGGCGATTTCATGCTCGATCGCCGACTCCAGCAGGCTGCGAGGGGCTTCCCCGGCGAGGACGGCCGAAGGGAGAACGACGACCAGATAGAAGACAAGAGCGAGTCGTCTCATGGCAAGTCTCCTGATGGGTAGAGGTTTCGATTCGGCTCTGCTTTGAGGACGCAGTCCGCTCGCCGACGTTCGGATTGCCCACAAAAAAGCGGGCCCCGGCCGAGGTCGGGACCCGCTGCGCGTCTCGCTTTCAGGCAGCGTCGTTCATTCCATGTTTTCCTTGATCCATTCCACGCGGACCGTGCCGCACTCGGGGCACTTCTCCTTGGGAAGCCTCTCGGGCGGTTCTTCGCCGGGCTTGAGGCGGGAAAGGATCTTCTGTCGCTCGGAGATATAATATGCCCCGCAACTGGGGCAGAAAGTCGCCTGCACCATGGTCTGCTTCCCGTTGCATGCAGAGCAGTCCAGAACCAGGAAGTCCTCTTCGCCGCGGCGACGGCGAATCTTGCGCATCTCCTCCGGCTCGTAGGCTACCTCGTGATCGCACTCAATGCAGATGAAGTGCGTCTTGCCGTCGCCCCTGGGGATATCGACCGTCGGCTCGGAGCCGAATGTCCGGTAAATGCTGTAGCCCAGCGCGACCACGATCAGCAGCGCCAAGGCGCCGGCGAAAATGTAGTCACCCTTGGGGCCCAGACGGTCCATGAACTCGAGATTCAGCCCGCGTCGGTTGCCCGAGCCGTTGCCCATTCGCAGCATATCCTTCTCCTGATATGAATAAGGCCTCAGAAATGTGGTTCTCGATGCTGGCTCTATTGTCCCCGAAAGCGGGGTCCAAGATCAAGACGATTTGCTCTTGCGGCACTTCTTCGAGGAGGAAGCCTTTCCGTTGCTCAATGCCACCTCCAGCACGTCCTCGGCCGACTTGGCGAAGTGGAACTCCAGCTTCTTGCGGGCTTCCTCGGGCACGTCGGCGAGGTCCTTGCGATTGCGTTCGGGCAGGACCACTTCCCGGATACCCGCCCGCGAGGCCGCCAGGACCTTCTCCTTGATGCCGCCCACCGGCAGCACGATCCCGCGGAGGGTGATCTCCCCGGTCATCGCCACGTCCGCCCGGGGCGTCTTGCCGGTCATCAGGCTCGTCAACGCCGTGAACATCGCCACGCCCGCCGACGGCCCATCCTTGGGAATGGCCCCCGCCGGCACGTGCACGTGCAGGTCCCGCCCGCTAATGGCCGATCGCTCCACCCCCAGTTCCTGGATGCGACTCTTGACGAGGCTCAACGCCGTCTGGGCCGACTCCTTCATGACGTCGCCGATCTGGCCGGTGAGCATCAGCCCGCCCTTGCCGGGGTAGCTGGTGGCTTCCACGAATATGATCGTACCGCCCACCGGCGTGTACGCCAGCCCCGTGGCGACCCCCGGCGTGCTGGTGCGCATTGCCAGTTCGCTCTCGTAGCGCGCCGGGCCGAGAATCTCGGTGATGAACTTGTGGTTGACGGTTCGCGATCGCGCTTGGCCCTCGGCAATCATCGCCGCCAGCCCGCGGCATATCGCGCCGATCTGCCGCTCCAGCTCGCGCACGCCGGCCTCGCGGGTGTACCTGTCGATGATCTCGCGCAGCGCCTTGCGCGGGAACTTGATCTGCGTGCTCTTGAGCCCGTTCTCCTTGCGCTGGCGTTTGACGAGGTACTTCTCGGCGATGTGCACCTTCTCTTCCTGGGTGTAGCCGGGCAGATCGATGACCTCCATGCGGTCCCGCAGCGGAGCCGGAACCGCCCCGATGTAATTGGCCGTGGCGATGAAGATGACGTCCGACAGGTCGAACGGCACGCCGAGGTAATGGTCCTGGAAGGTGTTGTTCTGGGCGGGGTCGAGAATCTCCAGCAGCGCCGAGGTCGGGTCGCCGCGGAAGTCCTGTCCGACCTTGTCCAGTTCGTCCAGCATGAACACGGGATTCCGCGTGCCGGCCTTGCGAATCTCCTGGATGATGCGGCCGGGCATGGCGCCGATGTAGGTCCGCCGGTGGCCTCGCAGTTCGGCTTCGTCGCGCATGCCGCCCAGGCTCATGCGGATGAACTTCCGCCCCAGCGACCGGGCGATGGACTGCCCCAGCGAGGTCTTGCCCACTCCGGGCGGTCCCACGAAGCACAGGATCGGCCCGCGCGAGGAGGGGGCAAGTTTGCGAACCGCCAGGTACTCGATGATGCGTTTCTTGACCTTGTCCAGGTCGTAGTGGTCCTCGTCGAGGATCCTCCGGGCCTTCTGAACGTCGATCTCACCCTCGCTCATCGTGCTCCAGGGAAGCTCGCCCATCACCTCCAGGTAGGTGCGAAGGACATTGTACTCGGCCGCCGCTTCGGGCATTTTGCTCATGCGGTCCAGGTCGCGGAGGGCATCCTCCTCGATCTTCTCGGGCATGCCGACATCCTTGAGCTTCTGGCGAAGCTCCTCGATCTCGGCGCCGCGTTCGTCGGCCTGCCCCAGTTCCTTCTGGATGGCCTTGAGCTGCTCCTGCAGGTAATACTCCCGCTGGGTCTTGTCGATTTTTTGGCGGACCTGGCTCTGGATTTCCCCCGAAAGCTCCAGCACCTCGATCTGCCGCTGCAGTTCCTCGGCCACGCGGGTCATCCGCTTGGAGACGTCCGGCTGGGACAGCAATTCCTGGCGGGTCTCGATGTCCAGTTGCAGGTTGGCGGCTAGGAAATCGGTCAGCGGGCCCGGGCCTTCGAGATTCGAAAGCAGCGAATGGGCCTCCTCGGGAATCGAAGGGGCCAGGTCGATGACCTTGTTGGCCAACTGCCGGACGTTCATCTCCAGGGCTTCGTTTCGGGTGGTCGCTTCGTGCACGGTGGGGATCGGCTCGATCCGGGCCCGGAAGTACGGCTCCTTCTGCAGCCATTCGACGATCCGCACCCGCGAGACGCCGTGCACGATCACGCCCTGCTGCTCGTCCTCCAAGCGGATCAACTTCAGCAGCGACACGGCCGTGGCGACCTCGAACAGGTCCTCGGGTGTCGGGTCGTTCACCTCCGAGTCCTTCTGGCATACGGTGGCGATGATCTTCTGGTCGGGCAGGACGCTGCTGATGAGTACCTGCGATTTCTCACGGGCGATCGCCAGCGGAACGACCATGCCCGGGAAGATCACCATGTTCCGCACGGGCAGAATCGCCACCTCGGCGGGGATTGCCGTCTCTTCCTCGTGGTGGTCTTCGTCTTTGACCGCCCCCGGGACTACGATCAGTTCCTGGTCGTTATCGCCCTCGATGGGATGATTGCTGTGTGATTTCTTGGCCATGGTGCTCTACTTCTTGGGAATGCGAACCGAGAGGAACCCGCTGCGATAGGTCGCGCTGATCGCCTGGGTGTTTGCGTCGCCGGGGAGCTGGACCTTGCGCCGGAAAGGCCCCTGGTCGACCTCCATCAGGTGTACGCGGACCTGCCCGGAAGGGCTGGCGACCTTGGGCATCTCGCGACGCCCCACCATGTGCAGCATGTGGTCTTCCGTGTGCAGGTCGATCTGGTTGGGGTCCACGCCGGCCAGGTCGGCCACCACGTAGTAGCAGCACTCGTCCTCGTAGAGGTTGACCGCCGGCGACCAGACTTCCGCCCCGGAGAACTTGCGTATGGAGGGTCCAAGAACGTGATCCACCCATGCGCCCATCCCGCGCATGACCGACCCGAACTCGTCTTCCCTTTTCGATGCCGTCTCGATCCGTAAGCTGTTCATAAGAATTCCACCCATCCAGGAGATGCGTTCGTCGCCGCCCGCCCGCAGCAGGCGATGCGCCGCAGGAGTATTGTATTCCCGATGCCCGCGAAACTAAAGCCTGCCGCTTTCGTCGGTTGAAGAATCTCACGGCTTCCTCGGCCGCCGTTGGCCTGGGCAATTGCAGAAAGCCCCCTTCTGCGGTAGCATTTCATCGGACACCGCAACCTCCAGGACGACCGCCATGCCTCACGAACAGATGGACGACCGCCAGGTAGCCGCCTACCTCCACATGGACCAGCGGGAGGTGCTCAAGCTCGCCTCCCGCGGGAAGATCCCCTGCCGGAAGGTCGGCGGGAAGTTCGTGTTCACCAAGAGCGACGTCGACCACTGGGTCGAACGCCAGATGCACGAAATGGAGCACGACCGCCTGGCGAGCATCGAGAAAGGCGTCAGTCTGCATCACGGGTTCGATCACGAGGAACTGATCGTCAACGAACTGATCCCCACCAACGGCCTTGCGGTGCCCCTCGGTGCCAAAACGCGCGAAAGCGTCCTGCGCGGCCTGGTTGACCTGGCCGAACTCAACGACATGGTCTACGCCCGCGACGAACTGCTCGACGAGATCCGCCAGCGCGAGGATCTCTGCACCACTGCCATCTTCCCGCAGGTGGCGTTTCCTCATCCGAGGCACCCCGTGCCCTATGACATCGCCGAGAGTTTCGTCGTGGTGGGGCTGACGGCCTCGGGGGTGCCCTTCGGTGCCGAAGACGGCGGGCTGACGCGGCTGTTCTTCCTGATCTGCTGCAAGGACGACCGCACGCACCTGCACGTGCTGGCCCGCCTGGCACGGATGCTCTCCGACGATACCTTCCGCGAGGCGGCCATCCACGCCGAAACGCCCGAAGACCTCGGCTCGCTGCTGCTCAAACGCGAACAGGCCTGCCTCGCACAGTGACCCGGGCTTCCGTGCCCCTCCCGGCTTCCCGATGCATTGACGCAGCCGTCCTTACCTGCCACCATACCCCCATGCCCGACCGCGACGACATCTTCGACGAAGCCTTCCTCGCCCGCCTGCGGCGACTGAGGCTCATCGCCAAACGTCTCGCCTCCCGCCAGCAGCCCGGCCTGAGGCGATCGCGACGCGTGGGCGACGGACTGGAATTCGCCGACCATCGCGACTACGCCCCCGGCGACGACCTGCGCTTCATCGATTGGCCGTACTACGCCCGCATGGAGAAGCTGCTGCTTCGGCTGTTCCACGAGCACAGTGAAGCCGACGTCGCCATCCTGCTGGACACCTCCGCGTCCATGGCGCCGGGGAACGGGGTCGAGAAATTCCACTACGCGCTTCGAGCGTCGGCGGCCCTGGCGTTCCTGGCGATGGGCGGGTTCGACCGCGTCATCCTCCAGCCGTTCTCCGACGACCTGCGCCCCCCGCTGCAGTGCGGCCGTACGAAAGAGAACATCCTCCAGGTGCTGGACTACCTCGCCGCCCAGGAGCCCGGCGGCACCACCAACCTCACGCGGTCGGCCGACCGGTTCGCCCGGACCCTTTCGGAGGGGGCGACCGTGCTGCTGGTTTCCGACCTGCTGGGCTGTGGCAACCAACTCAGCGACGCGCTGGCGGGCCTGAAGGCGCGCCGGGCCGACGTGACCGCCCTGCACGTCTACGCCCGCGCCGACGCGGCCCCCGACCTCCACGGGCCCACCCTGCTGGAAGACGCCGAAACCGGCGACCGCATGACCCTGGAAGTGAGCGACGAACTGCTTGCCGCCTACCGGCGCCGATGGGATGCGATGCAGAAGGCGCTGGCCCGTGCGTGCAGGTCGCGCGGGGCCAGGTTCGTGGCGGCCGCGACGGATGAACCGCTGGAGCAACTGGTGCTCACATCGCTGCGGCGGGCGGGAGTGTTGGCCGGATGACCCCCACCGGTACGTTGCCGCAGGCAGCGCCCCGGGGCGGGCGCTTCCCGGGCTGGGCGCGGTCGCTGTTGTGCGTACTGGTCCTGGCGTCCCTACCGGCGGCCGTTCTCTCCCCGCTGTGGGAATACCCCCTCTCTGCCGGCGAGGACGACGTGATCTACTACTACCCGCTCCGAGTGCTTGCAGGGCGGGCGATCTCCGACGGGCATTGGCCGATGCACAACCCATGGGAAGCGACCGGTATGCCCTTGATGGCCGATACCCAGTCGGCCGTCATGTATCCGCCCACGTGGCTGTTCGCATGGCTCGACGGACCCATGGCGTACTCGCTGAACATTTTCCTGGGGTTCGCCATCGCGGGTGTGGGGGCGTGGGTCTACCTGCGACGGCTGGGGCTCTGGCGTGCGCCCTCCTTCACCGGTGCCCTGGCGTTCACCTTCTGCGGATTCCTGGTGGGGCATCGGGTGCACCTGGCGATGCTGCATACCGCCGCGTTTCTGCCGTGGCTGCTGTGGTGTATCGAACTCGCCCGCGCCCGGCGGGATTTGGCGTATCTGGCCGGGGTGCTGGTGGCGTACCTGACGATTACCTCCGGGCACTGGGGCATCGCCCTGCAGATGGGCGTGGGCGTGGCGGCCTACCACCTGCTGCGCGCCCGGCCGTTGGGGAAAGCCACCGCCGTGCTCCTCGCAGCGGCGGGGACAGCCGTCGCCTTGGTCTGGCCGATGATCGCCCCGGCACTGGCGACGCTGGGGCAATCCACACGGGAGAGCATCGGCTATGCGATCGTCGGCGAGAACAGCTTCCTGCCGCTCTCGGCGGTGCTGCTGCTGTTTCCGATGCTCATGGGCTCGCGGACGCCGGGCTTCTACCCCCACGACTGGTGGGGGCCGTGGCACCTCTGCGAGACGCTGCCCTACGTGGGGCTCGTGACGCTGGTGCTCGCGGCCGCTGCGGTCTGGAAGCTTTACCGCAGGACCGGCCGGAATGCCACCGATCCCGGCGAGGCGGGCGTCGCCCCCCATCGGCCGATCGTCCGCGTCTGGACGTGGCTGGCGATCGGGTCGGCGGTCTGGATGCTGGGCTACTACCTGCCGACCTATCGATTGATCACCTGGTTGCCGGTGCTGGGACGCATCCGCTGCCCGGCCCGTATGCTTCTGGTCCTCGATCTCGCCCTGTCGGTACTGGCAGCCGTCGGAATGCAGGCGGTCCTGGGGCGCCACCGTAAGGCGGGCAAGGCGGCCGCCCGGGTAGCTCGCCGCTGGTTGCCGGCGGTCATGGCCGTTTCACTGCTGGCGATCGCCGCCGGAGCCGGGCTGCTGATCCTCCTGTTTCCCTGGCCGGTTCCGCTGCCCTTCGGCGGCACCCGCCACGACGCTCTGCAATCGCTGAACCCGGTCAACCCCGCGGTGTGGGTGCCGTTGCTGCTTTGCGCCGCCACGGCCGGGGTGGTCACCGGGCTGGTCCGGCGTCCGGCGCGTTGGAGGTGGGCGGTGGGGCTGCTGCTCCTGGCGGACTTGACGGCCGTCGCGCGATTCGTGGACATTTCACCCGCCGAGCAGCGCCCGCCCGATCGGCTCGCCTCTCCGGCGGCCGACTGGCTCCACCGCAACGAAGGCGACGGCCAGTGGCGCGTCTGGGGGCTGGGTCGCCACTACCACGACCGCCCCGCCGAGCTGCTGCTGCCCAAGACATCTGCGGTGCATCGCATTCGCAGCATCGCCTCCTACGGGCCCTGGCAGTCGCCGCGGCACGCCCACGTGCTGGGCTTCAATCACTATGGTCGTCACCCACAGTGGCGGTGGCTGCTGCGGACCAACCACCTGCTGAGCCTCTACGACGTGCGGTACATCCTGGCGGCCGACCCGGAATACCGGCGCGAGGTCGAGGCGATCCGTGTTCTGGCGCCCTCCGAGCCCGGCCCGGAACTGCTGAGCGACCGGTGGGAACTCCGCCACGCCCGGCGAGACGGCAATCGGCTGCGATTGGAGGGCGTGTTCCTCTGGCAGGAGGCGGAGATCCGCCAGCGGGTCTCCGTAGCGGCAGACCAGACGGTTCGGCTGTCGCTGGAGGTGCGGGCACCGGAAGGCTCGGCGGCGCTGTGGACCAAGGCCGAGTTGTTCTGGTTCGACCAGGACGGCACCTGGCGATGGAGCGAGAAGATGAGCCTGCTGATCGAGCCCGAACAGGTCGCAAGCCAGTGGAGGCGATACGCGGCAACGCTGGAGGTCGACCCGGCCGCGCGCGGCGAGATGTACCTTCGCGTCTACAGCAAGGGTGAGCGACCGATCGAGGTCCGCAACGTCTCGCTGCGGTCGGCCGAGCCGTTCGCGCCGGTTCTTCCCCCAGAGATGATCGAACGACTGGGCGAAGGCACGCCGGTGTACGAACTGGCGGCCGAGCTGCCGGCCGTCCGGGACGGTGACCCGCCGGTGGGGCTGTACCGCAATCGGCTTGCCCTGCCTGCAACGTTGACAAAGGAGAGCCGCCACGACCAGTTACCCCATGGCTACCTCGAAGCGATAAAATGGTCTCCGGAGACACTGCCCGATTGGCCCGAGCTGGAGGCCCCCCAACTTCGCTGGAGCATCCGGACCGACCCGGCGGGCGACCTTCGGCGAGTGACACTGCCGGGGCTGGCGGCGATGGGGATGCTCGGCGGATGGCTGGTCTGGATCACCCGTCGGCGAAAGGAAAAAACAGGCGAACCAACCGGGCGTCTTCGTGCGTAAGAGGTTACAAGAACGGGAAAAGAAGACGTTGCCCACAGACAGGTAAGAGGATAGGCACACGGAAGGAGCGTAACCGATGAAAGATACCAGACTTGCATTGGGCGGCGTGCTGCTGCCCACGGTGTTGATTGCGATACTCCTGGTCGGCGGGCTGATTCTGGCACCGGCCGTCACACAGCGAATTGCCTACGCCGCACAGGTAGGCGAGAACAAGGCCGACCTGGAGCATCTCTCGAAGCTGCAGGATCACGATCGGCTGTCGGTGCTGTTCCGGGCCGTGGTGCGGGCAGTTCGGCCGGCGGTGGTGGAAATCCGCGTCGCCAAGAAGGTGACCGTGCAAGGGCCGAATACCGAGGATCCGTTCAGCCGGTTCTTCGGCGAGGAGAGCCCCTTCGGCCGGGCGCCGCGGCGCCGCGAACCGCGCGAGTACATTCAGCGGGGGCTGGGCAGCGGCGTGATCGTCGATGCCGAGAAGGGGTACATCCTGACCAACCACCACGTGATCACCGACGCTGAGTCGAAGGAGGTGGAAGTGGTGATGTCCGACGGGCACAAGCTCGAGCCGGAGTGGATCCGGTCCGACCCGCCGACCGACCTGGCGGTGGTGAAGGTGAATCCCAAGTCCCTGATTGCCGCCCCGCTGGGCAACAGCGACAAGATGGCGGTGGGCGACTGGGTGCTGGCGATCGGCTCCCCGGAAGGGCTCAACCAGACGGTCACCGCGGGGATCATCTCCGCCAAGGGTCGCACGACCGCCAGGGGCGACCAGTACCAGAGCTTCCTGCAGACCGACGCGGCTATCAACCACGGCAACTCCGGCGGACCGCTGGTGAACATGCGGGGCGAGGTGATCGGCATCAACACCGCCATTGTCAGCCGTACCGGCGTGAACGAGGGCATCGGGCTTTCGATTCCCTCCAACATGGCCCGGCACGTCATGGAGCAGTTGGTGGCGACCGGCAAGGTGGTCCGCGGCTACCTGGGCGTGAAGATCAGCGACATCGACCAGAAGATGGCCAAGAGCTTCGACATCCCGACCACCAAGGGCTCATTGATCCACCAAGTGGTCGAGGGCAGCCCCGCCGACAAGGGCGGCCTGAAGGCCGGTGACTTCGTCGTGGCGGTGGCGGGCGAAGAGATCAAGAACACCAACGAGCTTCGCAACCGCGTGGCGACGCTGAAGCCCGGTAAGACCTACGCGTTCCGGATTTACCGGGACGGTGAGAAAAAGACCCGGAAGGTGACCATCACCGAGCAGCCCGACGACATGTGGACGGCGATGCGGGGCGAGAAGGATCCGCGCGACCAGGACAAGTCGGTCGAGAGCCTCGGGCTGGAGGTCCGCACGCTGACACCCGAACTTGCGAAGAACACCGGGTACGACAGCGCCACCAAGGGCGTGCTGATCGAGAAGGTCATGCCGGACACCCCGGCCGCCCGGGCGCGTCTCCAGGCCGGGCAGGTGATCCTGCGGGTCGGCAATACCGACATCAGCACCGCCGACGAGTTTACCCGCGCGGTGGAGAAGTCGACCACCGAGGTGGGGGTACGCCTCCGGGTCACCGA
>JBKHHV010000367.1:0-2836 GCA_046539005.1 Phycisphaerae bacterium
ACACCCGTCCCGTAATCCCCATCCGGGGGCTTCCCGATGGCTTCGACGGGCTGACCATCTCCCAACTCACCGACACGCACCTCGGATTGTGGATCTCCATCGACCGGTTCTCCGAGATGATCCGCGCCGCCAACCGAACACGCCCGGACGTGATCATTCTCACCGGCGACCTGGTGAGCCGCTCGGACAAGATCACCGACGCGATGGGCGACGCCCTGTCGAAGCTTGCGGCGCCGCTGGGCGTCTACGCGGTCCACGGTAACCACGACTACTGGACCGACGTGCAGGCAATCACCCACCAGCTTCGTCGCGGGGGCGTGCGGGTCCTGATGAACGAGCACGTGCTCCTCCGCCGCGGCAGAGACGTACTGCCGCTGGTGGGGCTGGACGACCTGTGGGACGGGCAGCCGGACCTGGAGTCGGCCGTGGCGGGCCTGCCCGGCGACTCCCCGCGGATCGTGTTGGAGCACAACCCCGACTACGCCGAGCAGATGCCCGGCGATGTCCGCGTCGATCTGATGATTTCCGGCCACACGCACGGCGGGCAGGTGCGCCTGCCGGGCGATCAGCCGATCCTGCTGCCGGTGGACCACCGCAAGTACGCGGCCGGCCTGGTCAAGGGCCCCCATTGCCCGGTCTATGTTTCACGCGGACTGGGGGTGATCGGGCCCGGGGTCCGGTTCAACTGCCGACCCGAACTGCCGACCCTTACTCTCCGCAAGGCATGATCCCACTTCTCCGGGGCGGCCCTCGTGTCGGTACTCTCCTGACCGGTTTTCCACATTACGCAAACAGTGTGATGATTTACGTAACTTGGGAACGCAGTCCGTCCCCGCCCGCGGTACGATGGGCTCCACGCAGATGAGGCAGCGTGAGGCGAGGGACTCCTGCCGCGCATTTTTGGCCTCAGTCGGACGCAGCAGACCACAGCGGACAAGGAGAAGAGAGCACTTCGGCGAGGTTCTTCCTCAGCCCGATTCCCCAGACGTACTGCGATGCCGCCTGGGGCAGCCGTCCGCCGGGGCCGTACCCGATCCGGGCACGGTGGCAATCCTTGCACTGGCGGGCGGGGCGATGCTGCGTCGCAGACGAAGATAACGAAGGCACAGTCGTGGGATGTGTCGAATCGGCCGACGGGAGAGAAGCCTGTCGGCCGATCTTATGCGCGGGCTTCGGTTGCGGTATCTTCCGGCCGACCGTCTGCGCGCGGGGCACGTTCGGTCCGGGGCTTGGATGCGGCGTCCCGCCAACGTTCGGTACTTCGTTGTGGGTCCAAACCGCTTACGGCTCCTGCCGGCGGGCGCCCACGAACAGCAGGTACCGCCAGATTCCCCCGTACGCGCGGCGCGTGGCGAGTGTCCGCGGGCAGAAGTGCTCTTTCAGTGCCTCCAGCAGATGCCCTTCCATCCGCACATGATTGATCTTCATCCACTTGCGGAACGAGCGGAACCGGGTGTCGTGGAAATCCACCACCGCCACGGTCCCGTTGGGCGCCAAGTCGGCATGGGCCGACCGGATGGCCGACTGCCAGCCGGGGTTCATCATCGACAGCGAGTAGGAGAACAGCACCAGGTCGTAGGGCTCGTCGGCCTGGAGGGGGGCGTGGTAGGGCTGGTGGAGCAATTGCACCGGGCGGGTGACGAGCGACAGCGTACGACGGGCGATCCGCAGCATGGACTCCGAGAGGTCCACGCCGGTCAACTGGGCGTGGGGGAACTGCCTGGCCAGCGCCAGCAGGTTCTTGCCCGTCCCACAGCCGACCTCCAGCACCCGCCGGGGTCTGCAGTGCTCGGCGAGTTCGCGCACAATGCGCGCCCGCCCGAACAGGAAGCTCCACCGCGTTGCGTCGTAGATCTTTGCATGGAACCGGTAGTATCGGCGGAGCGATTGTTCCTCGGTGCCGGCGTGGGCGCGTGTCTCGATCCGCGTCATGCGATCTCCGCGAAGTGAAGGCTGCCGTACGTGCCCACCCGGTCGGTGGGGTGGAGTTGTTCGGTGCGCCCGGTATCGAACCGCAGCCGTTCGAGCACCTCCTCCGGCAGGAAGTCGTGGGTGATGCCCGCCGACCGCATCAGCACTTTGGCTCCGGGTGCGGCGTTGGCGAAGATCTCGTCCCATTCTTCCCGCAGGGCGTGGGGGTCATGTCCGGCCAGCCAGTCCTGGTGATCCAGCAGCACGAAGTGGGTGTACTCGCCCGGGTGCTCCTGGAGGAACTCGGTTACCGTGCAATTGTACGTATGGAGTCGCGAGGCGTTGGACCTCAGCAGGGGAAAACTCTCCGGGCGCAGGTAATTCGGGCAACAGGTGGGGGTATAGGTTCCGGTGGCGTAGACCCGCCAGAAGTAGTTGTCGCCGATGTGGATCCGGGTCATCACGTGGCGGAACTTGTCCTGGATGTACCCCAGAAGTCCGCCGGGGTAGCCCTGCTCGATCAGCCGTATCTGCGGACGGGGAACCCCCATCAGCGCCATCATCGCCGGCTGACGAACCACCCAGCAAAGCAGGGCGTCCCACAGTTGGGGCTCCATCTCCTCGTACAGTTCCCGCTGGCGATCGAGCGACTCGGCATTGAGGAACTCCTCCAGCCGTCGTCGGACGGTCCGCTTGAACGTCAGCATGATCTTTTTGAGGAGCCACGCCGCCTCGCCGCTGGCACCGTGGAAGTAGAACGACCGCTTGAGACTGCGGCGGCTGAAGTAGCCGATCTTACGGTCCCAGAAGTTCGCCGACTCGGTCGGAAGCTTATTGCGAACCGTAAGATACAGTTCGTTAGGGTCTTCGTGGACACCTTCGCCGAAGCAGGCAAACAGGTCGTCGAACACACCCCGCTGCAGCA
>JBKHHV010000368.1:0-2826 GCA_046539005.1 Phycisphaerae bacterium
GCAAGCAGGAAAAGCAGCCGTGAAACAAACAGGATAGTCACTGCCTCCCCGGCGAGTGTGAACCGCGCCATTGTCACGTCGTTTGTAACCCCTGACAAGGCAATAACATAGCTTTCCGTTCCCGGTGGAAGGTTTCCGTTCCGGTCAAGGCGGGGCGATCGGCGATCGCATTACACGGACAGAATGTCCCGGTAGCAGGCCTGCACCATGCGCGGCCCCGTAGGCTTGTTGTAGTAGATACGCGAGCTGTCGCGGGCGAAGGCCGGGTTCACGTGACAGACGACCTCCCACGCCGCCTCCGCGTACGGCGAGCGGAACACTTCCGTGCCCTGTGTACTCCCGCACTGGAACAGCGTCAGCACCACCGGCACCGAACCGTAGTCGGTTTCGCTGGCAATCCAGCCACCCTCCGGCGACACCCCCATGTGATTGCCCATCCCCGAAAGCGTCTCGATCACCCCGCCGTCGAGACTGTACCGCTTGCCCAGGCCCCACGAGGAGGTATGCCCCGCGATCGTCTCCTCGTCATACCAGAGCCAATGCATCGGCGCAAGGCCCAGCCGTTGCGGCTGGGCTCCTGGCCTCGTCTCCATCGAGTAGAAATCCTCACCGAGGCAGAAGCCGATGTACCGCCCGCCCGGGCTGAACCGCGGATGCGTCAGGCGGCCGGACTGCAGTGCGAGGAGTCGGCGCCGGGAGAGAACCTGTGTGTACTCGCCGCTGCGCACATCCAACACGTACAGGCCATCCGTGGGGTCGGTCAGGTCGGGCTGGAAGACAAGAACCAGGTTGCCCCACGTGCGCTCGCCCGGCAGGCCGGGCTTGGCGTGCAGCAATGTGCCATCCGCCCGGCGCACCTTTGCCTGGCCATCGTCGAAGTAGAGGAGGACGTCCTCGTCGACCCAATCCGCGCGGGCCCCGTTGTGGGCGTCGATGTCTTGCAGGTCCGTCAGTTTGATCGGCTGGGCGGCATCGCGACCGGCGATCCAGAGCTCGCCCGGGTTCGTCTTGCCCTTCCCCGGTGTTGGCTCGGGGAAGTGCGTCCATGCCAGCCGTCCCCGGTGGGGGCTCTCCGGAGAGGTCCCATACGTCGAGAAGGCGGTAAAGCCTTGCTGCGGACAGACCACGACCTCCGGGCCAAGCGTCACAAGCGACTCATGCGGGTCGCCACACACTTGGCAATGCTCCTCACTACCCGACACCAAGCACTGAGCTACGCTCAGGGGACGTCCCTTGACTCAGCCCTTTCCGTCAACTCGTTCCGGGAATCTACACAGGGCCGGGCCGTCTGGCGGGTGGACCTTCAGATCCTGAACAGGAAGGCCATAGGAAGCCCCAACGGATTGAACAGGAAAACAGGTGAACAGGAGATTGCAGGTGAGCGACTTCGCCATCGCTCGCGCCTTGGCGCTCTTGGGGCTCTGCCTCTTTCTCCTGTTCTACTGTCTACTGCTCACCTGCTCTAGTCGGCCTGCGGCCGACTCGGGGCGACTGGATTTGAACCAGCGGCCTCCTGCTCCCAAAGCAGGCGCTCTGCCAAACTGAGCTACGCCCCGCGAGTCTGCCGGATTATACCGCATCGCCGAGACAGGACAAGTGAAGTCCTCGCAGCATTCGCCCACAGGCCATCTCCGCACAGGCGAGCCCGTTGCGTCGGCTTCCGGCGGTGGGTAAGCTTGCAGCGAACACATCACCATCGGAGATCCCCCATGGACAATCAATCTCTCCTGGATGCATTCGAATGCCTGCGCCTGGCCGACGTCCGCGACGGCATGGACGCGCTGGGCTATCACCACTACGGTTCCATGTCGCCGCAGATGCGTCCGCTGTGGCCGACGCGGGCGGCGGGCATCGCCCGCACGGTCCGCTACCTGCCCTACCAGGGGCCCGCCCCCCGCACCGAACCCGACGAGTACATGCAATGGGCCGGCAGCTACTACCGGGACGTCTGCCCGTACCCGTGGATCGAGCGGATCGAGCCGGGCGACCTGATCGTCATCGACCAGAGCGGCATCAACGCCGGGCTGATGGGGTCGGAGAACACCCTCAGTTGTCTGCGGAAGGGCGCCCGCGGGTTGGTGTCCAACGGCGGCGTACGAGACACCGACGAAGTGGTGCTCCAGGAGGTCCCGTTCTGGGCGAAGTTCCGATCCCAGAGCATGGTGCAGGGACGCCTCCAGTTTGACGCCATGGACGTGCCCGTCGCGGTCGATGGCGTGCAGGTGCGCCCCGGCGACGTGGTGGTTGCCGACGGAGACGGCGTGATCGTCGTGCCGCGGGAGGTGGCGGTGCAGGTGGCACAGATCGCCACCGCCGAGCACGATCGCGACCGCAAGGTGCGGCGGGAGCACTACCGCGCCCTCGGCCGCGATGCCGACAAGACGGTGTAGCCCGACGATTTTCCCTGCCGCGGGAAGCGATCCTCGATGCGCCTACAATCCTTGTGAGACCATACGTTACGGGTTCGACACAAGGAGAAGACCATGAAGTGGAACCGGATCGGACAGGGGCTGCTGCTGACGGCACTGGCGACCGTGCTGCTGGGAGGGGCGGTTGGCTGTGGTGAAGGGGTGGATACCGTCGAGGCCGGCAACTACGAAGGTACCGTAGACGAGGCCGTCCCCGCGGAGAAGGAAATCTATGTCACGCTGAACAACGGCAAGCGGCTGGAACTGTACTTCACCGACCAGACCGAACTGATCCAGGGCGGCGAGACGGCCGAGTTCGAACTCGACGACGCGGCGCTCGAACTCGTCGAGAAGGCGAGCGCGGCGGTCGGCGGCGGCCTGCTCGGCGTCGACCTGATGGAGGTCGGTGGCGAGGAAA
>JBKHHV010000369.1:0-2821 GCA_046539005.1 Phycisphaerae bacterium
GCCCTGCTTCTCCGCGAAGCAGACAAGCATGCTGTCTCGCTACCGTATTCTCGTACCGTCCCTCCGGAGGGGGACATCGTTTCCTCCCCTCGTGTGTTCTTCACGGCCTTCCATTCCCGCCGGGGTTCGCTACCATGGACCCGCTGGCGTTTGGCACGATCAGGAGAAGGAATGGACGTTTCGCCCGACAGGCTTGAGCAGTTTGTGAGCGTGTGTCACCAGACGGCCCGGCAGGGGCTGGTGCGGTGCAGCAGCGGCAATTTCTCGTGGCGGCTGGATGATGCCCACCTGCTGGTCAGCGGCACGCGGACGTGGCTGGAGGACATCACGCCGCAGCAGGTTTCGCTGGTTCGCCTCGCCGACGGGGAGGTGCTCAACGGCGTTCGCCCGTCCGTGGAGTCCCGCTTCCACGTGGGCATACTGCGGCAGCGGCCCGAGGTCGGCTGCGTGCTGCATTTTCAGTCGCCGGCCGCCACGGCCATCGCCTGCCGCAACGATCCGCCGCCCAGTTTCGACGTCACGCTGGAGGTCCCGGTCTACGTCGGGCCGGTGGCGTGGGTGCCGTTCCACATGCCCGGTTCGCCGGAACTCTCGGCTGCCGTGGTCGCCGCCGCGGCCGAGAGCGACCTCGTGATGATGCGCAACCACGGGCAGGTCGCACTGGCCGGCACGCCGCGCGAGGCGATCCAGATGGCCGTGTTCTTCGAGTCGGCCTGCGAGGTCATCCTCCGCAACGGCGAGGCGCTTTCACCGCTCCGTGACGATCACGTCCGCCGACTTCGCGACCTCGCCCAACGCGGCGGCAGCGCGTAATCCGCGGGGAGGGCGGGTCAGTCCACCTTCAGCGGTGTGCCCGCCGCGGCGATCCTCTTCAGCGCGGCCTCCAGTGGGGCGTTCGGCTTCTGGTAGTACACGATCCGTCGGACCGTCAGTTGGTAGCATTTCCCGGAGCGATCGGTGGGGTCGGTGTTCAGCAGGGGTCCGGTGGCCGGGCCCGAGGCGCCGCAGGCGTGCCGATCGCCGATTCCCTGGTCCCAGTTGGCCTGGGCCTGGTCGAAGTAGTACGACTTCCATGTCACCCGCGGCAGGTCGGTTTCGGTAAGCAGGGCCATCGACAGCGTGCCCTGTTTGCCGGTCACTACCTGCCACCGCAGCCTGCCGCTGTGCATGCGGTCGGGCTTGCCGTCGATGGTCACGCCCCCGGTGTTGAGATTGTCGTAGTACGTCATACCCCGGGCGGCCGGGCTGAAATCGTAGTACATCCACGTGCCCGGGATCGGATGCACACGCAGGTAGGTGATGCAGTCCTGGCGGCCTTCGTAAAAGACCCAGTCCCGTTGGGTCAGTCGTCCGCTGTTGGCGCCCACCACCGACCGGATCGCCCGCACCGGGCCGTCGATGTGAGCGAGATACTCCCCCTTGCCCCGGCTGAAGGTCCCCGTCGTGCGGATGCTGATGCCGGGCAGGAACTGGAACTTGTCGCCGTCGAGGATGTCCACCGGCTTCTTGATCCCCGCCAGCACCTCGGTCCGATCCAGAATCCACCTTGCCGCAAATCCCACGCGATAGCGGTTCGTCTCCACAACCGAGTTCTCCTGCCGCAGCCGTGCGGGCCGGGCGGCCTTCCTCGCCTTGTACTTCACGTAATCGATCCCGGCGTCAGCCTTCAGCGAGCCGTCCGATGCGAAGAGGTACACGTAGCGGTCCTTTCCGCCCGACGGATCACCGATCCGCAACTCCGTTCGGCCGTCGGCCTCTACTCCTTCGGGATCGGCCGCACGGGTCCGGCCCCCCGTGTCTTTTGCCATGAATACGACCTCGTCGTCCATGTCCAGCTTCACGTTGGGGTCGGCCCCCAGCTTCGTTCGGGGGTCGGCGTACAGCGTGGTCCTGAACGATTCTCCCCCGCACGCTTTGCCCAGGTCGACCTTCTTCCGCTCGTCGACCTGCACCGGCACCTGCTTCCAGGCGTCATTCTTCCATGCGAACGCCACGATCTGCCCGGGCTCACGGCCGAGGAGACCTTGCACCTGCTTGCCGGTGAGGATCACCGGGTCCAGATCGCGCGGGAGGTCCTTCTCCGGCAGCGGAATCTTCTTGCTGGGCGCGTCCGGGGCAGGGGGCATCTCGGCCGGTCGACGCGCACCGCCGTGTCCGAGTTGCTCCTGCACGAAGGCCTTCGCCTCACTCATCGTGAGAACACCATCCCCGTTCGTGTCAGCCTCGGGATACCGCCGCAAAAGCTCCGCCAACTCGGCCGAGGTCTCGGAACTGGCCTGCCCTTGGCAGGGCAGCACGACCGTTGCCAACGCAGCCGCTGCGACAACCATCAGGAAGACCTGTTTGCGTTTCATGGTTCCTCCCGTATGCGGTCGTGGGGCCATTCCCGGTTCGCGAGCCCGGGGGCAAGGGGCCGGGGGAGCAGACCGCCGCACTCCAGGTTCAGCGCCTCGATCTGCATCTGGGTTAACGCCCAGGTCGCGGCAGTCAGCAGGACAACGGCCGATACAGGATACCGTCTCCACATTAGAACCCCCGTCATCGTATGGCTTCGTACCTGTGATTATACCCGCCGCACCACATGGCTGCAAATGCGGTTACCCTGCCTTGGTGTGCTCTGAGTGGACCACCGACGCCTCGCTATACGCGGCCGCGCACTTGGAGATGGAAACTCGGCACCACAGCGACCGTCCGCCGGGGCTCCTTGATCATGGATTGGTGGGCACTATGACAACGGGTGGATGGGGGGTGGTGGCGAACTGGGGTAGAGGGCTGGGTGGACATCGCGTTGTTCGGGAAGGTTCGGGAGAAGTGGTTCCGC